>JAIOHL010000106.1 GCA_019913005.1 Anaerolineae bacterium | reverse complement strand
GCAATACCCCAAGCCCCGATGTGCGTTATACCGCCCCCGGCCCGCGTGATCTTGAACCTGTTATCATGGCGCTTGACGACCCGCTGACGGTCTCCTATGAGGACTAATCCGCCGAATCGGGAATGGAGTAAGCGCCGTATTAAAGCCTCTCTCCATGCAATCTTCAGACTCCGACATTTTTGGGGCAGAGGCGGTTGAAACTGCTCTGTTGCAAGGTTGGGCATTGAAGGCAGGGCGGGTCATAGACCACGCCCCTACAAGGCCGTTTTCCACCGTAGGGGCAAGTCTCAGACTTGCCCAATTTCGAACCACGTAACAGAGCGGGAAAAACCAACCTCACCCCAACCCCTCTCCCACGTGAGAGGGGCTTCCATCCGCCAGATGCGCCTCCCCCTCGCCAGATGGAGAGGGGGCCGGGGGGTGAGGTAAATCCCCTAAAACCCCAACCGCGCCAAGAATAAATCCCGCATCGCCGGGAAAAACGCCGCATTCGTCGAACCCTGTGCCGTATTGAGAATCGGGTCAAATCCATACACCCCATCCCCAATGCCAATATCCATCGGCGGGTCGGGATACATAAAGCCCCATTGCCCCACACTCGCCGAGCGCCGATCTACCAGCCACCGATTCAAAAATTGGCCCGTTGCCGCCAAACGATCTCCCGCCGCCGCGCCAAATTCATCCACCATAAACGCCTTGCCCAATTCCTGTGCCGCCGTGTAATCATTGCGTGACCGGGCTTCTTGATCCCACAGCGCATTGACATCCGGGTTGCCGAGCAGTTGATACATGTGCGTGCCGACGATATGCACGTGGGGCAGGTGGTAATAAAACTGGCGGGCGTACTGAAATTCATCTGTCCCCGGCCCGACATGCGCCGAACTGATTAACCCTACGCTAATCAGATGTTTCGGGGCGAGTCGGGCAATCAGCGCCGAGGTCTCGCTAACAAAAGTCAGAAATGCTTCGGCTTGACCCGGCTGCGGTGGTTGCGGATAGAGGCCCGGTTCGTTCATCAACTGCCAGCTAAACACCGCCGGGTGTTCCCGATAGGCCGTGACCATCTGCTCAACAAACGGCAAATAATGGGTGCGCCATGCCTGTTGCACAAAATAATTGGCGCTGAGGTGGCCCAATTCAGCCGTGTGATAGGCCGCTTCCCCCGCAAGCGTCATGTTTGCCAAGCCAATCGAATCATTCAGGCACACAATCCCCAGCATATTGGCTTGATGCAGCTTGTCCAGAACAACCCCAACTCGTCGGACGGCCTCACTCGTGGGTGCAAAATGGAGCGGCGCAAAAAATCGGATGATGCGTGCGCCTACATCCCGCGCTCGTTTGATATGCTGATCCATGTGTGCTGGACGGGTGTTCTGGACGTTATAGGCCGCATAGCCGCTGCCGAACCACGCCAACTCACGGATATTGACGATAAACCACTGCTTGGCGACGTTATCAATCGCAATCAGCGGCGCGAAATAGGGCTGATTGACCACTTGCACCCGTCCCCCCATCGGATAAATCGTGTTGCCACTCGTTGGGCGGGTGGGGATTGTGCCACTGGTGGTTCCGTTGGTTGTACCGTTGGGTCGAGCCGGAGGTGGCGATTCAAGGATTTCTTCGATATACGCCCTGCCGTCGCGGTCACGCATACACACCCACTGCCATGCCGTGTTCCCCGCCAATCGCAACCACAGACGGCCTTCGGGGTCGGTCAGCGGGACTTCGTTACTTTGCAGGACGGTGTTCACCACCAACCGAGTCTGAATCGTCCCGGCGGTGGATGGGAAGGCGCGTTGATTGACCCCTCCCGGCGCGATGATACGATATTGTGCCATTGGTACCCCTCTGATTGTGCCTGTGATTTGCCTGTGTGTGTGGAGCGTTTTGTTATAGTATAAGACGACATCTACCCCAAAGGACAAAATACACGTCAACCAGTGAGCTTTTTCACACAAGTTTCATAAAGTTCAATACCTGACTCTTTCCCCTCACCGTTTACGGGGCAGGGGGCAAAGGGGTGGGGTTAAACCGACCTCATGCCCCCGACGGGTCAGTGACGCGGCCCATGAACAAAATCGCGTTGGTGGCCCGATCATAAATCGCATAAATGAACGGATGATCCAGCGTGATTTCGACGGGTTCATCAGCAGGGGCGGCGGTAACTTCCACAATCACCACCGTCACGGCGGCGGCCTCTGTGCCATTTTCATCCACCTTGATGACGGCCTGATGCAGCACATCCGAGATAAACAGATTGCCGTCGTCGGTGTTCGCAATACCTGAAAAATCAGCGGCATCGGGGTCAAAGGCGTCGGTCATACCCATCGCTTTGAGCGTATCCGGCAGTGACATTTCGGTGGCAAATTCAAAACGCGGGATCGTCAAATCTACCTCCCCGCGTGTGACCATCGCCTGCAAGCGGATGGCATCAAACGATTCAAGGGTCAGGCCGCTTTCAAATTCGGCAAAATCGCCCAACGGCATAATGACCAACATGGCCGCCGTGTCGCCCGCATACGGCAGTTCCACCGCGACAAAGGTATCGGTGACGGCATAACCAAAATCATCGGCTTGGGACATCATCGGCACATCTACCGTGCTGCCGTCCAACAAATGGAACGGGGCGTCCTCCGTCGCTTCGACATTAAATTGGAACAGCCACGACCCCTTGAAATAAATCGCGTTGGCAAGCACAAGGCGGGTGGCTTCGGATAGCAGGTCGGGTGAGATGACATCCTCGATCTTGCCTTCGGTTTCATCGCTGATCCAGCCGTTAATCTCATCGGCGATGGCTTCAGCAGGCCCATTGGCGAAATCCACTTGGAACATCTCGCTGCCGTAATCTTGGCTCAGGATGTCCACGTAATCGGGCTTCAGCGCATAACCTTCCTGCGACCACAACCCATTGGCGATATTGAGCAGCAGGGGTTGTTCGCCTTCGGGGGCATCATCCGGCGCGACCCCCCGGCTGAGGATTTCGGCGTTCATCCCGCCCAACATGGTGTGCAGTTCGTTTTGGGGCAGGTCATAATGCAGGGTGGTCATCATTTGGCTTTCGGTATTGCCGCGTGCCCCGGCATAGACCATCGCCAACGCCTGCCAGATCGAGTAGCTGGAAAAAATCAGATTCTCTTGATTGTCGTCCCGAATTTGCTGGTACATATCCAGCGCGAATTGATTTTGGCTGTTGGCAATCGGGCCAAAACTGCTGAGTTGGGCCGAAGATGGGGCAGGCCGCAGCAGCCCCGCCAGCACCAACGCCAATAGCCCGATACTTACGATTACTTTGTTGCGATTCATAGTTCCTCTCCCTTAACATATTCGTCGCGCAGCAGACCCATAACCACCCGATCTACCCAGCGACCTTGAATAAAAAGATGCTGCCGCAGACGGCCTTCTTCAACAAATCCGCAGGCCCGATAGCAGCGAATGGCGCGTTCGTTGGCGCTGTGGGTTTTCAGCCAAACACGGTGCAGATTGCGATGATTAAAAGCGTAATCCAGTAGTAGCCCGACTACTTCTCGCCCATAGCCGCGTCCCTGATAGGCCGTGTCACCGATTTCCACACTGATTTCGCAGTGGCGGTGGATGGCATCAAAGTCGTGCAGGCTGCAATGCCCAATGTATTGCCCATCGGCCTCAATCGCAAACGACACCTCATCGCTATCCCCTTTGTCGGCATCCACATGCGCCAACAATCGTTCGAGCGATGTGGGTTCGGGCGTACCACCGTCCCAAAACCATAACTGGGGGTCGTTTTCAAACGCCCACTGTCGCGTGTAATCCTCACGGGTGAAGGCCCGCAAGGTGACTCGTGTCCCCTTAAACATCCACGCACTCCTGTTTACACGTTTACTCCGCCGGATTCATCACCCGCCCCATAAACAAAATCGTCCCGGTGGGTTTGTCATAGATGGCATACAAAAATGGGCGGTCAAAACGGATGACCGGAGGCCGCTTCTCAATCATCATCCCGCGTGCCTGCATGAGGATGGCAGTTGCGGCGGCGGCTTCGGTGCCCGCCTCATCCACTTTGATATAGGCACGATGTACCCCCGCCGAAATGTAGAGGTTTTCGGCTTTTGGCACCACCGCCATACCCGAAAAATCGGCGGCGTCAGGATCAAACGCATCCGGCATCCCCAATGTGATAAGGGCATCCTTGAGCATAAGGCTGGTATTCAGTTCAAAACGCGGCAGGTAGAGTTCGATTTTTTCGTATGACTGACTACGGAGCAGCGTTTGGAACATCGCCCCATCGAAGCGGCGCTCAAATTCAAAAAACCGACCCTCGGCGGGCAGAATCAGCAGCATCGCCAGCGCCCCACCCCGATACGGCAGATGGACGGCGGCGTAATCCTTCAAAATCACGTTTTCGAGCGATTCTTTTTGAGACATCATGCGCACCGTCGTCGTGCCTCCCTCCAATAAATGAAATGGCGCGTCGTGGGTGGCATATTCCGAAAATGGGAACTGCCACAGCCCCTTAAAATAGACCGCGTTGACCAGCACCAAGCGCGTGAGGGAATCCAACAGGGCCGGGGAAATGATTTGTGGTATTTTGTCGCGGGTCTGCTCCGCTACCCATGCGTTAATCTCGGCGGCGATTTTCTCCAATGACCCGGCTTGAAAATCCGTCTGGGCTAGGTCGCTGGCATAAAATTTCGCCACCAAATCGAGATAGGTGGGGTCGAAGGGCAGACCGATTTGCCCCCACAGCCGATTGGCAATGTTGAGTTCGGGCCGATCTTCGGCGGCGGGGTCAAGCTGGCGGCGCATGATCTCGACGATCAAAGCGGTGGCCTGTGCATGGAGGTCGTTTTCGGCGGCGGGCAGATGCAAAACGCGCTGCATTTGGGCGGCAGTATTCGCGCGTGCCCCGGCGTAGACCATCATCAAGGCCAGCCAGATGGAAAGGGGCGAGAATATGAGGTTATCGGGTTTGTTTGATTGGAGAAGGCGATAGAAATCGAACGCAAAAGCACGCACCTCGTCCGACGCGGCGCGAGCCTCCGATGGGGCAATAGTAGCGGTGCTGTTCAACAGGGCCCGCCATTTGTCAACCAATGGTCTCATGTGGAGTCTCCCTCTTAATTAGAACGAAATCGCACGCCATTTTGTTCCATTATAGGCTACTCCATGCTGCCATATTGCCGCGAAAGCTGACCTCACCCCCCTGCTCCCTTCTCCATCTAGCGAGAGGGCATCGAATCTGGCGTATTGAAGCCCCTCTCACGTGGGAGAGGGGTTGGGGTGAGGTTGATTTGGGTTATGCGGCCTATTCTATTCCTGCGGCGGTGGTTCGTGGGGGCTGATCGGGAAGAAGGCGAAGGTCAGGCCGAATTCCAACTTATCCGGGCCGGGGGTGGTATCGGTCGGCAGGCTCAAGACGACCTCACGCAGTTTTTGGATAAACTCATCGGCTTGGGCATGGGTCAGGTGAAATTTGCGCCGTGCGATTTCCGAGGCCGTCCCACGTGGGATGACCCGTTCGGCGTCATCGGCATGGGCGCTGACATATTCCATGAGCCGACCCAGTTCCTCCAACGTTTCCTCGAACATGGCATTGACCAACTGCATGGCGTCGCTGTATTCGGCGGGATTGTTGGGCAGCAGTTCTTTTTCGACTTCATAACGGCGGGCGGTGGCACGATAGGTTTTTTCGAGGATGCCGGACACCAATTGCGTATCCACCACGCGGATGAATTCATGCTCCTCCAACAGCCGCACGTGATAATACAGCTTGGTCGAATCCTCCACCGCCAATTCACTGGCTAACTGCTTGACCGTGTAGGGGTGCTGCATCAATTTTTCCAATAGTTGCAGGCGGCGGCGATCCGAGATCACCTTGAGGGCGTCGAGATTCTTGATATAAAAAACGTCAATCGGTTCAAAGGTTGGGCTGACGGTATCGGTCATGGTTTGGGCCAAATTTCTTAGTGGATCACACTCAATATGCAGATTGGGCACGGCATGGGTTCAAAATTGCCGATTTCACTTCCACCTTTGATTGTAGCACGAGATAAGCGCGGAAGAAATTTTTTGGGCGCGGGGAATTTTAAGGCGGGATGGTTAATTCACAGGTCTTTGGAAGAATGGGCTTCTTGCTTGTCCTCCTCCAAAAGCGCATAGAGTTGGCGAGCCGCATCCGCTGAATCATACGGCGACCAAATCTCATACTCGCGGCCCGTGAACATAACCTCAAGGTTTTCATCCACCGCAAGGTCGTTCGCCACATATTGCAGCACACGTAGCTTATCCGCACGGCTTAATTGATGGAGCAACGGGAGTAATTCTTGAATACTCATGCCCATATCCTCACTACGACGGTCTATATTATCTATTATAGCCCACTACCCCTATTCCCCCTCTCCAAACGTTTTTAGAGAGGGGTTTGGGGTGAGGTAAATTCTTCTACTCCGCGACTTCGGGGGCTTGAATATCAAACACGGCGTTGAAATCGGTGAAGTCGAGCGTGGTTGTGGTTTCCATCACAATCGGTAGGCTCATCCCACCCAACTGCTCCATCGCCATTTCAGTATCTACGCCAATCACGATCTCGACGCGGTGCGGCAACCCATCGTCCGCACCGATCCACACACGCTGCACGAGGGTCGTATCGGCCATGAACTGATCAAGTTGTTCTTGGGTAATCGCATCCGTGCTGGGCACACTGGGATCGGTCGGCGCACCACCGCCCATTACTGCACCGAGGGCCTGACTGGTGGCAACTTGATTCGTTCCATAAAAGCCACTCGTCTGGGCCGCCACCGTATCCAATTCGAATTCGATGATACGCATGGCCTGACCCTCAATTTCGCCACCTTCGACCTCGGTGACCGATTTCATCAGGGCGGGGTTGTCGAAACCATTGATCGGCAAATAGCTGCTGCCAAACGAAGGGGTCATATTAAACAGGGCCAATGTAGAGGTGGTGTCTTCGGGGTCTACCAGTGTCCATTCCTGCGGATAATATTCGGCGACGATGCCCAACCCTTCCGACGTGGTGAATTTAATATACGATTGACCGTCCACCAAAATCGTCTCATAGGCAAAGGTCTGGCCGCTGGTCATGCCCATAATGCCGCTGTCCACTATTTGTTCAAGGGATTGGTAGCTGGCGACCAACGAGCCATCCTTGCCCAAAATCGTCTGTCCGGCGATGTTCTGAGTCGTGGTAAATTCCATCTTTTGCCCCATCATATCCACACCTGTCGTGGAGACCTGCTGACCTGCGATGGCATAGGTTTGCTGCTGATAGAACTTGGCAACCGAACTTTGTACATCGGCCAACAATGCCATTTCTTCTTCCGAAAGGCCGTCTTGGGCATCTGCTCCCTGAACCAGCATGAGGGTCAGTGCAGCACACACCATCATCAAAAGTACCCCTAAAACAACCACCCCTAAACACTTCAGTGGTGAGGAAAATCTACGATTTGACATGGATTTATGACTCCCTATTTTGTTAAATTTTTCGACAACATTACTTAGTATAGAGGAATATTTTGACTGCTGTGACGCCCCAAAAATATGGGGTATTATGGAGACTGGTATTCTCAAAATGCGCTACCTGTATGGCGGTTAACTATGCAAATGACACCTGTGCCCCCCCACCAACCACCGCCTGACCGCCGTCTCATTGAGCGGTTAATTGGCTTTTTGCGTACCAAGCCTGTCGCTATCGAACCCGTCAGCATCGAACCACCCCAACCCTTTACCGAGCATCCCACCGAACCCATCCGACTCGACAAAGCCAGATTCAAGCGTGGCACCCTCAGCACCTCCGATCTCAAAAACCCCTATATGTTCCCCGAAGGTAGCCTTTTGTTAATGCGGGCCGCCGGACATAAGGTGTTGATGGAGAATTTGCACCGCGATCTGGTGTTGGGCCGTGAATCCATTGGCACACGCCCCTTTTTGCCTGTGCGCCGGGTGGATTTGACCTATTATGCCGGCTATCGTTCGGGCATGAGCCGCGTCCACTGTCTGCTGCGTCGCACGTCCAATTTTCGCGTGCAGATCGTGGATATGGGCAGCACCAACGGGACGTATGTCAACCGCAGCCATCTACTGCCGTTTGTGCCCGCCTATGTCGCCGATGGGGATGAAATTCAGTTGGGGCAGTTTTCCGTCCGCGTGTATTTTATTTATCCGTAGAGGGTATTACCTTGCAGTGTAGCCGAATGAACCCCATCCCCAACCC
>JAIOHL010000105.1 GCA_019913005.1 Anaerolineae bacterium | reverse complement strand
GCTGAGAACACCTGCAATGGCTTCACGCACCTCAGCTTCGGTGGGGGAGGGATTTTTTCGCAGGAGGGCCAGCGCACATAAAATGAAGGCCGGGGATTCGTAGCCGCATTGAATCGCGCCGGTTTCGATAAAGGCGGTTTGCAGGGGGTGGAGGGGTTGTGTGCCCCGCCACCCACGCTCCTGTGCGCCGCCGACGCCTTCAATGGTCAGCACATCACGACCTGCCACCTGCGCCGCCAACATCATGCCTGCCAGCACGGGGTCGCCATCCAGCAAAACGGTATCCGAACCGGACATACCTGTTTCGTCGCCGAATTTTACGCCAAAAATGCCGTGATTTCGCAACGCCCGCAATAGGGTGTCATGGGGGGCGATTTCAAAGGTGGTCGGTTGTCTGTTGAGGGTGAAGTCAATTTTCATTGGAAAATCCTCAGAGATTAAGTTTTTATCTGTGACACGGGGCTAAAGCCGCCGTGCTGAATTTAGGGTAAATTGGCTAACAATTCTCAATTGGCCCATGCCTCATGCCGCATTTCATCAATATCTTCAGGCGAGGGGGCAGGCCCAAGATGGGATAATGCGCCGTACAGCGTGTCTTTTGCAGTCGGTTCGCCACTACTTTCGCCCTGAATTTTTAGCATGGCGATGATGTTTTCTAGCAACCTAAGTTTTTCCGTATAGGTAAGTTTTTCTGCCAGTGTGGTGAGTTGTTCAATTGTTGGGTTGCTCACATCAGTCATTGCCGATTACCACCTCTCCCAAAAACAGCCGATCTGATGACTCGGCGGTGCGTTGATCTATTACAGTATACCGCTCATTGGTATTGGGGTCGTAGATGCCGATTGCCAGCGAATATGTCCCCGGCGGCACGTCATCGAGGGGCAGGGTCACGGCATCCGAACGATAGCCCGGAAGCCAGTTGGCAGGGGGCAATGACCCACCGGGCCAGACATCTATTTGTTTAATCGGCGGTTGGTTGGGGTCGTCGTAGAGATGGACGAAGATTTTGCCGTCCCTAGACAAGTTCTCTGAGAGAGGCAGATACCAATCTAAATTTACTTGAACTGATTTATTTGCGTTTTCAAAACTGACTGCTGAGAGTTCAAGGTTCTCGTAACATGACACCCTGTCCTCGCAAACAGGCCACACTGCCGGAGTGCCATTTGCAGAAAATGCATCTATCATTGGAATCCCAAAAATCGCTACAGGATTTGTCTCATTAGTAGTTTCAGACAGATTTTTTTCTCCTATATGGCGAAAAATAAAATAGCTATAGGCGTAGTATCTGGTTCCATAGCGAGCATCTATAGAAATAGTCGATTGAGTACCAAGCCGATTTCCTATCAAAAATGGAATATCCACCCAATGTCCGGGAATATTTGGTACGACGACATCCTCCAAACTGCAACCAAAACAATCTACATCTAAAATCAGACTCGCCGGCTCAGATGCGTGGACTCTCAAAATAATCAGATAGGCATTCGTATTTGTTCCCTGATCGTTAATCGTGAATTTCTCTCCGCCTGTGATAATACGACCTCCGTCTATAACATCACAGTTCTCCGAGCAGTTGAGATAGGATAGATGCCTTACGTCAGTGGCAAAACCACCTGAAGTTTCATTATCCTTAACTTCATAGTCGGCTTTTGCCTCGCTTTCCAAATTCCCAACATCAATTACCTGAAATAGTTCATAGCCTTCCAAATACGGCAGAATGGAGGGCTGATGCACTACATCTTCGGCATTGGTCAGTGACCAATCGGCCTTCGTGACAATCTGCGTCCCAGTGGCGGAGGCGACGGTATGCTGCGGGAGGTCAATTTCAAAACGGGCGAGTTCTTCGCCAAAGACGCCTGCTTCCTGCAACATGGGGAGGCCGCGCACGTCGGGATAGATGGCAAAATAATTGGGGCGATAGGGATGATGGGCCATTGTTTCGTAAATCGCACCCGGTCCCTGCCACCATGCTTCGGCGGCATCGGGGGTGGTGAGGCCAACGACATCATAGACCTTACGATTGCCGATATAGGCTATCATGCCAACATCATGTACACCAACCCGCGCCTCTTTGGGCAAATTTTGGTTTACCCAACGGGCCATTGCCAACTGCTGATCATGCACGACGCCGATGTTGTCATGATAGCGTCCGGCAAAGTCGAGGGTGGTGTTGGCTTGGAAGAACAAAATAATCGCGGCAATGGTAATCATCCAGCGGCGGTTGACCACACCAATCGAAATGAAGCCGAATAACATTGACCCCACCAGCGGAAAAAGCAAGGCCATCATGGGGAGTTGATAACGTTTAAAGTGCCAAAAGGCGGTATCGAGGGTGGCGATGGCGGCGGATAACAGCATAATCCAGATAAAGGCTAAGACGGTGGGGCGAAGTTCCTTTTTGCTGAGACTGGTACGGAGGGAGACAAAAATCGCCAGCATCGCCAGAAATGCCACAATGATGGTGATATAAACCCCGTCTACCTCACTCGCGCCAAAGACCAATTCCCCCAACATCCGCACCCATTGACCGATGACTTTGCCAATGCGTTCATCCATTGGGATGGTGACATCGTACAGGATGGATTTGGCTTGATTGCCACTGGCAGATACCGAACCCGTCATCGCAAAATTGACCAGCGGTTGGACGTAGATGGCAAAAAAGGGCAGGAAATCCAACCAATGGAATTGCTTGGCACGGCGGCTGCGGTATAACAAAATCAGAGTGAGGGAGAGGGCAATAATCGCACCTTCGGGACGGGTGAGGGCGGCAAATGCTCCGGCCCATGCCATATGTTTGGGATTGCTGCGCTGATAGGTATACAGACTCAACAGCACCGCCAGCAAAAACAGCATCGTCTCCATGCCGCTGACGGCTGCCCAGACCATCGCGCCAGTCACGATATAGGCCAGCGTGATGAGGAGGGCAATCCACCACATGGCTTGATGTTCGCCGCCCTGCTCAAATAGGGGATCGAGGGGGCGTTTGGCGACAGGCGATTCCATCATGAGGCGGAAGATCAGCCACGCGCTCAATAAAAAGCTGAGTGATCCAATGGCGACGGCCCAATATGCCAAATACAGGCCATGAAAACCGATGAAATAGCCGACTGCCAGCAGGGGGGTATATAAAAAGCTGGTCGCGCCGGAGGTCGGGTGATCACCGGGGCTGTAGACATAGGGTTCGCCGGATGCCATCTGACGCGCATATTGAAAATGGATATAGGTATCATCAAGGGGCATCAGCAGCGGGCCATTACTCGCTGCCAAGCCCAATGAGAGGTAAAGCAAAGAGACGATTCCGACGGCAAGGCAGATGATGAACCATGCCGTCAGATCGCGTGACCATCTAAACTTATTCGATTTCATAATCCTCGTAAATTCGCCAGCCGACTTCAGGAGTATTCATTTCCGAGAGTTTATCAGTCGGGATTTGCATCAGGGTTCCATTGGCTTCGACGGCGATGCTGCCATCCGGCAAAATCGCGTACCCCTCGGCTTGGGCGATACGGCCTTTGTCTTTGATGACCACGCCCCGAAATAAAATCTCGGTGTTCAGGGGGACGGACAGGCGATATTTGATTTCCATCTTGGCGGTCATCATGAGGCGTTCTTGGTTGG
This sequence comes from Anaerolineae bacterium, assembly GCA_019913005.1. Lineage (GTDB taxonomy): Bacteria > Chloroflexota > Anaerolineae > Aggregatilineales > J027 > CFX10. Next base: position 110,791 of record JAIOHL010000105.1, on the reverse strand, counting down.
ACGCCAAAAGCGCCCGCCCCATCGTTTCATCTAAAATTGTGGCGATGATGCCGCCGTGTGTGATGCCGGGGTAGCCCTGATAGGGGTCGGTGAAGGTCAAGCGTAGTTCAACTCGATTATCCCCCACCGAATAAAAGCGGCTCTTTAGGCCAATTGGATTGGATACCCCACAGACAAAACACATCTGCGAATTGGGTTGTAAGGCGTGTTGATGCTCAGACATGCGTTTCCCTAGTTTAAATAGCCACCCGCGAAGGTATCAATCATCAGTTCGACATCGGGGCTTAACGGATACAACACGGGGCAGGTGCAGCCATATTGACAGTATTCGCGCACCTTTGCCTTCACTTCATCGGGTGTGCCGCTGGCGGTGACGGCCTGTACCACATCATCGGGAACGAGGGTCATGGCGTTTTCGATTTCTTCTTCGGTGGCGGGCCACTTCAGTACCTGATGAATTTCGTCCAATAATTCTTGGCGCACGCCACTGGCTTTCATGAGATGGGGCTGCTGACCGAGATACTGGGTCACCAATTTACGCGCCGAATTCAAAGCACGTTTGCGATCACGGTCTACCGAGCAAATGACCAATTGGGGACGGTCAATCGCATCCAGCTTGCGGCCTGCCAGTTTCGCGCCCTGTTCGATCATTTCCAGCGCCTTGATGTTATACTGCGGCGACACCATGTAATTTAACAGTACCCCATCAGCGATTTCCCCACTGAGCGCCAACATTTTGTCACCCGTCGCCCCGATATAAATCGGCACATGGCGGGGTTCGCGGCGACCATGCACCACGTCGAGTTCGATGCCTTCGACATTCACAAATTCGCCGTGAAAGGTGACACGCTTCATATTGAGCAGGTCGCGGGTGACGGTCACATATTCGCGCATGGCGAGGAGGGGCTTGCGGCGTTCGATGCCAACATTGGCAGCTAACGGATCCCACCACGCGCCGATACCACAGATGATACGGTTGGGAGCAAGGTCGTCCAGCGTCAAAAAGGTGGCGGCATGGAGGGCGACATTGCGCGTCCAATTGTTGACCACCCCCGACCCAATCAAAATGCGATCCGTATGGGCGGCAAAAGCAGCCATCGGGACAATCGCATCACGCACGAGGCGGCTTTCGGCTTGCCAAACGGCTTCAAAGCCTTTTTTCTCGGCATATTTCACCAGTTGAATACCCTGCTGAATGCTGTGGGCATCTTGCAAATAAAGGGCTGCACGGTCAGTCATAATTTAGTTCTCCATTTCGGCAAAAAGGCGGCCTTTGGATGCGCCGTTTTTTGATTATATCCGGTTGGGCTATTTGGAACACGGGTGTAGTCAATCATACACACGGGGCTAAAGCCGCCGTGCTGAATTTAGCGAAAATCTGGATTCTCAAAAATAGCCAGATGTTCTTTAGGGCAAATCATTTGTTGGATTCCTGTTTCACTGACATCTTCTTGACGTTCAAATGCCATTTCCTCGCCATGCTCTAATGGGTCGTGTACGACGTATACCATACGGATGCCCCAAAATCGAGTGGTATCAATATTAAGGGTTCTTCCGAACTCCATAGCCCGTTCAAATGCCTCATCAGGTAGGGCGGCTTTTATCAATATCATGCAGCGGTAAACGATGAACAATCCATCATCATTTTGCCTCGCCGATTTTATGATTTCGGCGATATACCACTCAGCATGTTTGGGTATCCAGTCGGTAAAGACGCTCTGCTCCTCTTTTGGGGCGACCAGTTCCCCAATTTCATCTTCGGTCAGCAATCTTGGTCTTTCACAGTACATTTCAGTGCCATGTTTCAAATCCGGGCCGATGAGACTGAGATTTCGCAAACCGCGAAAAATACTAGTGACCAGTTCTTTTTCGGCCTGTTCCCATTCACGCGGATCTTCTATATCAGCCACCAAATATGAATGTTTATATCTATGGCCGACCTCAAGAGCAAATGTATAAGCATCTTCATCGGATGTGGCAGAAATCAACACAAAGTTGACATCTAGGAGATTGCCGCCATGCTCAAATTTCTGTTCTTCAATGATTTGGGCGAGATACCAACGAGGGCTTGCTGTCGCCATGTTAAACTCCCAAACAAAAAAGGGCGGGTCTGGATATGCCGCCCTTTGATTATATCTGGTTTTATGGTTAGCCTTCGATCACCTGTTGCAATTGAAAATCAATGATGGGGACGTTGTATTTGGCGGCTAGACGGACATATTCATCCAAATCGGGGGGAGTGTCCACGTCTAAGGCGAGGCGTTCGGATTCATAGACTTCGACGGTTGCGCCGGCTAATTCAGCTTCCGCAATGTGTCGTTGAAAACTCCCCGTCCCATAGCTATAAGGAATTAGGCCGGGAGGATGAACGAATAAGGCGTTGGTGCCGTCTCTGGCGGTATCGGGGGCAATGACCATCGTGGCAGGGAAACGCCCCAAATGAACAATCTGTTCAATGTCTTCGGCAGAGACTAGCGGGATGTCGCTGGGTAAGATGAGCATGGCCTCGCCGCCCCATGTGTGAATTAATTTGGAGGCACGCATCAAGGCCGGGTTGAGTTCTGGTTGTCCGCTTTCTTGCACAGTATACACACCGAGATCACGTGCAATCGAAAGCACTTTGGTATCGCGGCTAATCACCAAAATATTGCTGATACAGCCTAAACTTTTAAGCAGTTGGATATTGTGTAGTAACATGCCGAGCGAAAGTTTTTCGCGCTGGGCAGGTGATAAAACGGGTGCAAGACGACTTTTGCCCCGCACCAACGGTTTGACTGGGAGTACGGCCCACGTTTTCACAAACTAATTCCCTCCAATATCCATTTCAGGATTTCGCCTGCCAGACGTTCTCGATCTTCAATGGTCTCCATCAGCGTCTGTGTCACAATTAGAGACAGGGCGGGAGCGGATTTTCTTAGCTCCTCAACGACGTCGGTATCGGCGGTATCTATGACTAATCCATCTATCAGACTCGCATAATAGGCCGCGATACCCTTAACCGAGGCATCCAATTTGAGTTCCTCCATCAATTTTGCGGCTGGCCCCTTGACAGCTTTTCCCCCGATTAAGGGGCTGACCGCGATGCAGGGAACGTGGCGGGATTGAATCGCCTCACGTATACCACCTAGCCTTAAAATAGGCTCAACTGAGAGCAGGGGGTTAGAAGGACAGATCACAACCAAATCAGCATCATGAATCGCGTCCAGTGCCATCTGGGTTGCTTGTGCTTCCCCCTCTCCCTTATAGGATAACCCAACTACGGTCGGTTGCCACCGAAATTTCACGAAATATTCCTGAAATTCCAACCTTCCATATTCTTGAGTGTCTACTAGCGTGGCAAAAGGGTCGTCGGTGGCGGGCAAAATGGTCTGTTGGATGCCTAATGCTTGGGATAGCTGCTGGGTGACCTCGGTGAGGGTTTGCCCGTTTTGGAGCGCTTCCGTCCGTACAAAATGCGTGGCGAGGTCACGATCTCCCAAGCGGAACCAAGGGGCCACCCCATAGCGTTCCAACATCTCATAATTTTGGAACGTATCGCCGTCAATGCCCCACCCAGTTTTTGGGTTGGCAATTTCGCCGAGGGTATACATCACGGTGTCGAGGTCGGGAGAGATATTCAGGCCGCGATGCACAAAATCGTCGCCTGTGTTGACGATGACGGTGAGGTGGTTGGGAGGCAAAATCCGAGCTAGGCCATGCGCCAATTTCGCGCCGCCAACACCACCCGCTAAGGCTACGATCTTCGGGTGTAGATTTTCGCTTTTTAGCGCCATAAGACTCGCGTTTCTAGTGGTTCGCGGGTTCGTGTCCGCGATTGGGCAGGATAGCCCAATGTAATGAGTGCCTGTGGCTCCCAATCGAGTGGGAGTTCAAGGGAATCGCATATCACATCCGGGCAAAACAATGGCGCACACATCCAACATGCGCCTAAACCTGCTGCATGAGCCGCTAGGAGCAAATTTTGCCCAGCCATCGCAGCACTTTGCATCGCCATGATGCGTTCGGCCTCGCTGCGTTTGGCGTCAGGATAACGATCCATGTCTACCATTGTAAAACACAAAACAATAAGGGCCGATGCGCTGATCATGCGGCTAGTGGAGCGTCCGGTATCGGCGGCAATCATTTCTTCCGCTACACCGTCGGCCTCTAAATCTTTACGCAATTGGTGGGCCATTTGGTTCGCTAACTGTTCCTTACGGGCCGGGTCACGCACGACGGCAAATCGCCACGGTTGACGATTGTGGGCCGAGGGCGACCAGATGGCTATTTCTAATAATTCGCGCAGTAGGTCATCGGCAAGCGGGCGGTCTTCATAGACACGCACCGAACGACGGCTTCTGGCAAGTGCGGCAAATCCTTGAAACTGCTCTGTCATTAGCGATACAAGTCCATATCGGGCGGACGAATCATATCCGTTGCGTGACCGGACGCGGCATAGCTGGGCCATGTTAGGCCGCGCACCAAAATAACAGGCTGGCCCTCATCGGCTTCTCCGGTTAACAAGCCTGCCGCTGCTGCCAGTTGATCGGCAAAGGCGGTGACAGTGGCCTTGAGTTCACGCCCAAATAAATCGTGATAACCGCGCTGATCTAAAAGGGACGGGATGCCGCTGATGCCGATGGCGACATTGACATTGCCCATACGGAAGGGCCGACCATGTGTATCGCTGATGACGATGCCGGGGCGTACCGCTGTTTGTTTTTCGAGCGATTGGGCCAATTCATCGGCGGCTTCATCGGGATTTTCGGGTAGGAGCAAAATCAGGTCATGGCCCAAACTGCCCGTGTTGGATTGGTCAATCCCTGCGTTGGCGGAGGTAAAACCGAGTTTGTGGCGCACGATTAGAACATTGGGTGCGGCGCGGGATACACCAACGGATTCACGCAGGGCTACCTCGACCATACGGGGGTCTTTGAGCGTTTTTTCGCCCAATGAGACGGCCTCCGGTGAAGGGGTGATTTCGCGCAAGTCCACAAAACGATTTTGCGATTTGGAGACAATTTTGGATGACACGACGAGAATATCTCCATTGGTCAGGGTTAAACCTGCTCGTGTGAGCGCGGCTAAAATCACGACGGCTAGATTGTCTCCCGGTTGAATCAGCGGGATACCGGGTAGGGCGATTAAATTCAGTTCCGTTGTCGGCATAGCGTTTATTCCGTAGCGATGCCTGTAATATGAATGCCCGCGCCTTTGACACTATATTTCTTATTTATATACATCAGCACGGCGGTCAATGCCTCAGCCGCCACCGCATTTGCGAGTGGGCCAGCGTCAATGCCACGCATTCCGGCGGCCTCGACCAAATGAATAACCTCAGTTTTGGCTTGGTCATCATCGCCAGTGACTAGGACATCGCAGGCAACCTCATGTTCCAGTTTCTTGAGATGGGCGGCGCTGACATTTTGGAAAGCCGAAACAACCTTGACCCCATCGCCGACAATGGCCTGCGTTTCAAGCGCGGCGGCTTTGCCTGCGGGGACAAATACACGGCGAATGTCCGGTGGCTGCATGGGGACGGTTACATCTACCAAAACTTTGCCCTGTACTTCGTTGCGCACGCTTTCGAGGGTGGCTTTGTGCGCATCATAGGGGACGGTCAGCACTACAATATCGGCACGGGCGGCGGCTTCTTGATTATGAGCGCCTTCGATGAGGGATTCGCCCAGAATTTCGTTAAATTCAGCCGCTTTGCTCTTGGCGCGTTCGGCATCGCGTGAGCCGACAATGACACGATAGCCGCTCTGTGCCCATCGCATCGCCAAGCCGGAACCCTCTTTACCCGTTCCACCCAATACGGCAACTGTTACCATCATTTTATCGTCGTTCACGTCAATGATTCCTTACAAAGTTTACGAATTAGTTCTCAGATAGAGTAACCTAATTTTTGATGTTGGTACAGCCTGCCGTCAAGACCTAGTTATTCGAGTCAAAATATCAAATTGCACCCTGATAATGGGCAAAAATCCTCTGGCAGATTTGGGCTTTTCAGGACTAAAATCAAGTACACTAATTTTCGTTATCGGAGATAGACCCCCATGCAAACCCATCTTAAAGGGCGCGATATGATTACCGATCAGGAATGGACACGCGCCGAACTAGATACCGTTTTTGAATTAGCCTTTGATTTGAAGCGCAAACGGGCAGTGGGCGAACCCCATGCGTATCTGCGTGATAGGACACTGGCGATGCTCTTTTTCTTCACCAGCACCCGTACTCGTGGTAGCTTTGAGGCAGGTATGGCCCAGTTGGGCGGACATGCAGCCTTTATTGACAGCGACACCACTCAAATTTCGCATGGCGACACTGCCAAAGAAATCGGCGAGATTTTTGGGCGCTATTTTGACGGCATCGCTATTCGTCAGTGTGACTGGAATTTTGGCAATAAATACATCCGCGAGGTTGCCGCTGCCAGCCGCGTGCCTGTTTTGAACATGCAATGTGATGTATATCACCCCTTCCAAGCACTGGCCGACCTGATGACGATTCAGGAATATTTTGGGCGTGAAAGCCTCAAGGGTAAAACCATCAATGTCAGTTGGGCCTATGCCGCCAGCTATCAAAAACCGATCAGCGTGCCGCAAAGCCTGATTCTGCTGATGACCCGCTATGGCATGAATGTGCGCCTGACTCATCCACCAGAATACAAATTGATGCCCGATATTTTGGAACAGGCCAAAGAAAATGCCCGCCGGAGTCATGGCAGTTTTGAGATTGGGCATGATTTTGATGAGGGCTTCAAGGGCGCGGATATTCTGTATCCCAAGAGTTGGGGGGCGCTGTTGACCACCACTGACAACGCCGAAAGTGCTCGGATTGGGAAGAAATATACGGACTGGATCACCGACGAACGCCGTATGGCTCTGGCGAACGAAGACGCCATTTATATGCACTGCCTACCGGCTGACCGCAATATCGAAGTCACCGACGGCGTGATTGATGGTCCACAGAGCGTGGTCTATGATGAAGCCGAAAATCGCCTACACGCCCAAAAAGCGGTGATGGCACTGACGATGGGTTAAGCATAAAATTAAATTCAGCATCATTTTCAAAGTAGAGGCACGCCTTTGGTTTTTGATTAAAAGGTGGCCTCTCTTTGTGTCTTTAAATTTAAAAAAGGAATAGCACCTATGGCAAGCAAAACCGCAGTAGTGGCGATTGGCGGCAATTCGCTGATACTAGACAAAAATCGTCCTGATGTGGGACATCAATGGGAAGCGGTACACGAGACCTGCCAGCATATCGCGGCGATGATTGAAGAAGGCTGGAGTGTGGTCGTCACACATGGCAATGGCCCACAGGTCGGGTTTATTCTACGGCGCAATGAATTGGCAGCCCATGAAGTCCATACGACCCCGTTGGATTTGATCGGAGCGGATACACAAGGCGCGATTGGCTATATGCTGCAACAGGGTCTCAGCAACGCACTTCATACTCGCAAGATTCAGCGGGGTGTAGTCACGGTCATTACACAGGTGCTGGTCAATAAAGATGATCCCGGTTTTCAGAACCCCACCAAACCGATTGGCGGCTTCTTGGAAGAAGCGACGGCCCGTAGATTTGAGGCAGATGGGTGGCAGGTGGTGGAGGATGCGGGTCGCGGATGGCGGCGGGTGATCGCTTCGCCTCAACCATTGGAAATCGTCGAACTGGATGCGATTCAGCGCATGATTCAGGACGGGTTTATCGTGATCGCCTGCGGTGGAGGCGGGATTCCAGTCATTCGCACGGATGAAGGCGAAATCAAAGGTGCGCCACCGTCGGTGATTGATAAAGACCGGGCATCGAGTTTGCTGGCCTCGCATATGAAAGCCGACTTATTTCTTATTTCGACAGGGGTGGAGCAGGTAGCGATTAAATTCAACACCCCCCAGCAGCAAAATCTTGACCGCATTACCGTTGCCCAAGCGAAAGAATATATGGCAGCGGGTGAATTTGCCGAAGGCAGTATGAAACCGAAGATTCAGGCCGCCATTCGATTTTTGGAGCGGGGGGGTCAACAAGGGCAACAAGCCTTGATTACTGACCCACCGAATATTTTGCGGGCACTGCGGGGAGAGACGGGGACATGGATTCTGCCGGATTAAGTGAACGCCTACCGCATATCACCGGGTTGCAGTGTGTCATTTGTGGGGCCATGTACAGCCTTGATGAGGTGATGTATACCTGCCCTACATGCGGCCCGGTTGGAACGCTGGATGTGTTGTATCGGGGTGGGGCACATCGCCATGAAGCTGAAGCGGGGTTGTTGACGATGTGGCAGCAGCCTGATATTTTACCTGCCGTGCCACCCGCTGGATTGCAGAAATTTGGTGGGACAACATTGCTTGGGCCTGAATCCTTAACAAAACTGGCTGCGGAAATCGGCGTCGCTGAACTGTATATAAAACATGACGGCCTGAATATAACGGGTTCGCTCAAAGATCGAGCGAGCGCGATGGTGGTGGCTCATGCTGTGCAAAATTTGGGCCGGCAGGTGATTGCGACTGCCAGCACAGGGAATGCCGCCGCCGCCCTCGCCGGGGTGTGTGCCAGTACGCCGGGTTCACATGCGGTCATTTTTGCGCCAGCCACAGCACCAGAAGGCAAGATTGCACAGATGGTGGTGTTTGGGGCCAATGTCATTCTGGTCAATGCTGACTATGATACGGCGTTTGACCTATGCGGCGCGGCCTGTGATGAATTTGGTTGGTACAATCGCAGTACAGGGATCAATCCGTTTACCTCGGAAGGTAAAAAGACAGTTGCGCTGGAAATCGCCATGCAGCTTCGCTATCACCTACCAGATGTGATTGTTGTTTCGGTTGGAGATGGCAGCATCATCGGTGGGGTACATAAGGGCTTAGTGGATATGCAGCGACAGGGGTGGCTTGATAAAATTCCGCACCTCATCGGGGTGCAAGCCGCTGGCAGTGATGCGCTGGTGTATGCGTGGGAGAATCAGCTATCCGCTGCTGAGATGCAAGACCGACCTGCCAATACGATCGCGGACAGTATCAGTAGTCGCTTGCCGCGTGATCGGGCCAAAGCACTACGGGCCGTCCGTCAAACCAATGGTGCGTTTATCCGCGTGACGGATGAAGAAATTTTGGCGGCGATTCCGGCATTGGCACGGGGGAGTGGTGTGTTTGCAGAACCCGCAGCGGCGGCAACATTCGCGGCGCTAAAACCCGCGCTTGCAGCCGGGATGATTCATCCCCATAAAAGGGTGCTGTTGTTGGTGACAGGCACCGGTTTGAAAGATGTGCGCTCGGCGATGCAGAGTGTCAATTCCGAGAAACCGCCTGTGGTAGAGCCGTCGCTAGACGCGGTACACAGTCAGGTCAAACACTGGCAAATCGCTTAGGTTGGAAGCATAATTAACGGATAATTCGATCACTAGGAAGTGGTTTTTGGAATGAATACAGCACCACCCGTTTTGTCCATTGTTGCGCCTGTTTATAATGAGGAAGGCAACATTCCGCGTTTGTATGCTGAGATCAAGCGTGTGATGGAACAGTTTGACGGTACATGGGAATTGGTACTGGTCAATGATGGCAGCCGCGATAAATCCTTGCAGGAAATGATGGAAGTCCATCAGGTGGATGACCGGGTACACATCGTCAACTTCGCGCGTAATTTTGGACACCAAACAGCGGTTACGGCAGGCATGGATTTTGCGGCTGGGGAAGCGGTGGTGCTGATTGATGCTGATTTGCAGGACCCGCCCGAAGTCATCTTGAAATTGGTCGAAAAATGGCGTGAGGGCTATCAGGTTGTGTATGCAGTACGGGCTGAACGGCGCGGTGAAAGCCGCTTCAAAATCTGGACGGCCAAGATGTTTTATCGCATGATCTATCGCATCACCGATGTGGATATTCCGCTGGACACAGGCGATTTTCGTTTGATGGATCGGCGGGTGGTGAATGCGGTCAGCCAGATGCGTGAACATAATCGGTTTATCCGGGGGCTGACCAGTTGGGTTGGGTTTAAGCAGACGGGTGTCGAATATGTTCGACAGGCCCGTGAAATCGGTGAGACCAAATATCCACTGCGCAAAATGCTGCGTTTGGCGATTGATGCCATCACGGGATTCAGCTTTTTCCCGCTACAGGTTGCCATCTATTTCAGTTTTGTACTGGGTGTGCTGGCGGTATTGGCGCTGCCATTGGTGGTTTTCTTGCGATTGGCGACGAGTGATGCGTTTTTGGAGGGGCAGGCCACAACACTATCGGTGGTATTGATTTTGAGTGCCTTCCAGTTTTTCTTCTTTTTCGTCATGGGCCAGTACATCGCCCGGATTTATGATGAAACACGCGGACGCCCCCTCTATGTGGTGGCGGATACCTTTGGGATTGAGATGGAAAAACGTACTATTCCAGCACGGGTAGTGGCCGAAGTGCCTTCTAATCGTAGTCATAAAGAGGATATTGAGGAGGGAAGCCATGCCGTCGTCTGATCCGACCCCCACCGACGATAAAACACGGATTGAACTCTATCAGCATCTCGTGATTGAGTATGAAAAATTAGATGAGCAGATTGATGCGCTGCTGATGCGGAATAATGGGCATACTGAGGGTATGCCAGATGCGGATTATCGTACCTATCGAGAATTGGCCGAGCGGCGCGATGAAGTCCACAATCAAATACTAGTTTTGGAAAAAAAGCTATTGGACGATGAGAAGTAGCAGGCGTTTATTAATCCCCACAGAAAAGCAGGCAAAAAGCTATGATTACTGGCCCAACCTTTGAAGAAATGCTGCATCCCCAAAAAATTGACCCGCAGATTCGGGCCAAAGCCTTACGGATGCGAACGGAAGACCCGCTTGACCCGATCAACCTGTTTAATATCACATGGCGTGATGGCAACAATCAGGTTTACCATGTGGTGCTGCCACCGGAATTAACGGGTGTCGAAGCGCCGATTGTCATGTTGTATGGCAAAGAATTTCCCAGTGGTAGCCACAAGGTCGGCGCGGCGTATTCCGTACTGATTGAGAAACAGTTATTTGGCGAAGTTGACCCAAATGTGCATACGCTGGTCTGGCCCTCGACGGGCAATTATGGCATCGGCGGAGCATGGGTTGGCTGCCGGATGGGGTGTCGCAGTATTGTGGTGTTGCCCGCCGGGATGAGCGAGGAACGCTTTCAACTGATTGAAAGCTATGGGGCGGATATTATTCGCACCGTCGGTTCGGAAAGCAACGTCAAAGAAATTTATGATAAAACTTGGGAACTGCGCCAAGACCCGAATGTGCGGATTTTGAATCAGTTCGAGGTCATGGGGAATTATCGTTTCCATTATCATGTGACCGGGAACACGATTGTCGAATTGGCACAGGAATTGGCTGCTAAAGGCATTGGTGATGGCACGGCGGCGGCGTATGTCAGTTCGATGGGCAGCGCAGGTACAATTGCGGCAGGAGATCGCCTGAAACAAGCCTTTCCTGAACACAAGATTGTGGGCCTTGAACCGATTCAATGCCCGACTCTGTTTAATAATGGCTATGGGACGCATGAAATTCAGGGGATTGGCGACAAGCATGTGACGTGGATTCATAATACTTGGAACATGGACGCCATGATCTGTATTGACGATATGGAATGTTTACGCGGCCTGCAACTGTTCGCCGATGAAGCGGGGCTGGATGCCTTGGTCAAGCGCTTTGGCGTTCCATCGAGCACGGTTGAAAAACTGGCGCCGATGTTTGGTATCAGCGGCATTTGCAATATTTTGGGGGCGATCAAAGCCGCCAAGCATTATGGTTTCGGGCCGAATCAAGCCGTCTATACGATTGCTACCGATTCGATGTCGCGCTATTACAGCACGATGGATTGGATGCGCGGCAAATATGGGGTGTTGGATGAAGCGGAGGCCGTTGGGGTGGTGCGCTCGATTTATCATGGGCAAAAGACCGATTGGATTCAGGATGGCTCACAGGAAGCCCGTACCCGCTGGCACAATCTGAAATATTACACATGGGTCGAGCAGCAGGGTCGAACGGTTGAAGAACTGGATGCCCAAAAAGACCCGGCATGGTGGGAAGGCCATCAACAGCGTATCCAAGAAATTGACGCGGCGCTGGTCGAATTTCGTCGGCAGCATGGGGTTGGGTAAGTCCATTGCATGAATCCTGAAGATGCGGTGCTGGTTGGTGTCGTCTCACGGAAACGCGATTTTGAGATTGCGCGTGACCAGCACTGGTATCGTGTCCCCACTAAACAAGCCCCTAATGGTATCACTGCCCGTTATATTGCTCTGTTTTTTAGCAGCGCCAAGACTTTCGGCGAACAGGCCAGCACGATTGCGTATTATGCTGAAATCGCGGGTTATGAACTGACCCATCGGCGGGACTTGCTGCCGGATGAATCACCCCATGCACGGGATGATGAGGAATACTACAAACTCCAATTTCGGGAATTAATCGAACGCACCCCGCCGATTGTCAATAAACCCAAGCCGCACCGTTTCGCGTTTATCTATACTACGTGGGATCGTTTTGAGCAGGCCCACCACATCCGCGATTTGTACAGCACCAGCGATTATTTTGTGGATCGGGTGTTTCATGCCCTTAAACAAGGAGGGATTAATCCACTGCGAAGTTGGGAGGCGGCACGGTCAACGGAACGATCTAGCAAAAAGACCGATAAGCCAGAAATTGAATATCCGATTGGGGCGCGGATACGGGTGTTGTGTGAAAATGGCAATGTAACGGCCTCGACCAATCCGGCAGACAAACGCGAAGGCGAAGAATTTGTCTATTTGCAGCCGCATGATTATCTATCGGATGATGATGCAAAAGAGAGCGCCCATCAGATAATGGAGCACATCGAACGGTTGGGCGGGGCGAAGATGATTGATATTCCGGTAGAATTGTATTAAAGCCATTAAAAACACGGGGCTAAAGCCACCGTGCTGAATTTAGAGAAATGCAGGCCCGTGTGGATGAAAATCATTATCAAGGATTGAGGGACGAAGATGACCACATTACGGTTGAATGGACGGATTACAGAGCAGGGTCAATTGGTGATTGATGAATTTCCAGCCGATTTGCCGCCACAGGAGGTTGAGGTCATTATCAACTTACCCGAAGCTACGCCAGACGAAAATGACCCTGAAAATCAACCCCTGACGGATGAGGAAATCGCCTATTATCTCACGCAAGAACCTAAAACGGGGCCAGAAATTGCGGCAAACCTAATGGGTGGATGGGAACATAAAGGGATAACGGATAGTGTTGAATGGGTGAAAGAACAACGCCGCAAGCGTAAGGAAAAACGCGGATGGTAGGTTGTCTATTAGACACATCCATTTTGGTTGATCTACTGCGTTTATATCAACCTGCCCGTCAATGGATTGCAAGTCAATCAAAACCCGGCATAGTCACTATTGTGGCATTAGAACTGATTGAGGGCACTGAAAATAGCGCGGCGTTGCGTTCTGTTCTCAAATTACTCAAAGATTTTGAAACCGTTCCTATGGATAATTTGGATTTGGAGTGGGCTGAGGAAAGCCTGACAAAATTCCACCTAAGCCATAATGTAGACGCGATGGATTGTCTTATTGCCGCAGCAAGCCATCGTCTACAAATTCCACTCTATACACGCAATATGAAACATTTTACTCCGCTGATTGGCGCTTTAGCCCGAAGACCTTATTGAGAGAAAAAGAAAAACGATGCTTATTACGAACGCAACCCTTGTAACCCTGACCGACAGTGGTTTGCTTGAAAATCACGCGGTTTATATTGAGGGCGACAAAATCAAGGCGATTGGGCTGTCGGCAAAATTGCAGGCCGAATATCCTGATGCGGATACGATAGATGCGGATGGCAGCTTGTTGATGCCGGGGAGTATTTGTGCTCATACCCATTTTTACGGGGCGTATGCACGGGGGATGGCGATTCCCGGCCCGGCCCCCAAAGATTTCCCGGAAATTTTGCAGCGGTTGTGGTGGCCGCTGGATAAGGCGCTGGATGCGGATGCGGTGCGGATGAGTGCGTTGGTATGTCTGGTGGATGCGGTCAAACATGGCACAACAACGTTGATTGACCACCACGCCAGCCCCAATTGTATTGATGGGTCGTTGGACATCATCGCTAATGCGGTGGAACAGGCCGGGGTGCGAGCCGTGCTGTGTTATGAGGTGACAGATCGAGACGGGGTAGCAAAAACGCAGGCGGGGATTGCTGAAAATGTACGTTTTCTACAGGCGGCGAAAAATCGCCCGATGGTCTCGGCAACATTTGGCCTCCATGCCAGTTTGACACTCTCAGAAAAAACACTGGCGGATTGTGTGAGTGCCGCGCAGGGCTTGGATACAGGTTTCCATATTCATGTGGCGGAACATGAGGCGGATGAATGGGACAGCCTGCAAAAATATGGCAAACCAGTAGTACACCGTCTGCGTGACGCGGGGATTTTAGGACCAAAAACGATTGTGGCCCATGCGGTGCATTGCGACCCATGGGAACTTGAGATTTTACGGGATACGGGGACATGGGTGAGCCATCAGCCGCGCAGCAACATGAATAACGCGGTTGGGGCGGCCCAAATTGATGCGATGTTGACTGCGGACATGAATCTATGTTTGGGTAATGATGGCTTCTCGAATAATATGTGGGCCGATTGGAAAACTGCCTATCTGCTGCAAAAAGTGACCTATGGCGACCCACGCCGTGCCCCCGGTGATGGGATTGCGAAGATGGCATTGGTCAATAATGCACGTTTGGCTTCGCTGTTTTTCCCGGAGCAGCAAATCGGCAAAATTGAGGTGGGGGCGACAGCGGATTTGATCGTAGTGGATTATCGGCCTTATACCCCGTTAACAGCTGGCAATTTGGCGTGGCATATCCTGTTCGGATTTGAGGCTTCGATGGTACGGACAACGATTGCGGCGGGGCGGGTGTTGATGCGAGATCGGCAGTTGTTGACGCTAGATGAACGGGCGATTATGGAGGAGGCGAAGGCGCTGGCTCCGTCAGTTTGGGCACGCTATGAACAGTTTGCGCGGGCGACGCTTTGATGTTTTTCGTCATTTGCACACGGGGCTAAAGCTATCGTGCTGAGTCTAGCTTGAAACAAAAACTGCCCCTTTGAGCGAGTCATTGGAGCAGTTGGTTTCTTTTATTTCGGTTGATGGTGCTTATTCGACCAGCACGGTTAAATCGAAGGCATCAATGGCTACTGTGCCATCAATCGCCACGATCTTGAGGGTGTGCGGGCCGGGTTCAAGGTAGGAAATCACCGAACGCTGATTGAAGAGCGGTTGCGTGATGCCGCCGGGGATTATGACGGTGCGGACAGCGACATCATCTACGATGATCGTAAACGCCCCCGGTTCGGGTGTCTCCACATAGACGACTTCCAACGCTGTACCCGAAAATTCGATGGTCAAGACATTTTGTCCGGTCTTTTCACCGAGGGCGGTTAGATAACGTCCACCACTGGCACTTGAATTCTCTATCCCTATCCATTGGCCGACAGGCGTGACGAGCGGATCGTCCGATTCAACCAAGCGCCGCTCGGTTAAAATTGAGGGAGTCGCCTCTGGGGTGGGCTGTTCAGCCACGACTTCGGCGCCGCTGGTGCCAGCCTCACCACCGCCGCTACGCCATGTAGCAGCCGTAATGGTACTGCCAATGGGTTGTCCAACGCGCTGAAGGAAGTATTGCCCTGAGTTCCATGAGAGGTCGTTGCGGCGATAGAAATTGCCGTTGTTGTAGACCAAGCCGAAGGTATCAAACAGGTCAGAATTCCAGTCGCCAACGACGAATGTGCCGTAGTCATTGGTGCTTGGTGCTCCGATATATTGGGCATAGTTGAAAGCTGAGTTCACTGTTGTGGGTGGCACATTGGTGAAGGCGATGTACGGACCACGACGAACTGCAACAGAATCTACGCCATCCCCGTCAAAATCACCTGCGCCAAATTGATGCACACCTGAAAATCCTTGGGCATCTGGCAGCAGCACACTGAGCCATTGATAGGTCAAGGGGGGTGTCGGCCCACTGGTAAGATTACAGGTGAAATATAGCGCGAAGGCTGTACCATAGGGCGGGAAATTGGCGCTGTCTACCACACCGATGCAGTCGTTGGGGGCAGCAGCACTGAAACGACCAGAGACCGGAATGCCATTTGGCCCAATCCAAATGCCTGTCCAATTTCCACTCTGTCCATAATTATTGGTGTAATAGAAAGCCCCGGCGTTAAATACGCCAAGTGTGCGTAACCCATCCGCATTCCAGTCACCCATGACCCATCGGCCAGTGGTAAAGCTCGAACCGGTATCGAACACGGTATAGGCCGAGTTCGGTGGCAAATCTTGTAGCGTGTTTAAGAGAGCGGCACGCGGGATGGCGGGATTAAATAACACAACCGTGTCGGGTTGGCTAAATTCGTAGGCGCCAATATCTGGGCCTGTTCCAAAATATTGAAGATTCACATAGGCATTGGCAGTCCACGTCAACGTTCGGTCAAGGGTGATGTTGTGGTTATTGATGTCTATCGAGACGATACGCGCAACCGAATTGCCAACGCGAATGATGTCCGGCTGAATCATACCCCCATAGCTGTCGGCAAAATAATAGGCATCCCAGACCGGAAGCACGTTGCCCGTACCAGCAGACCGGGTGGCTGTGAGGGGCGACCCCCCATCTATGGCGGGTGAACCAGCGGTGAGCGTCAAATCGAATACACCGTTGGCGGGGTCATAGCTGGCAAAGCTGGGATTGCCCTCGCGATTGCCGTAGAAATAGGTGGGATAGCGGGCTTGCCAGAACGCGACATTCCCGGACCCGACTCCATCCATGTAGATGGGGCAATCTGCGCCGCCTTGTCCATTGCGATTGATGTTATTTTGGCAGGTCGTGGGGCGAGGATTTTCGATCAGATTACCTGCGAAAACCGTCCGGCCATGCGGTGGATTGTTGGCAGAACCTGTCACCTCGATATTGATATGGTTGACATTGCCATCCGCATGGGTCAAATTGCCATAGATGATGTTGTTCTTGACAACCGTATCATGCAGTTCTAGGCCGAGGCCGTGATTGCTGATGGTGAGACCATGCCCACGATATTGGAAGCGGTCTAGCCCATTGTAGACGATGGTATTGTTATAGATATGGGTCTGCCAATCGCGCAGGGCGTAGCCATTGCCGAACACGGTCACGATTAGGCCAAAGTGGTCGTTATTGCGCATGACGTTGCGGCGGATGATGGAGCCAGCGGCGGTGGATTCGATGCCTAATCCACCATGATCGTACTCTGAATTATTGGAGCGGATAAACTGGTTGTTCTCGATGAGATTGCGATAGGCGACCCAATCCGTGCCAGCGGGTTCGCCACCGGGGTTGGTAAACCAGCCTACATAAATGCCCTTTTGCCAATCGTTGTAGAAGGTGTTGTTGCGAATGACATTATAGGACGCATTTAAGATAATGCAGCCCTGTGCGCCATAGGTGAAGGTGTTGTATTCAATGACATTGTAGATACCGCGCGTCATGTTGTTGTTGCCATGAATCCCGATATGATTACCTTCGCTATCGCCGTTTTGGTAGCGACCCCAACGATCCAACACTGAACTTGTGATGCGATTGTTGTTGCTGTTGCGAATATCAATGCCCCAGAAATTCCGCTGCATACTACTGGGGTAAGTGGGGTTCATGAACTGCATATTTTGCATGGTGATGTAGTCGCTATTTTCGATCAGTGCCCATGAGACCCAGGGTTCTTCGACCCGGATGCCGTCAAAGGTGATAAAACGGCGATTGACCAGCAAAATATTGTAGAGGCGGGCACTGTTGTTTTGCCCGTCAATGATCGGTTGTTCGCCCGGATAGGCTTTATAGGTAATCGGGAGGCCTGATTGACCAGAATTGGCTGGCGTCACTTGTTCAACATAGGTGCCGCCGCGAATCCAGACGACATCGCCTGCAACCACGCGACCCGCCGCATATTGAATGGTGCGCCACGGCTGGGCCACCGTACCGGGCCAGCTATTATTGCCATTGGTGGCGACATAATATTGGTTGCCGCTTGTTTGGGCAGGGGAGGGAGTACCGACTGGATCATCTACAAATTGAGCGGGGCTTCCGCCCATATTATCCTGTGTAATGGATAGCGATGCCTCGGATGGGCGTGCGGGTGAGGCGACGACGGCGATGCCGATAAAGGCTACGACAAAAGCAATTCCTACAAATCGCTTGAATGAAATCAAATCATACCTCCGATAAAGGCTACCTACAGCGTAGAGCAATAGTGTTGTAAAGATAGAATTAATACGGTAGGCCTCTTTACATTATTCACAATTCTTTTACGGATTACCATAGGGTTATGGTTAGAATGTGAAATCTCTAATTTTTGTCAAGTAATTGTTAAAAAAGACACAAGGCCGTCAATGGGCCATTTTATGATATATGAGGAGTGGGTTTAAAAGGTAGGTTGTCTATATTTTTGTACAAGCCGAGGAAGAAAATTCCCGGGACTATAGATCGCTGGCAAGTCAAGCGAGGTAGTTCGAAAGTAGGGTGCAAGGGTCAATCGAATTGCATTGAATTTAAGAAATCTTGACCAAAGCAATATAGTCTAGACTAAGACTTCGCTCTTTTTGTTGATCCTTAGCAACATTTACCCTAAATTCGACTCCTTCAGTTTCCTTTTCAAGACTGAATTCAAGCTTGAATTCTTGATAGCCCTCACTTCTGACAAAATGGGAGGCACTTAATTTTGTTTCGGCATGGCGAGTTGTTCCTACTGCTGGTCCCGTACCAGAAACTACATCTAAAAGTCCGATATTATCATGACCCTCATTATTACTTATCTTAAGGCGAAAAATGACTCGATAGTAACCTTGCCGAAGGGTAATATAAGGCCCATAAAAGCCATTTCCGTTAGCTTCTTTTAGCTTAATTTCCCATGAGCATTTCTCGGTAGGCTTTCCTGTTAGACAATAGATTCCTCCCAATACTCTCCAAAAACCCACTACATTTATTTTATAAATTGCTGGAATAGGCAATAGCTTCAATTTAAGGATAACGGGTATCAAAATCAGACTGGCGATAGCCAATAAAAATACAAACATAGGCAGTCTGATAGTTAGCCCAAAAAACTTCTCCATAATAGAAGAAAACTGTCGTACTAGATTTCCACTGTTTGATAAAATGATGGTGGCAGTAATAGCTGCTATTACACTCCCTGCTATCGTAACTGTATACGGGTTATAAATGAACTTTTTCACGATCATCAATTTCCACAGCTATAATATGTTAAACTATCCGAATAGCATACTACAGAATTTTCGATTTGAAATAATTAATGTTCTATTATCATATATCATAATGCTTTCTTAGGAAACATCTGATGACAAAGAAATATTTGTATCGAGATTATATCGTCACTCTATCCAACAGATTTACTGGTAAATTATCTGAAATAGCTACCACCCATAATTTTGATTATGGAGATGAGTTTGAGGTAGCGATCTGTGAAGTTATACAGAGTGTTTTGCCTACCCAATATGGAGTAGTGCGAGGTTACGCCGTTGACAAAAATGGAGAAACTGCTGGCGACGATATCATCATCTATGAAAGGGTCCGCTTTCCTAGTTTAAAGCCTAGAGATAAGCAAGACTTTGCACGTAAAGAATATATTCCGATAGAAGCCATTTATTGTTACATCGAGGCAAAACATACCATACATTTAGCAGGAGCTGATGCGCAAAGCCTAGAACATGCTATAGATCAAGTATCCAAAGTAAAAGATCTTATTGCTCGACGTAAACCAGTTGGTTTGGCCTTCATTAGCCCAGCTCTTGATTTAAGTCAAGTTCTGATACTATCGCGTTCGGAAAATATCCCTAATATAAAGAACCCATTTTTTTCAATGATTTTGGCAAGAAATGTGAAAATCCAGAAACATGGAGTGATTATCCAAAATCCTGCTGTTATTAATGAAAAACTTCAGTCCCTTTCTCAACAAGGTAAAATGAGAAGTGTTGATATGATGGTATTGGGGTCCCATAATGTCGTTAGCCCTTTTACTCCTCTAGATACTGAGGGGAATCGTTTGTGGGCCTCGCCATTCTTTATGCCTGAAAAATCCCAATATGGGTGCATTGAAACGCCACAAATCTCGTTTGGGATAGCACTTGCAACGATAATGTCAGCAATTGATGTCATTCAACTTGGAGCGATGCCTTGGGCAGAAATCCTTGCCGATGCGTATGGCTTCAATTATCAAGACAAACCTTCCACACTTGATGAAAATAAGGTCTGATTATTTTGCTACGAGTTAAATTTAACTCAAAGTCTTGATTTTTAACTAATGGGAGTTAGTAAATATTATCCACACAACTGAGTTGGATTTTACAACTCCATATCGTACAGCGTGCGGCGATCCCAGCCAGATTCTTGAGCAACGGCTTTGACGGCGGCACTGCGTTTTTCCCCCTGCGCCAGACGACCCGCCAAAACTGCCCGTACTCGTGCTTCATCCCATAATTCTGGTACCCCTTCTTCGACATAACCCGCGACCAGCAGGGTAATTTCGCCACGTGGGGGTGTTTCCAGAAAGTGCTGCATCAGTTCGGTCAGGCTGCCGCGCAAAATTTCCTCATAGAGCTTGGTCAGTTCACGGGCGACGACAGCAGGGCGATCTTCAAGAATCTCCAACATGACGGCCAGCGTTTTGGTCAGGCGGTTGGGGCTTTCATAAAAAATCATGGTGCGGCGTTCAATGGAGAGGTCTTCGATATATTGCCGCAGTTGGGTGGTTTTGCGCGGGGGGAAACCGAGATAGAGATAACTGTCGGTGGGGAGGCCGGACGCGACAAGAGCAGTGGTGGCGGCGTTCGCACCGGGCAGGGGAATGACATTAATGCCCATTGAGATAGCGGCCTGCACTAATTCATAGCCGGGGTCGGAGATGCCGGGGGTGCCAGCATCCGAAATAAGCGCGACATCGCCTTGCTGAAGGGTCTCGATAATATCTTTGAGGCGGATCAGCTTGTTGTGTTCGTGATAGCTGATGAGGGGAGTCTTGATGTCGTAATGATCCAGCAAAACGCGAGAGGTACGGGTGTCCTCGGCGGCGATGAGGGCGACTTCGCGCAAAATCCGCAGCGCACGCAGGGTCAAATCTTCTAGGTTGCCGATGGGGGTAGGGACGATATAGAGATTGTGCATGGGTAGGTTTTCGTAGGACATGGCTTGGTTAAGATTGTGTGTTGGTGCGGAAAAGCTAACCTCACCCCCCAACCCCCTCTCCACTGCGTAGCGAGGGGGAGACAAGAAGTTATTGGGGGCAGGGTTGAATTTCGATTATTGTGTGGAGCGAACGTTACTAATAATTCGGCGTTCTGTCAAGCCTGCAAGCAGTCCAGCTTTGCCTTGAAGGCGTGGGCCAATGTGAATACGTGAGGCATAGGGGGCATCGTTGGCCTCGATGGTGAAACGGTGAATTTGTTTGTCATGGTCAGAGGAGCGCATTTTGAGGACGGTGATGGCTCGCTCGATGGCGCTGTCAATTTCCAGATAACGCAGCAGCACAATGCAATCCACAATGAACGACAGGCGGCCTTTTTCATCGGCGGTGAAATCTGAGCGCATTTCTTCGGCCAGATAGAGACCCGTTAATTGTTCGCGGCGGATGCCGTTAATGACCCGATTATAGATGTCGCGCAGTTCATGGGTGTTGGTGGTTATACGGGTGAAATGGGTCAGGCTGTCCAGTGCGATGCGTTGAATATTGTGCTCATGGAGGCGGCGCGTCAAGGTGCTTTCGGGGGTGGATAGGCTGTGTAAAAAGACCTCGGGGGAAGTGAACATGATATGCAGCAAACCGGATGCTTCAAAAGATTTTAAGTCCCATCCCAATGAGGCGGCATCTCGATAGAGTGATTCGGGAAATTCCTCGAAGGCGACCAGCAAACCGGGTTGATTTTGGCGCAGGCCCTCGATCAAAAATTGAAAGGCAAAGGTCGTCTTGCCAGTGCCGGGAGCGCCGCGCAGCAAGGTGGAGGATTCGGGAATAAAGCCACCACTGAGCATATTATCTAGGGCAGGGATGCCGCTGCTGATACGGGGGATGTTCATGATAGCCCTCTATTGATAGGAGCGGGTCTGGACAAATTCGACGATGGCTACATTGTCCGAGCAGGTTTCGCCCGTTGTCACAAAAATAAAGTCGGAAATCGGCACACCCGTTGAGTTGAGGAGTTGAACTGAAAATTGGAGGCGGCGGGGGGTTGTGCCAACCGGAAATTCAAACCCGGATAGGCCAAATTGTTGGGCACTTCCGCTGAACAAAATCTTTTGATAGCCATCCCCGATGACCTCAATGGCTAGGTCGGTGAGGGGTTCACCACTGATGCCTGTCACATTCCCGGCGATACTGACCCATTGGCAACCCTGTGAATTGAGATTAGCCTCATAACGCACATCGCGTGAAATAAACGGGAAAGCGGAGGTGATCTCCTCGGTAGGGGTGACTAAATTGAGTCCGGGTTGAGCATCGGCGGGGAGGCTGGGGTCGGCAGTTGCGGCGGCCCCCGGAATAACAAGCGTCGGGGTGATGGTGGGGGAGGCCGTCGGCGTAAATGTGCTCGTGGGTGTAAAGGTTGGGAAAGGCGTCGGTGGTAGCGGTGTGACGGTCATGGTGGGTGTATTGGACGGTGTGCTGGATGGGCCAGCCGTCGGAAATTCGACTAATTTGGGCAGGGTCGCTTTGGGAAATGGGTTAAAGGGCGCTTCGGGGTCATTGATAATCAGTACGGTAGCGCTGATGATGACGACGGAGGCCAACAAAAACAAAACGGTCATGACATCTAGGCAGTTCATCCCCCCACTTTTGTGAGCAGGGGGAGTGTGGCGTTCAAGCGACGAGTTGCTCATAACACCCTTTATTGTGGCAGGGGCGCGACTTGGACGAAGTTCAGCAGAGTCAGGTTTTGCTGGCAATTCGCGCTAAAGGAAATAGTGATTTCGGGTGAAACGGCGGTTGCTCCATTGGCGGTAAAGACCTGCACCCGATAGCGGCCTGTAGCTTGCCCATTGGAACTGACCTGAATTTCCCAACCGGACGGGCCATAATTGGTATTGGTGCCGCTGACCTGTGTGAGCTTGGTGCCCGCTTCGGTGGTGACTTGGATGATATAACCAATCAGTGGACTGGTGTCTAGCCCGCGAATTTGGCCCGCAAAGCCCTGCCATTGACAGCCGGGGTGCAGGTAGGCGTCGCGGAAGAGCGGTGTCCCCTCCCCAACCGTTAAGGCGAAGGGCGCGGTTGTAAAGGATGGGGTCGCGGTTGGGCCGGTTGGCGATGGCGTCACGGTAAAGGTCGCGGTAAAGGAGGGCGTCAGGGTTAGGGTTTCAGTTGGCGTACTGGTTGGTGTACTGGTCTCGGTTGGCTGCGGTGTCCCTGTAAAAGTGGCCGATGGGGTAAAGGTGCGGGTGCGGGTGGGTGTATGGGTAGTGGTCGGAACAAATGTGTTGCTAGGGGTGGCGCTTGGGAATGGTGTCCATGTGGCCGTATCGGCGGGTGTATTGGTCGCCACTGGTGTTTCACTGGGCGGTGGGGTCAAGCTGGGGGTGAAGCTGGGAACTGACGTTTGGACAGTTGGAATGGGGACATCTGTCGCAGGTTCAAACGGGCCAGCATCCACCGCGCCACCGACAATCAAAAGGGAGACCACACAAGCAATAAGGCTTAATCCCATAAAAAATAAAGTAATGAGGTTATAAAGGGTATTATCGCGTTGGGCCATTTTTTGGCTCCTTATGAGCGCGTAGACGACGAATAGGCATACCGATACTTATAAGTGTGTTGAACAGTATAGCATTTATCCATTGATATTCGCTATTGAGCATTCATGCCGACCAAGTGGGTGATATTTGCGGTTGATCGCTGTTCAGCAAGCCAGTCAGTAAACATCCGGTCTTGGAGTTCAGTGCGATGAACTGGGTCAATGGGACGCCCTTCGGCTACTTCCAAAACTTCCACGACATGATAGCCGAGACTGCTCGGAATAGGATCGGGCCAGCGCGAATTGGCAGGCATTTGGAACAAGACCTTTTCCACTTCGGGTTGCAATAGATCACCGGGGGAAATCCAACCTAAATCGCCGCCTGCACTGGCGGTTGAGCCATCTTTGGAAAATTCGAGCGCGAGTTGGGCAAAATCGCCACCATTGGCAAGCTGCTCTAATAGAGAGTGCCCCATCTGTTCGTCTTTGACCAAAATGTGACGGGCATGAATTTGGGTTGTGGTGGTCGGTACATTGGCAGTGATAGCTTGGCTCACGGCCTGCCAGATCAAATTTTCGCGGACTTTTTGGGCATACATCTCAGGTGGGTAGCCGACGAAGGCAACTTCCAACGATGAGCCACTTTGGGCCGCAGTCTCCTCTAGGGTTTGCAGTTCGGTTTGCACCATTTCGTCGGTGATGATGATGTTATTGGCGGCGGCGTATTGCTCCACCAATTTTTGGTCAATCATGCGATCCAGAATCTCGGTTTCAAAAGCTAAGAGGTCAGCGGGTTGTTGATCACCGAGCGCGGTCAGGCTGGCAGCTACTTCCATTTCGAATTGCTCTTGGGTGATAGGATCGTCATTGACCATACCCGCAAGCGCAGGGCCAGCGGTAGCGGTGGGTTGCGGCGTTTGGGCGTTATTTTCAATTTGGGGGGCAGGTTTGTTGGCCTCGTCAGATTTTTCACCATTACAAGCTACCAAAGCAAGGGTTAGGCTCAGTAACATTCCGACGGAAATTATGAATTTTTGCCAACCTAACAGACGTTTCAAATCTATTCCTCAACTTCGCTGCGTTATTCTATTCAAACGCCGTTAGTATAGCGGTCACGTTGATTTCTGCAACCCGACAATTGTTAAAAAGGGGGTGTGTTATACTACAAATATTGACACGAATGAATTGGAAAACAGTCGGAATGGTAGATACGAGAAGCACCCTAGAAAATGATAAGGGCGACGCTGAAAATCTCATCTATAGGATTGTCGTGGTAGGGGACCCGCAGGTGGGCAAAACAAGCCTGATTCGCCGCGCCTGCCAAAATCGTTTTGAGGCTGAAGCCATTGGGACTTCTTTGCACAAGGACAACGTATTGGTGGGACTGGTTGCGGAAGTCCCCGTTACACTGGATATTTTTGAAAGCACCGATTATCGGCGTACTCCTCCCCAAATCCTTTTTGCGGATACCTTAGCCGTCGTCATGGTGTATGATGTAACCTCACCCGTGTCCTTTTTTGGGCTATATCGCTGGAAACAGGAAGTTCAGCGTATACGCTCCAATATGCCCCTCGTCGTGGTCGGCAACAAAAATGATCTACCTTCGATTGTGCCGATGAGCGAGGCGCAGGGTTGGGCTACCTTTGAGGGAATTCGCTTTATGAGTGTCAGCGCGGCAACGGGAGAGGGCGTGGCGGAAATTTTTCGGCAAGCAGGCCAACTAGCCCATGAGCATCATGATTTGCTCAACCATCAGTGGTCGCTGTCGCGTTAGAAAGTGGTTTGGTCGGGCTTGACTGATTTTCGCGTCAATCGCTTTTCTGATAGTATTAAAAATGATCGCAAGGTAGGTTTTGAAGGTAAAGCGCGTGGACCCCAATACTCCGCTCGAAAACTCTGACGAACAATCCCTCATTCAACGGGCTATTAAGGCCGGACAAAGCCAGCCGCCCAATGAACCGCCGATTGAGCCGATGAGTCCTATCCAGCCCAGTTCGCGGGTTTCACCTGTGCCGGGTTATAACACGTCGCCTGTACGCCCCGAAGACCCGGAACCCCAGCGCCAACCTGTCAAGCCAACCATGCCGCGTCGTCCATCCCGGCCCGCGATGCCACCCAAAGCTGACCCGACGCCAACCGAAGAAATTGACCAATCTGCCTCAGTTGAAGAACAGGCTGCCCAAGCGCTGGAACGGCTGCGCCAAAAAATGGCGGTGGTGGCGGAGGAATTTGCACAGGGCAAAATTAATCGGGCACAATTCCATGCCATCTATCAACGCTATCAGGAACAACGGCAGATCACCGAAATGCTGCTGAAGCGTGACCCCCAAACAGGGGCTTGGCAATCGGTGATGCGCCCCGGCCATACCGGATTTTTGCGGGATTATTATCAGGCCAAGATTGAATCGTATGCGATTTACCATCTGGCTCTGCAAAAACCCATCATTGTCACAGGCACGGTGCAACTCCCTTTGCAACAGGTTGCGCCGCTGCTGACCAAGCTACGTGCGATTGTGAATGAACGCGGGTTTGCCAATCTCGCCCGCCGCAAGTTGCAGGATGAACGGTGGGTGGTGTTTGTCCCCGGCCTCTATACGGTTTCGGTGATCGTGTTTTCATTAGAGCCTTCCCCGGCTCAGTTGCAGCGCATTGAAGATATGCAGCGCGACTTTGAACGAGCCAATTCGCAGGTATTGGAAGGAAACCACATCCGCCCGCGTGAATTGGTCTATCCGCATCGTGCCCTCTTTGAGAAATAATGCCTAAACATTTGTAGAAATCTACCAATGTCGGGCTATTGTCTCTAAGTTTATCCCCTGATAAACTTTCAATTTATAAACAAAAGATAGTTTGAGAAACGAACTATGGTGTGGGTAATCCTCTATGACTAGAGGTTGATTAAGGCTTAGATGGTTATGGACAAAAAAGATCGTCAGATACTTGAAGTATTGCAGCAAGATGGGCGTATTGCCCATACACGGCTGGCAGAAATTGTGGATTTATCTGCACCAGCGGTGTTGGCACGGGTACGCAAATTGGAAGAGCAGGGTATTATTCAGGGGTATCAAGCCATTGTTGACCCTGCCAGTGTCGGTAATCCACTCATTTGTTATGTGGGGGTGACATTGGTGCATCATCAGCGCGAACCCTTGCAGCAAGTTTCGGCGCGGATACGGGAATTCCCCCAAGTGCTGGAAGCCTATCACCTCACTGGCTCTACGGATTATCTCCTCAAAGTCGCCGTTCCCAGCATTCAGGCCCTTGAAAATTTCTTGATGGAAGAATTGACCATTATCCCCGGTGTGGACAAAGTGCATACCAGCATGGTGCTGTCGGCGATTAAGACCAACGGCGTTGTACCCGTCGAGGTCGGCGAAGAATCATCCAATGGTTATCATGTAGTGGGTAATGGACGCTAGATTCTAGCGATTCCGCCAGCTTATTGAGCATAGATTGAAGCTCCTGTCATTGGCGGGGGCTTTTTTATTTTGTAATTGCATCTCGAATAGGGGGATATTTTTGTGGCGAAGAAACTCGATGGGCAAAAAGCAGGATTTGGCACGGTGGCGACCCATGCGGGCAAAGAGGTCAATGAGACGCACGCGCATGTCCAGCCGATTTATCAATCTTCGACGTATTGGTTCGACAGCGTGGAAAGTGGGCAGGCGATTTGGAAAGAAGAACGTGATGGCTATATCTATGGGCGGTTGAGCAATCCCAATACCGATGCGACAGCGGCAGCAATCGCGGCACTTGAAGGCAAAAATCTGGCGGAAACACCATATGGGTTAATGTGCGGATCGGGCATGGCGGCAATTAGCACGGTCATTTTGCCGCTGGTGAATGCGGGGGACACGATTGTTTCACAGCAGGCGATTTATGGCTATTCGTATAATTTGTTCGCCTATCACCTCAAAGAAAAGGGTGTGCGGCATGTCGTGTTTGACGGCCCGAATTTGGCGGATTTGGAACGGGTGTTATCTGAGACCGAAAACGTGAAGGTGGTCTATATCGAGACCCCGGTGAATCCAACAATGGCGCTGACGGATATACGTGGAGTGGTCGAACGGGCACAGGCGGTGGGGGCGCGGGTGGTGATTGATAACACCTTTGCGACGCCGTATCTGCAACGACCTCTTGAAATGGGCGTGGATGTTAGTATCCACAGCACAACCAAATATTTGAGTGGGCATGGGCAGGTGGTTGGCGGGGCGATTGTGACTCCCCATGATGATTTAATGCGGCTTTTCAAAACGACTCTCTATCATTATGGTGGGGTGGCAGGGCCAATGGATGCGTGGCTGACGCTGTTGGGAATGCGGACGCTGCATGTGCGAATGGAACGGCACTGCGAAAACGCGATGGCAGTGGCGGGATTTTTGGAGGCCCATCCGGCGGTCAAGCGGGTTTATTATCCGGGGTTGACATCGTTTGGTCAGCATGAATTGGCGAAACGGCAGATGGATGATTTTGGGGCGATGTTGTCGTTTGAATTACAGGATGGCTATGCAGCGGGGGCACGATTGATGAATCGGGTGCAATTGTGCGAATTGGCGGTCAGCTTGGGGACGGTGGATACGTTGATCCAGCACCCTGCGAGTATGACCCATTTTCGATTGTCGCCGGAGGATCGGGCTGTGATGGGGATTAGCGAAGGCTTGGTGCGGCTGTCGGTGGGGATTGAGGATGTGCAGGATATTATCGCCGATTTGGAGCAGGGGTTGGCGGGATAGGATTGTGAAATATGGACGCGGGGATAAATCCGCCGCGCTGAAATTAGGAATAAGGAGTAGTATCCGTCTAAATTGTATAAGGATTCGAAATTTAGCCTGATCCAGATTCTAGTTCCTGAATTCGACTGATAATAATTGGATCGGCTAAATTTTCACCTACTATTCTGACGTATTCAAGGTAAATTTCTAATTCAAGGTCATTTCTTCCCTGAAGTCGATATAGGTCTCCCAGTGCTATTACTGCCCCGCTGTAAGTTGGTTTCAAGATAAACACCGTAATAAAAGTTAGCCGTGCGCTTTCATAGTCTTTCAATTCAATAAAGAGATTTCCCGTTAGTACAAGAAAATGAAGATCGGAATTGGCTGTTTGCTCAGTTAAATAATCTCTATCTTGTGCTGAGAGATCATCGTATCCAAGATATGAATAACTTACGGAACGACCATTATATGCAGGAAAATAAGTAGGGTCTAGTTCAAGGGCTTGGTTGAAATCTTCAAGGGCCAAGTCAAAGTTGCCTAATAAGTTGTGTGTAGTTCCCCGTGCCACATACATTGGGGCACAATTTGAATCAAGGTCTATTGCCTCATTTAGAGCCGCAAGTGACTGCTCATAGCTTCCTTCCCCGGCGTAAACTTTTCCCAGTAAATAGTAGGCACTTGCTGTAGTGGTTGGGTGCTCCTCCGAAAGGTGGATCGCTCGATTCAAGTTATTGGTAGCCTGTGTATAGTTGTCCCTTTCGAAATATTGGACGGCATTTTTGACAAAATATGATGCAATATCCAAATTCAGAGAAAGCGCACGATTCCAATTATCTGTTGCGCCCACCAAATCACCTAATTGATCGGAAAGAAAGCCCATAAGCGCATAAGCACGGGCATCAGTTGGTTTTAGTTCAATTGCTGCCTCAAGGGTTACTGTCACGCTATCATATTCTTCCAAAGCAAGCAGAGAATCGGTGTGCATGATATAGGCTTCGTAAAGCTGATCCACATTATCTGAAGCGACTTGTTCAGCTTGCATGTAACTTGCTATCGCTCCATGATAATCGCCAGAGAAGAAAAGGACATTGCCCTTGAGAATAAAGGCCATTGAATCTTGAGGATTTAACCTAATAGCGGCCTCATAATTATCTGTTGCGTAATTATCCAATTCGATTTCAAATAAAAGCGTGCCTCGCAAAACATAATTCTCGGCTATATCAGGACTCGCATCAATTGATTTGCTA
The DNA here is from genome assembly GCA_019913005.1 of Anaerolineae bacterium. GTDB lineage: Bacteria > Chloroflexota > Anaerolineae > Aggregatilineales > J027 > CFX10. Next base: position 81,113 of record JAIOHL010000105.1, on the reverse strand, counting down.
ATATCAATAGCCGCTTGTGTTTTCGCTAATGATAAATCCTCGAGTAAATATGAAGGTAAGCTACAAGAATTTTGACCATTGACTCTAGTTGCAGGTATAAGCATTAGAGTTACGATTAAGATGATTATCCATTTCTTCATTGGAATTGCTCTCCTTGACCCCTCATTTACCGAATACCTGTCAAAAACTCATTGCCCGCAGTTCACATTGGCGAGGTGTTCTTCGTAGGTGACGGAATAGGCGATGCCTGTGCCGTCGCAGCGGGAGGTGAAATACATATAGCCAGTTTGGGCAGGGCTGGCGGCGGCTTGGAGGGCGGTCAGGCCGGGACTGCTGATGGGGGTGGGAGTCAGACCCGCATGAAGGTTGGTGTTATAGGGGATGTCTATGCCCGTCATGCCACAGCAAATGTGCGGCCACCAATCGCCGGGAGTGCCTAAGCCATACATAAGCGTGACCGTCGCCCCTAGACCTTTGCCAGCCGCCAGCCGATTATGAAACACGCTGCTGACCGTCGGTTGCTCACTTGGCATATTGACCTCGCGCTGGATGATGGAGGCCAAAATAACGGTTTGATAGAGGGTGTAGCCGGGAGCGACAAATCCACTGGCGTTCGCACCAAAGGCATCCAACATCATATCGCGGAATCCTTCAGCGGTGGAGTCGTTTTGTAGGGTGTATGTGCCGGGGAACATGAAGCCCTCTAAGCCCGATCCCGCTGGCACGGAAGCCAGAAAATCACGCGGGGGGATGGCGGCGCTACGACCTGTCACCGCCATAAAATCCGCACCTGTGAAAGCGACGGGGGTGCTGTTGATGGCATCGGCGATTTGTTCCAGACGCCAGCCGGGTTTGACTTCGATGGTGCAGGGACAGTTCGCATTACGGTGTGTTCCCGCTGGTAATCCGGCCACGACGGGCTGGGAGGGTGGTGCTTGATCCGCCGCACCGGGGGGTAGCCACAAGGTTTGCCCAATGGTCAAAAATGAAGAGGTTAGGCAGTTGGCGGCCAAGATTTCATCCACCGTCGCTGGATTACCAGCCCGACCCGCACCCAATTGGAAGGCAAATAATGTATCGCCGTCTTGCACCATATAACTGACCCAACCCTCAGGCGGAGGGCAGGTGGCAGCAGCAGAGGTGACTGGTAATAGCGTGGCGGTTGGTACTGGCGTCGAGACGGTTGCGATTTGGGCAATCACAGTTGGGGGCGCTTGTGTCACTGTAGGTGTGATAGTGGGGGAGGCCGTTTGGGTAGGAGTATGGGTCGGCAGGGGCGTGAAGGTGGGTAGACGGGTGACATCCATCACGACGGGCAAGGGGTTTTCCTCCGCCTCAATATCGGACGGGTCGTTCTTATCGTTTGAGACGACGACCCCGGCAAGGATGCCCATTGTAATGGCGCTGGTGAGGGCGATTGCAAGGCCAAACCATGCCCACCCCGGCAGTAATGACGCAAAGCGTGTAAGGAGATTGTTTTTCATGGCGTGACATTTTAACGTGTAGCTGAATGGGGTCAAGACCGGGAGCCACTAATAATAAAGTTAAAATTGAGATGGCGGGTAAACTTTACAAAAAATTCATAAATGGCGCTTGATTCTCTCTATACTTCATTGTACACTGTAGTCATCATCTGCAATTTTCCATCTATTTGAGGAGATCCAACATGCTGTATCTGCCACGTGAAAAAGGCCAAGGCCTCGTTGAATATGCCCTGATTCTTGTTCTGGTTGCCGTCGTCGTGATTATCATCTTGATTGTCCTCGGCCCAGCCATTGGTAACATTTTCAGCAGCATCATTCGTTCGCTGTAATCGCAGAACGCTCGACTCAAAGTCTAAACCCTCGGCTTGTGCCGGGGGTTTTTTCATACCGAAGCAAAGGAGAAGTGTGACAAAGGAGTAAACCCATGTCCGCTTGGTTTAAGAAGAATCAAGATGGGCAGGGATTGGTGGAGTATGGCTTAATTATTATGCTGGTTGCGCTTATCGTAATCATCGTGCTGGTTGTACTCGGCCCCGGCGTTGGAAATTTATACTCTTCTGCCGTGAATGCCCTGCCATAACACGAAATTATCCGGAACTCATTAACCCTCGGCATTATCTCCGGGGTTTTTTTATGGTTCACATTGGACGGGCAAGGTCTGGACGCTGTAGTTTCGGAAGGTCTCGGTGGAGAGTTGTTCATACAGGCCGAACCGTACACTTTGTCCATCAGAGCGGCGTGGCAAGGGATACACATCCGTCACGATTTCGTTGGGCAACCAATCGGTCATGGGTCGCCAACCGTAAATGGGAGCGGACTGATCGGCTTGGTCAATGACAGCCCCATCTACATCTAACAAATGCACCATGATATGTAAATTGCGGGATGGAGTTTCCGTTGCGGCCCAATCTACGGTTAGGACAATGTATTGACGGGTACAGGTGATTTGGGCATCAAGCGCTATGACTGGAACCGGGGCATCAAAATCGGGGGGCAGGGTAACTGGCATTTCGGCCAAGCGGGGTTTGGTATCAATCTGCACCAGATATGGGGCAACGGCTCGCAGATAAATTTTTGTACCGAGACGGTTTTCCCACCATGCAATGGGTTGATTAAAGAACGTATATTCAGGGGTAATCAATGGCCCTTGCTGTAATAGGGCATCAAAATCGGCTTTGTGGTCGGCGCGGCGGATATGGGTTAATTGATGTTCGACATCCTGTGCGAAGCCAACGGCATAAAAACGCGGCCCCCATGCCAGCATGAAGGTGGAGTTGGGGGGAGCATTTTCGGCAAGGGCAATCGTCGCCAGACCCGTGCGGTTATGGGTGATGTCCTGTATAAAGTTGTGGTTCTGGTCGTAAAGCCATAGTCCATAGTAGATTGGGGCGGCGATTAGGGTGGAATAGACCACGAATTGTAATTCAGTGTGCCAACGATGGGCCTGTCCCTGACGATTGCGTGAGGCTATCTGCAAGACCTCATCCGCCAAAAATAACCAACCAAAAGCCAATGCCACTTGCACGGCGAAGATGTTTGGGGCAAGAACATCGCTAAAAAGACCTACGGCGAAGATGTAATTAGGTATCCCTGCCAAAATGAGCGTTATGCTGGGACGGTGACAATGGGGGTTGCGCAGGGCAATGCCTAACCCCAGCAGGCCCAGCAGAATCCCCGGAATGCTCACCCCTTGCACCATAATATCGTTGATTTTGTCGAAATTTTGCTGGAAGGCCGCTTGAGAGTCTGGCAAACCAAAAAAATGATCGGCTTCTTTTCCAATAAACTGTTCCCAAAATCCTGATAGTGTATTTGGTTCACCATAGACCCATGTTGCATCCGTGTTGGCACGGATGGGGAGATACAAGTAAGGCAGAAAACCGATCAAACCGAGTAGCAGTGCCGCTATCAACATTGGTGGTTTGCGGAGGAAGGACTTTAAATCGGGCCATGCGGCATAGAGGAGGGCGGGGATCAACAGCGTAATGGTGCGGTGATGAAACACGCCAATCCCCCCGATGAACGCCAACCAAAGGATACGATGTCGAATGGGTCTCCGCCAGAGGGCCACCAGTAAGAGAAGGATTTGCAGCAGGAAGGTGAATGAATAGACCTCGGCAATAACATTATGTACCCATACAAACCGCGTTAGGCCAAGCACAAAGGTCATACCCGCGGCGAGAATAGGTTTTTGAGTGAGGTGGGTCGCCAATAGGTAGACCAGGATCAGGGCCACCCCTCCCCATAACCATGAGACAAGTGCCGGGGCGGTGGTGGCAGAGACCCCCATCAGTTTTAGCCCCGCAACGATTCCGCTACTGAGCATTACATAAAGGGGGTAGCCAGTAGGATGCAGCGTGCCCCACGTGTTGAGAACGGCTTGGGTCTCGCCTACATCAATCATCATAATGTGCGACGAGCCGTTGATGATGGTTTGGAAGGTGGGGTGGTAAATCAGCGACAGAACAAGCAAGACAAGAACAATCAGCAGTACCAATGTCGTGCTTCGGTTCAATATTTTGGCTTGCAGGGTCGCTGATTTCATGAAATTTATTGAGATGACCGCCGCCGCAGTCGTTGATCGGCTTTATAGGCGAAGGTTTGTTTAATCGTTTGTAGTTCGGTTTGCTGTTGGTCAATGGTGGTCTTGGCCGCTGATAACTGCTCCAAAGCCGCCGCGAGTTCGGCTTCACGGGCTTTCAAAATTTCCATGATGCTGTCTCGTTGAGATTCAGCAGCGCTCCGGGTGGCGTTTAATACCTCATGCACGGCAGCAAGCTCAGTATCTTTCGTTTTGACCATCTCTTCAAGGGCAGCGATGGTTTTTTTGCTCTCGGCTAATTCTTGTTCACGGTCACCGACCAATGTTTTGAGCGCGGTGGCATATTCTTCGGCCCGTTTGATGTTTTCATGCAGGCTTTGGCGCTCCTCCTCCCATTGACGGCTCTGCAAATCCAGTGCCGCCGAAACCGCCGCCGAAGACTCAGAGATTTTCCAAAAGCTACCGCTTAGATCAGGGCCGGATTGTGCAACTTGTTGAAGTGGGATAGATTCTTTTTTGCCTGCATCGGAGGCATTTTCAATCCCTTGATCTACCCGCCGCGAAATTTCGAGCGCCTCATTGTAGACGGCAATGCCCGTTAAATAACCCCGGTTGGAGTAGATGGCGGTTTGCTCAACCTCGAACTGTCCCTCGTAAAACAAAGCCTTGAGAGCGGCCATATTCGGGCCAACTTTGTTGGTGTGGTCACCGAGCAGCGAGTCACCGGGATAGAATTGGATGAGGGCCACATCCTCCAATAGGGGGGCCACATCGCCTAATTTGACGGATGAGCCGTTGGGCAGACTCACAAAATTATCAATCAGGTGGCTTTCGACAAAAACTTTGCCGCCCAGTTTGGTGACGGAGCGCACGTGGTCAATCGCCAGCATGGGGTTGCGCAGGTGATAGAGCAGGCCCAAAAATAATACAATGTCGAAGGTGCCATGTCTCTCTGGTGAGAGATTATAGATATTTTCGACCAGATAGGTGGCCTTGCTGCCGAGGATTTTGCTGGCGATGGGAAAACCCGTATTTTCGACTTGAACATAATCAATCCCCACCACCTCGGCCCCGCGTCGTTCAAGCTCAAAGGTGAAAAAACCATCCCGACAACTGATGTCGAGCACTCGCAGACCTGTGCAATCTTGCGGCAGGCCAAGTGCATCCAATTCAGCAAGGGTGTGTTCTGAGTGATTGGTGCCGGGGGTGACGATGCCACCGGGGAGAGTGATGCGGTGATACCAGCCCGTAAACGAATCTACGAGACGGCGAATTTCGGCTGGGTCGGTAATCGCAGGGTTGGTCATGGCTTATTCCTTCTGCAAAACCACAATATCTTGATAGCTTAACATGCCCCGTAACAGGTAGTTGCGAACGGTAAAGAATTGACCCCAATGCTTCATAATATAGCTTTTTTGATGGAACATGGAATGGTAAAAATCAGGGAACACACCTGTCCATTCATCATCCGAGGCAAAACAGAAGCCATTTTCTTCATAGGCCATGACATGGTGGATCATGGCGGGAAGATCGGGGGCGCTGTTATAGAAACTCTGCCACGCAAAATCACCGTGTATGGTTAATAGAAGCACTGCGCCGGGTTTCGTGACCCGTTTTAGTTCACCTAACCACGCATCTTGGTATTTCTCGTCCAGATGGCTAAAAACACTGTGGGCATAGACCAGATCGAACTGCTCATCGGCATAGTTGAGCGGGGGCAGTCCTTGATTTACCTCATATTCAGCATAGCGAATATGCTTTTTGCTCCAATTGATGGCTAACTCATCAATGTCCGTGCCATAGAGTTTGGCGGTCAGGCTAAGGTCTTTCATCCAGCGCATGATGCGCCCGCAGCCGACCCCAAAATCCAAAATACTGTGGAAGTCGGTATAAGTCTTGCCGATGGACTGAAGGGCGGCCTCAAAGTCACGGCGCGATTCTTTCCCTGTGCGATTAAAGCGCTTGACGTCATAGCCCCCCGCGACCCGATAGCGCAAATGGGGCGGTGGCATGGGCGGAGTACCGCCTTGTGGCAGTTGGGAAAGCCAAAAGAGTATATCTTTTGGATATTGGCGGAATGATTTACGAGTGGTATCCCACCAATAACGCTCCTCTGGCGTCATGTCATCGGTGAGGTCATTCAACAGATATTTGAGCTGCATGTGTGGCTTTCTGAGTACACAGGATGATTTTGCGGACTCTAGCGATTTGATTCCGTTGACCCATCCATCCGACGGAAGCGACTGATACTATAATCCTCAATTGCACGTGCTTTGACATACCCGCGTGAGCCGACCACGTAGTCTGCCAAGACCTCAAATTCGGCATCATGAGTCATGGCCCGTAGAGCGCTCATATTGGGGGCGAATTTGTTGGTGGCATCTCCCCCCAAGCTGTCCTGTGGATAATATTGCATCAAGGGTGTATCAATCAGGCTCATCGAGAGCTTGCCCATTGGGAGGAAAGAGCCGTCTTTGAGTTGGAAATAGTTATCAATCAAGTGGGTTTCGGTAAATAATAATGCCCCCGGTCGGGAAACAGATCGAATTTTGTCGAGCGCCAACATGGGATGACGCAGGTGATAGAGCACCCCTAGAAACAGGATCAGGTCAAATCGCCCAAGTTTTTCGGGAGATAGATCATAGACGTTTTCGACCATAAAGGTCGTTTTGCTGCCGAGGATTTTGCTGACAATCGAGTAGCCAGTGGTGGTGGGGAGGGCATAGTCAATCCCAACGACCTCAGCGCCGCGTCGTTCCAGTTCGAACATAAAATAGCCGTCCCGACATCCAATATCCAAAACACGCATCCCTTTGGCATTGCGGGGCAGACCCAACATATCTAAATGCGAGAGCATCTCGTCCGAATTGTTCAGACCGGGCGTGATGATATTGCCGGGTAGCTTAATGCGATGATACCAAGGGCTGAATCCCTCAATCATGGATTTGATTTGGTTCTTATCAGTGATAGGCGCAGAAATGGGCGCTTTGGTCATTTTGAAAGCCTCTTCAGAATATAACGGATGCGATTGGCGGTAGCTTCGCCGACCACCTGTGGGTTGTGAAACCGCCGCATGTATTCAGCCGCCGCACGGCCTTTTTCCGCCGCGATTTCAGGATGTTCATAGACTTCGCGCAGTGCTCTGGCAGCGGCATGAATATCGGGTTCTGCCCACACATTCCCGGCACGATAGGGATGATAATTTTCGGTAATCGTCACAAGGTCGTATGGGATCAGGTAGCTCGTGTTGATGTTCATAAAGTCCATATTGCCGGAATAGGCCGTACCGATGACGGGACGCCCCATTGTCATGGCCTCGGCCAATGTCATGCCATACCCTTCGGAACGATGGAGGGAGATATAGACATCGCAGGTTTTGATAAGGGCATAGGTGTCTTCACGCGAGAGATAATCTTCTAGCAAAATTCCATTGACCTGACTTAGCTCTTCCCGTAGGCGGGCGGCCTCTGCCGGGAAGTTTCCAATGCGATTGACCTTGATGACCAGACGGGCTTTTTCTTTGCGTTCTTCAGGGGTGAAGGCTTCGGCAAAGGCGCGGATAGTGGCCCAAGGATTTTTGCGCTCGATGATGCTGTCGGCATTAAAAACGAACAGCGCGAGAAAGGCATCTTCAGGTAGGCCGAATTTGGCTCGACTGATTACTTTAGGCAGTTCGATTGGAAACGAGACAGGCATGAGTACAACGGGCACAGGCGCACTTTTGGCAATGGCTCGCTGCACAAAGCCGCTAAATACCCAAATTTCGTTATACACATCAAAACAATGCTGCCAATCGTCTGGAAAATGATCGAGTTCCCACGCCCAATAGCCAATGTTGTAATGCCTTTCATAGACATGCTGGGGGAGAACATCGCGGACAGGGAAGGTCATGTCGGCATTAACTTGGAACACGTTGACAGTGTAGGGGGTGCCTTGGTGATATTGATCAGCCGTGAAATCTTCTTTGCGGGCTGGATCATAGGCTTCGACGGGCAAAGCCGCGATTGGAAAATTCACCGCTTCAAGAGATTTCATGAGATTGCGGGCGATTTGACCAATGCCTGTTTCGGAGCGAATAAAACCAACAATATTGGTGCCCTCTTTGATTTCAAGGTCGTCCGGCGGTTTGCTGCTTGGTGCTAAGAGATGCGGAGAGGCAGGTTGGAGTGGTGGCTTATTCGGATATTGGAAACCGCTGGCAATGGTGTTCATGCGCGGGAATTGGGCATAAAAACGAGCCGTCATGATGAGACGCAGGCCGACCATGCGGCGCACCTGATTGAGTACCCCCATCTGCAAAAGCTGGCGGCGAATTGTCCCATAGAACCCACCCGGCCCGGTATAGATAGCAGGCGGGGCATCCAGAAGATTTGGCGGTAGAAATGGTTTTACGCTGGCGGGGAAACGGCGATAGTAGCGCACAGTTTGTGTCCAGCGCCCTCCCATGCCAGACGGGGCAAGGTGCGGCGAAAGGATACCGGTTGATAGGATATGGCGTCCGTTGTTGGCCTCGATCACAGTTTCTGAAATGCTGAATTGCTCGGCCCGCTTCACTTTTTTGAGAGCGGCTTTGATCGGTGCACGATAGAAGGGGTGGAAAATCGCCTCGGTGCTTTCATTCATTACAAACCAATTGGCGTAGGCGATCTCGTTGATTTCTGAGAGGCTAGGGAAGGCTTCTTTAAGATAGGTTGCGACCTCACGCAGGGTCAGAAGATAGGGCGACACATAGCCGTTGGGTGTCGGTGAGGTGGCCCATTCACGGAAGTTTTGGGGTGACTCAATATCGTAAGGGTCGGGCCAACGTTGACCATCAATGTCCTGCATCCGCAAACAGATTCGCAAAATATCCGGGATTGGAACCCCATCGCTAAATTTGCCGTAAAAATAGGGCAGTTTGCGCGTATTGTGATAATCATTATCAAGCAGGCGCTGGCGATAGTCAGCAAAAATTTGGTGATAGGCTGTGTTGAGTTGGGACATTACAAAACGATCTTGATGTTTGGAAACCGCATCGAGGTTGTCCACCGAAAAGCCGCTGAAATGGAAAAAGATAAGAGGATTTTCGGGACTATCTACGTAATATCCGTCAGGGCCATGTTGTAAATCGCGTGTCTTGAAATTCCAATAGGCAAGGTTGTAGCCGGGGTTGCGTAAAATATAGACCCCGTCATAAAGACTTGGCATCAGATCGGCCCAATGCTGATCTACAAACATGCCTTTGTCAATTTCACGGGTGCAATTGTTATAGAGACGTTTTTGCCACCATTGGAGTAGTTCGCGCCATTGATATTTGCGGGCAAGGGCGATGAAACCAAGATTGAATGTTCCGGCCTGCAAAATGTTGAGTTCGGATGGGGAAAAGTCATCATCGAGCGGGTCAAGCAAATGAGGTGTCAATACGACCCCATGCTCATCTAACAGACTAAGAAGTTCATCTAATTGATGATAAATCACGATGTCAGGGTCGAAATAGATGACTTTTTGGGCTTCAAAACGGTCAAAAAGGACTTCCAATAGATAGGGTTTGACCGCTGTATTGAGTTCCATGATGTCATACTTCATGGCGAAATGAGACCAGCGTGGGATGCCCAAATCTTGCGCCAACATCGTCTGGAAATTCTCGGCAGCAGGGTCAAAATCGCCATCAATAATATCCACCAACAACACCACAGGATAAATGTTGTCATGGAACTGCCGTAGCGAATTCACCAATGTGCGGGCCGCCGCAAGATAATTTTTTGAGATGATGGTGCAGGCGATGGTCGCGTTGGGTGGAATTGTATTGGTCATAAGTATATTTAAAATGACTACTCCAAGAAGTATGGCTCCAATCAAATTCAGCCGTTCATCTTAACCTAATTTTAGAGGTTGCTCAATCCCTTTCTGCGTTATTGGCAAAAGTTACTAGACATAAAAAAGGGCAGGTTGAAGCACCTGCCCAGAGTGGTTACAGCGGGTTGGACGATTAGCGCCACGAGCCTGCGGCAATCAGGGTTGTGCCCAGTGGATTACCCGCTTGTTGGGTTGTCCATAGGCCAGAATTCCAGTCGAGGTCTTGGCGGTACCAGAAGTTACCAGTGCCCGCATAATAGAGGCCGAAACTATCTTGTAAATTGTGGTTCCAGTCGCCGCAGGTAAACAAACCTTCAGGGGCTTCGGGTGTGCCAAGATATTGGGCGCGATCGAAGGCCGAGTAACTGATCGAGAGACCGGGTTCAGGCGGATAGGGGGCACGGTCTGTGAATGCGACAAACGCGCCGCGCCGAATGGCTACCGAATCAATGCGGTCATTGTTAAAGTTGCCTGCGCAGAATTGATGGGTGCCTGTAAACCCTTGATTATCGGGCAGCATCGTGCTTAACCACTGCACGCCCAGTGGCGGTGCCGTCCCGTTGGTGAGGTCGCAGGAGTAGTAGAGCGCGAAGGCCGTGCCCCAAGGCGGGAAGGGGCCACTGTCTACAACGCCGATACAATCATTCATGCTGCGGAAGTCGAAGCGGCCCGCGACAACAGGTCGCCCACCGCCTTGAAAACCAATCCATATCCCAAGCCACTGTGAGGACGGCCCACTGGTGTTGGTATAGTAGAAAATACCATTGGTCGCCATGACGCCGGGAGTCTTGACCGAGTCTGTGTTCCAGTCACCCATGACCCACGCGCCGCCTATGGTAGCCGCCGGAGCGCCCATGGTGAAGGTACTGCGATCAAAGGTTGTCGCGGGGCTGTTGAAGTTTAGCCATTGACTGGCTTGACCCGCTTGGTATTGGAAAACGGCTAATTTGTCGTCTGCGCAGGAGAAGGTACTGGCATTGGCTGGATTGGTATAGGCCGAGACCGTATCATAGGGAGGGATACCATCACCATCTACAAAACCACGTACTCGGTAGTAGAAGCGGGCACTGCATATCAAACCAGCGCTTGCATAGGTGGCGGTGTTGGGGGCAGTCGCGTGAATAATTTGCCAGCCATCTACGCCATTTTCGGAACGTTCAATGCTAAAGCCGGTTTCATTGGTGGCATTGTCAACCCATACGAGGTTGATTTGGCTGCGCGAAACGGGCGTCACGACTAGGTTTGCGGGGGCAAAGAATGCACCAGACCCTGGTGAACGGTCGAAAATGAAGACGTCAGTACGGGAGTTCAGGTCACCACCTGTTCCAAGTAAATTGTCGGCATCCGACGTGAACGCAATGTAACGCCCATCGGTTGAAATGCTTGCTCGGAATGAGGGGAGGGTGCCGCCTGCGCCAGTAGTGTTTTGTGAAATGCGCGAGGTTGCGTCTGTCGTGCGATTGCGCAGAAAAATATCCAGTTGATTTTCGGTATCGTTGTTGGTCAGGTTCGTGGCGTGCGACTCAAAAGTAACGAGGGTACCATCGGTTGAGATTGATGGGTTCGACGATTCCCCATCAGACGCGCTGGTACCGTTAAAAGCCAACGAAACCAATTCAGTGATGCTTGTCACACGGTCACGTACATAAATATCGTTGATGCCATTGTCATCTATCGGGTCAAACGAGGCGGTTGAAACAAAAACCACAAAACGCCCATCTGCTGAAATTTCTGGCCCCGCTTCGGCAAAGTTGTCAGGCACTTGGGCACCATTTGACGTAACCGAGGCAAGGGTCGTCGTATTGTTGATGAGATCGCGGACGAAAATATCTGGGTCTAAGGTATCGCCAGCGACAAGGTTGGACGAGAACGACATATATGCTACCACGCTTCCATCCCCAGAAATGGAGGGTTCGCGTGACTCATTATTCCCTTGCTGTCCGGCAGTGCTGACCGAGAGGAGGGTGGTGGTACCTGCACTGAGGTCACGTAGATAGATGTCGGACAGCCCACCATTTGCATCTGTGCCGCCGACGAAATTGGCCCCGGATTCAAAGGCCACAAAACGTCCGTCGCCAGAAATGACCGGATTAAATGAATGGAGATTCAGCCCGCCTTGTACACCTCCACTGGTGACCGAAACACGAGTGGTGGTGTTGGTTGCGCGGTCACGCAAGAAAATGTCTTCCGCATCATTAGAGTCCCCCGACACGAGGTTGTTGGCTAATGATTGGTAGACAACATAGCGCCCGTCGTTCGAGATTTGCGGATTGGTTGAGGGGCCCCCAGTGGCCTGTACTCCTGCACTCGATAATGAAATGCGTCTAGTCGTGCAATTCAACTGGTCGTGTACAAAAATATCGGTGACACCATTGGTATCGTTTGCCACCAAGTTGTCCGAGTCTGAGGCGAATACGATAAATCGCCCATCACTTGAAATACGGGCTGGGTCAGAATTACCATTGCCGACATTGGTGCCATTGTCGCTGATAGATACACGATACATGGCACCCGTTGCACACCCTTGAGCAAGCGCGACGGGGGGGGCGTGTTCTGGCAAGACGCCAATCACCACCATCCAGCCGAGGATGAGGAGGGTAAACCATCTTTTTCTGAGGAGAGACTTATTTCTCATGCTTATCTTTCCGATCACCCAACAACTAGGGTCTCAATGTTATGTTAATTTTATTGAGAGATTGTCATAAATCCAGTTTATGCCTTAAATTGGCCCAATCCGCATATTTTCTAAATGGTAGAATAGATTCCAGTAACTCTTCTTAATTGTAAATCAAAAATCACTGGAATCTGTAGAAAGTTAGCAAATTGAAATTGTTAGAGTCTGTCAGGGAGTTGTTTGTCCCTCATTAGCATTTACGTCTGTGCCAATGCTGAAAGCGTCAATCGCTACTGACCCACTCAGTGATACAATGCGGAGTGTGTGCTCACCGGGTTCCAAATAATTGATGAGGCTGCTTTGGCGATAAGCAGTGGTGGAATCTGGGAGAATGATGGTACGGACGGCGACATCATCAACCAAAATGGTGAATGAGGCGGGTGCTCCCACGTGGGCGTAGATGACCTCCACTGAACTGCCATTGAAACTGTATTCAAGGCTCTGTTCCGCCGAAGCGGTCACTAAATATCCCCCGCCGCTTGATTCAGGCGAATTCACCAACTGCCATAACCCGTCTTGGCGGACAATTGGATCATTCGATTCGACAGTGCTAGTGGTCGATGTTTGGGATGGGGGGATGTCGGTTTGACCGCTGCCACTTCCTGCGCCACCGGATCGCCAAGAGGTAACACTTAAGGATGAGGTGCCGATGGAGGTTGAAACCCGTTGCAGACTGTATTGGCCCGTATTCCATTGGACATCATTGCGACGGTAAAAATATCCATTGCTGTAATAAACGCCGAAACTGTCAATCGCGTCATTGTTCCAGTCGCCGGATAGGAAAATGCCATAGTCATTGGTACTGGGTGTGCCAAAATACTGCGCGAGATTGAACGCTGCTTCAAGGGTGGTAGGTGCGACATTGGTAAAAGCAACATACGGGCCGCGCCGCACCGCAATGGTGTCTATTCCATCGCCGTTGAAATCCCCGGTCGCAAATTGATGTGCTCCCAATCCACCAAAACCCGCAGCATCACCAAGCACCACACTTAACCATTGGAAGGTCAGGGGTGGAGTAGGCCCGCTGGTGAAATTGCAGGTGAAATAAAGGGCGAAGGCAGTCCCGTAGCCTGCATAATAGCCGCTGTCCACGACGCCGAGACAATCGTTAGCAGCGCCGGTAAAACGACCTGCAACAGCGGGCCGACCAAATAAGCCGACCCAGATGCCCCCCCAAGTGCCGGTGGTGGCGTTGCTGTTGGTAAAATAGAACACCCCATTTGACCCATAGAGACCGGGCGTTTTGAGACCGTCGCCATTCCAGTCACCCATGACCCACTGACCTGTGACAGGCGCACCCCCCGGAAAGTTGGTATAGGAACTGGGGTTGTCTAGCAAGGAGTTGACAAGACTGACATTGCCATTGGTGTTGTTAAAGCGGGCCAATGTATCGCCATAGACATTGCTGACCTGCACGGTATAACCCGTGTTGGTTTGGGATAGGACACGCATGGTGATGCCATTGGTGTTATCGGTGAAAACTTCGCCGGGTGTCCATTGGGCTGCTGCGTCGTTGGGGTTGCTGTTATTGTCAACATCCACGACTTGGGCAGGTTGGCTGCGGCTGCCGTTATTCAAAACATCGTGCAGGATCACGGCGTTACCGGGCAGGATGGCATCGTAATATTGAGAGGGGGGCGGAGTGCTGGTGGTACGGCGGACTTCGACTACATAAAAACGATTGGATACGCCATAAAAGGGCACCTGCACCATACGATAGCCGGTTGTGTAGGGTTGATTAAGCCGTTCGAGTGTGACAGTTTGGCTTTGACCGGGGCTGACGGTCACTTTGGAGGCTCCGGGAATCCAACCCAATAAGGTATCAAGGTGGAACGAGTTCGTCCCCTGTGGCAAACAACCATAGGTTAGATCATCCGCGCCGGGTCGTCCACAACTGCCCCAAGTGTCGCTCATGACATCCCACTGCGAATCATAAGACGCACCATACGCACCGGATGAATGTGGCATTCCAATTGCATGACCCATTTCATGCACAAACGGCGATTCGTTTTGCCACGCCCAATTGGGCAGCCATGTATAACGATACCATGACACCCCATCTCGATTGAGGGGATAGCCGCCATAGCCGCCATAGGCCACGTTTTGCATGGAGTGATTGATAATCAGGTTGACACCGGAATAGTTGGCAAAATTGACTTGAGCATCGGCAAGGCCCGTACATTCATTATAGAGGGCTTGGCGTCCGGCACTGGTTGTAAGATTATACGTTGAAGAAGTGCCCGAAAGGTTAAACCAACCAAATGTCGCTGATCCGGTGACATTAAACAAGCCACCCGACATTTGCTGCCAATAGTGGTTGATGCCGGGGTAGGAAGCACTGAACAGACCCGTAAAATAGGAAATCGGCTGTTCGTTGGAGGCACTGCCATTGGAAACACGACACAGAATATTGACAAATGGATAACTGCCACCGATACGGGCCGACTGCGCTTGGGTGTCGCCTTCTTCAACAATGCTAATCGTCCCCACCTTGATCGCTGGGCTATCCCCATCCGCACCTGCTCCGCCACCTTCGACCTCATACCCACTGACCTTCACGGTTTTGTCTTGCAGGCGAGAGGCGGTGGAAATATCGAGGAGTAGAGGTGTGACATTCCCGGTCTGATCCACTAGGGTGACATCGTAGTGGTAAGCAAGATCGGAACCCGGGCCGGGGTCGTGATGCAAAACGCCGAGTTTACCGACAAGGGTAATCATTCCTTGACGATGGGGCGCGGCGGACGAACTGTCGGTGAGTAAGAAGGTGACGCTTAGGCCTTCGACGAGGCTAATTAGGACAAGGACGGCGATTATCAACCATCGTTTGGGTAACATAGACGGCTGTATTTCTCCCTATACTTGATTGAAGTGAGTTCTTGGTCTGATAATTAAAAATGAAATCAGAATTAAGAACCGATTATAAGTATAGTAAAGTCTCGATTCTTTTGCAATGTTACCCCCCTCTCCGCTCGATTCATGTGATGAACCTAGAGGAAAAGGGGGATAAGGCTTATTAGAGGGGATTTAATTTACCGTTGACGCCAAGATGCAGCACTGTGGATGATGCCAGTCGGCAGGCCGATATATTGGTAGATATAGGCCCCTGAATTCCAGTCCAGATCGTTGCGACGGTAGAAATCGCCATTGTTATAGACAAGGCCAAAACTGTCTATGTTGTTGCTGTCCCAGTCACCCGCCACCAATAGGCCGTAATTGACAGAACTTGGTGCGCCGATGTATTGGGCCAGATTGAACTCGGCATGACCTGTACCGGGAACGATGTTGGTAAAGGCGATAAATGGCCCACGCCGCACGGCAACCGAATCTAGACCGTCATTATTCCAATCCCCTGATACAAACTGATGATCGCCCAGCCCAGCAAAGCCCGCGCTATCACTCAGCACGACGCTTAACCATTGGAAGGTCAAAGGCGGATTGGGATTGCCCGCATAGTTGCAGGTGAAATAGAGCGCAAACGCGGTGCCATAGGGGGGGAAGTTGCCACTGTCCACCGCGCCCACACAATCGTTGGTGGCCCCACTAAATTTGCCAACCACCAGAGGCCGATTGAATAGGCCAATCCAGAAGCCTGCCCAAGGATTAGCCGCCTCGTAGCCGATGTTGTTGGTGTAATAGAACACGCCATTGGGCGCATACAGCCCCGGCGTTTTTTGCCCATCGCCGTTCCAGTCACCCATGACCCATTGACCACCCGTTTGAGGCCCACCAGTGGGGTAGGTGGCATAGTTGACCGGGGGGGGTGATGTTTGGAGGGTGTCCACAAGGCCCGCATAGTTGGCGCTGTTGTTGAACACCGCAATGGTATCGCCGACTGGAATATTGCTGACGCTCAGACGCAGGACACTGGTGCCCGTTGCGGCTGTCCCATATTTTGCAATCATGATGCGATAGGTTACGCCGCCTGTCGCACTGAAATTTAGGGCAGAGGTACGGATGGCGTGGAGGGCGTCTACGTCATCATTGCACCCCTCAAATATCAATGAACCTTCTGTCCCTCTGTAGACGCCGATTACCGTGTCGTAGGTGCTGCCTTCCGTGCTGACCGAGACTAGTCCAGCGGATAGTGGCGTATACTGATACCAAACTGTATCTGAACGGGTCGCAACATTACATAGAGTTGCGCCAGATGGATCAGTGCCAGTCGTGGTGGCTTGAAAGACCTCTTGATTGCGCCGATAGGGTAGGGAAGAAACGACAGTCGCGTTGGCAAACAAGTCGTTGGCTGGCGCTCCGGCGGCTTCATCTGGCAAAACGGCTTGAACGGCGGCGAGGGCATTGATACGTCGGAAGGTAAAGCCATTCTTGGAATCCGTCACATTAACCCCGGTGCTGTACAGCGTGCTTTGAATTTGGGCCGGAGTCAGAGTGGGATTGGCTTCTAACATCAAGGCCGCGACTGCTGCCACTGTGGGTGAGGCTTGGGAGGTACCACGATAGGTACTAGTAGTACCCGGGGTAGGAAGTGAAGTGTAGCCTGCGGAAGTAATGCGTGCGCCGGGGGCCAGCAAGTCGAGTTCGGCATTGCTGTTGGTAAAGCAAGTGATGACCGTCGCGCTGGTGGAGGCATCGGCACAAGCGGGCCATGAGCCACCAAAAAGCGTTTGATATGTTCCGCTATCAGGTTCCGCGCCTAGATTGCTGTCATAAGTTGCGCCAACCGAGACTACACCTGTATTACATGCAGGTGATGCCATTCCGGATCCACTTCCTTGATTACCACTTGAAGCAAAAATTGTGATGCCATAAGTGTTAATTAGGGTTGAAACTGCTGTTTCTACAGTTGGTTGTGCAACTTGGCATGTTTGTTCTGGTGGTACTGGAGCAAGAACATAGAGGGCGTTGGTGCCGAGACTCATGTTAATGATATCTACATTAAGGGTGGCTTGATTGGCGATAATCCAATTTAGGCCGTCTACCCAGTCTGAGACGAAACCACTACCAGCAGAAGATAACACACGAACAGCAACAATTTTGACATCCGGCGCAAACCCAATGGGCGCAACGACGCCGTTGGAAGTAATGACGCCGCTGACATTTGTGCCATGCCCATTGGCATCTTCGGCACTGATCCCACTAGTGGTGTTGCTTGGTGGGCAATTGCCCGCCGTTTCACAGTGTTGGGCAATAATATCGTCGCTCAAATCGGGATGATTGGTTTCAACACCAGAGTCCAACACGGCAATCGTAACACCGCGCCCACGTAGGCCGTAAGTGTTGCGGGCGATGTCGGCTTGGATGGCGGGTACGCTCACATCCGTGTGCATGGTGCTGGGTTCGTCAATGACGATGGATTCCACCAATGGGTCAGCTTGCAATTGGATAAGGGTGGCAAAGTCGGCATACCCCGCAAAGGCTGGCAGGTGGGAATATTTATGGCGGACTTCAAATTTGCCTGCACTTGCCAAGACCTCATTTTGCATGTCGGCATTGAGGCGGGTGTTAAATGGCACACGGCCAAAACCAATCGAGGGGGTACGCAGTTGCACAATGACCCGGATTTGACCTTCACTTTGGGCGGCGGCCATGACCGTTTCATCGAGTTTGTCGGTATTCACACCACGCGGAATGGGGGTTGAAGCGACAGGCGCGGTCTCGGTTGGGGTGGGTTCAACAGGCGGCGGTGCTGGAATATAAAAAGCATCTACCCCGATAATCGTGCCTTCTTGTGGATAGACCTTGAGGGTATGCGGGCCGTTTTCCAAATAATCTACAATGGCGCGGTTGCCAAATTGGGGGGTCGTGCCATCGGTCATGACGGTACGCAGAACGGTGCCGTCTACTTCAATGGCGAGTGCCCCCAATGCCGGATTTTGCACATAGACGATTTCGATACGCGGGCCGACAAATTCCAGTGTCAGCGTATCGTCTACGCTTTTGCCGCTGTAGAGGTAGCTTCCCCCACTGGCTCCGGCGGCGGCTTGTTTTGTCCAACTGCCCGATTGCTGGACGAGGGGATCATCCGATTCGATTAATCGTCCAACGGGGCCATCATCCGAACGAGCCGGTGTGGGCTGGGCGGACAGTATAATACCTGCTATCAGAAAGATAAAGATCAAGGCACCTGAAAAAATGCGCCGATTGGCTAATCTTGACACAGGGGAACTCCATTTTCTCTAGGGTATGGCGAAGATTCATTTTCATTATATGTCAAGATTCCGTCAGGTTGCTGTCAGCATTTGTGAAAAGCGGGGTAGAGTAGTGCTTTAGTGGGAATTTAAAATGGAGTATATCCGTGACGATAAAAATTTCGGTGCATCTCGTGACCTATAACAGCGCCGATCATATCGAAATGTGCCTCGATTCATTGTTGGGTCAGC
The DNA here is from genome assembly GCA_019913005.1 of Anaerolineae bacterium. GTDB lineage: Bacteria > Chloroflexota > Anaerolineae > Aggregatilineales > J027 > CFX10. Next base: position 62,240 of record JAIOHL010000105.1, on the reverse strand, counting down.
AGGGGGTAGATTTTGGGGTGCTGGTGGTGGATAACGCCTCCACTGATGATACGGTGGCGCGGGTGCAGAAAAAGGGCGTTGAGGTCATAGGTAACACGGAAAATCTGGGATATTCGGCGGCGCATAATTTAGCCATCAGCCGCACCCAAAGCGACTATGTACTGACGCTCAACCCGGATGTGTGGTTGGCACCGGGGTACCTGGCGACGATGCTGGCGGCCCTTGATGAAAATCCAAAACTTGGTTCGGCAGCGGGGTTATTGCTGCGTGTAGAAAAATTGGGTGAGACGCCGCAATGGATGGATAGCACGGGCTTGTTGATGAGTCGTTCGCGCCGTCAACTATTGCGAAACAGTGGTGATCCAATTGATGAGACGCCAATGCAGTCCGATGCGGTGTTTGGGCCGGATGGCGCAGCAGCGATTTATCGGCGGGCCATGCTGGAAGATATTGCGATTAATGGCGAGGTGTTTGACGAAGATTTTTTTATGCACAAGGAAGATGTGGATGTGTGCTGGCGGGCACAACTGCGCGGTTGGCAGTCGGTGTACGTACCGGAGGCGGTGGGGCATCATATTCGCGGATTTCGGCCCGGTCAGCGTGAACGGGTCTCAGCGGATATGCGCCTTTTAGGGGTGCGGAATCGTTATTTGCTGATGATGAAAAATGAGATTATGCCGCATTTTTGGCGCGATGCCCCGGCCATTCTGTGGTATGACCTGAAAATTTTGGGGTTCATTTTGTTAAAGGAACGTGCTTCCTTGCGGGCATTTGGGTCGGTGTGGCAGCTTCGCAAGCGCATGATAGCAAAACGGCGTGTTATTCAGGCAGGGCGCAAAGTCGAATGGCGCGATTTACGCCAGTGGTTTTGACGGAGGAGTTTCATGGACGATCCACTCAATTTCCAGCGAATCTATGACGAGTTTCACCCCAAGATATTGCGCTACATGGCTCGCTTAGCAGGTGAAGCTGAGGCCGAAGACTTGACCCAAGAGGTTTTCGTGAAGGTCAATCGCGGGTTGGAAGAATTCAGAGGGGAGTCGCAGCTTTCCACTTGGATTTATCGTATTGCGACCAACACAGCGATAGATCGGCTGCGGGAGTGCCCTATTCCTCAAGGCGACACGATTGAGCTATCGGACGATTTGATCGAAATCGAAGACCGGGAGATGTGGACTGGCGAAAGGGCGCTTTCGGTGGAGCAGCAGCTTGTCCGGCAACAAATGAACGATTGCATTCGAAATTTTATTCACCAACTGCCTGATGACTATCGAACAGTGCTTATCCTGAGCGAGTTGGAGGGGATTAAAAACCAAGAAATCGCCACTATTCTTGGCATCACACTGGATACGGTGAAAATTCGCTTGCACCGGGCCAGAGCAAAACTTCGGCATGAATTAGAGGTCCATTGCGAAGCGTACTGGGTCGAAGAAAATGAGTTTGTGCCCAACCTAAAGGCTGTCTTTGAGCAATATCGCAAGAAACATTAAAAATTTCACTGTATCCTTTTCGATTCGCCTCCGTCTATAGAAATTAGAAAGGAGGTGAAACGATGTTTCGACAGAATTGTGGAACGGTGGATCGGGCCGTGCGGTTTGTCGCGGGAGTATTGATTCTGCTGGTCGGCATGTTCCTTTTGGGAGGCGTGCATGGTGATCTCAATGGGGTGGTTGCTGCTGCCTTTGGCGGGTTTATGTTGACGACAGCAGTCAGCGGCTTCTGTATTTTGTATGTGCCTTTTGGTATCTCGACCCTTGAGAAGAGGAAAGGCAGTCCACTGGAGGTGAATCCTTGAAATTGGATAATCGGACATTACGGCTCATTGCGGTTGGGGCCTCGGTGAGTGCCAATTGTCAGCCGTGTTTGCAAACGAATGTCACGAAGGCTTTGGAAAGCGGAGCCGATGAACAAGAAATCACGGAAGCCATCGAAGTTGGCAAGATGGTGCGACAAGGGGCGGCCTCCAAGCTAGATGAATTTGTGGACAGACGGAAGCAAGGCGGCCTCAAGTTTGAGGGATGTGGATGCGAAAAAGAGGAGGCACAGTGAATTTCCAAAAGCGTCTCTATTGTTCGGCTGAAAATCGGATGCTCACAGGCGTCTGTGGGGGAATTGCCGAATTTCTCAAGATAGACCCCACGTTGGTTCGGCTGGTGTTCATTACCGTAGCCCTGTTCGTCGTAAATCTTGAGACCGTCATGGTGATTTATGGCATCCTATGGGTGGTGATGCCGGCCCAACCAAAAGAGAAGGCCAAGCGTAAAAACGACGAGTTGAGCAAATTTCTGATGACGTAACAGCCAGTTATTGGGAACTACAGGGCTAGTCCTTGTGGTTCCTTTTTTATCCGTAACGCATTTCTTCGGTAGGGGCTGTGGCATCGGCGGGATCATTGATTCTGAGGCGGGTGACTTGGAGAAATAACAACCACAGATAGAGTGGATTCAGCAGCAGGTAGCGTTTCCAGAGGCGGGTGGGTTCGCGGGTCAGGCGATAGAACCATTCAAGGCCACGTTTTTGCATCCATGCGGGGGCTTGAGAAAGCGTTCCGGCGTGAAAGTCGAAAGCGGCCCCTACTGCTAGTAAGGGCATGGACAGCAGATCACGGTATTCATAGACCCATGTTTCTTGACGTGGGCAGCCCAACCCGACAAAGACCATTTTTGCGCCACTGGCTTGGATTTTCGTGGCGATTTGCAGCTTTTCATCGGCGGTGACCTGACGAAAAAATGAGGGTTGCATCCCGGCAATTTTCAAACCGGGGAATTGGCGGGTCAAATTTTGGGCTAGTTGATTTAGTGTTTCAGGCTGACTGCCATAAAGATAAATGGGCAGGTTTTCGGAAGCGACCCGTTCGCATAGTTTAAGGGTCAGCGTTGGGCCATAGACACGATCCATCAGGCCCGTTTTATGTAACCAGTTGAGTGCCCATCGCACTGGCTGGCCGTCGGGAGTAACGAGGTCTAAACGATTGAGGCGATAGCGGTGGGTTTTATCAAGGACACCCGTCATGACACCATGCACAGCAAGAGCAGTGACCGTCAGCGGTTGTTGAGTTCGGGCCGCCGAAATAATGCGTTCGACAGCCGCAGCATAGTCAATGGCGTTGATCTCGACACCTAAGACATTGTACTTGCCGTGATCAATCATGCGAGTTCTCCTGCACCGTAATGGGGAGGAGTGTGGCAATGCGATTGCTGGGAACCGCGCCCAAATCTGGGTTACGCACCGCTAAATTTTCACCTGTGACATAGTTGTAGACTGTGACTTCAAGATAATACTCACCCGACGGCAGATTGGCAGGTAGTTCGAGGCCATGATTGTCACGGAGGGTGTGACCTATCTCCCAGTGCGAAGTATGACCAAAAGTGGCAATAGGCAACCCGTCTTGTTGGACAACAGGACGATGAGTGGCGTCGGAGATGCGAACGCTGACGTTATAATCAGTAACCATCGGTTGCAGGGCCAGCCAAACAATCGAAATAGGGACAACATCCCCCGGCTGATAAGTGGTGCCGCGTGGCAGATCAAAACCTAACAGCCCTAAGAGTTCGCCAAAAATAAAATTTGTACGGTAGACGGCTGGGACACTTGGAACATCCACCGTGTCATACAAAATGGCGCGTGCTGTTTGGCTGACGGTGTATTCACGGACGGGAAAGTAACGAATCGTCAGTAGCCGTTCGGCAGGGCGAATCGCATCCGTGATAAATGGCCCGGACGCAGCTACAAACCATAGACGACGATAATGATCCGGTGCCCAATCGAGCGCATAACTCGCATAGGGGCCGAGGGCGGGGTAGAGTTCGTCATCGCGGATTTCGGGTTCACCCGGTGCATAACCGCCACGTAGCGGCAGAGGAAGGGTCATTAACACCGCGTCGGCTTTAAAATAATTCATGAACAGGCGCGAATACTCACCACGTTCAATCAATACAATATCGTCGGGTTGAACTTCTTGATTGAGTATGTTGATGAGTTCAAATACATCGGATTGGTCGCTGATATAACGTTCATCGTCGCGCAGTTGATAGATGCCTTCGCCGAGAGGGAGGATGGGCGACAAGACCACAACGGCTGTGATGGCCGTCTTCAGAGGGGTATTTAAGGAAGGGCCATGCTTGGCAAATATGACCCATGCACACAGGCCAACGCCGATAAGTAGCATCATGAGCGTCAATAGCGGCATTAACCATTCTTGCTCTACAATTGTCCATGCAGGTTGCAATTGGTCGCCGCTAAAATGATGCCAATGATAGGGAATCTGTGACTCGCTCCAAACCCAATTATAATCCGCCCATTTTTGCCATTCATCAAAACGGGTTGGGTCATCAAAGAGGCTAAATTGAAGTTCAGTGTAGTAATTGGTATACGGGACACCGAGACCAAGCCACTGCATCCCAACACTGACAATCAAAAGCAGAATAAAGACCAGCCATCCGGTGTATTGCTTGAGGGTCGTCGGCTTGCGAAAAAGCCATTCAAGTACAGGCAGCACCCAGATCATTAGGACGGGTAGAAATGGCACCATATAACGCGGCCCCCATCCCCATCCCCCATTCCAAACCGTGCTTTGACGAGTGACACCATAACTAGCGCTGACCACCATCAACGCGAGTGCTGGACCAAGCACTATGCGCCATTCGCCACGCCGCCACAACATCACCGCGCCGATCCAGCCTGCTGCTAGAATTGGCGAAAACAGCCATAAACTACGAGAGGGGCTAACATGATAACCGAGCAGACTCTCTGGAACTGAATTCCATGTGAGGGTATCGAGGTCTGTCCAGCGGGTAACTGAATAACGACCTTCTTCCACATCGGGTTGGAGGAAAAGAACCACCGAGATAAGCGTCCCCAAAATAAGTACCAGAATCACGATGGCAGGCAAGGCGTGTCGCCAAATGACTCGTGAAGGGAAAAGGGAAATTAAAACGGCGGGTAGGATTAACCAACCGATTTGTTTGGTCAGGATCGCCGCGACAATGGCTAAGGCTGCAAGGAGGGCCTGTCGCCAAACCGACTGGTGCTGTTCCATACGTTGGTGAACTTGGGTACCAAAGTGAAACGCCCATACCACAAAAAGGCTCATCACAGGTTCACGAAAGATCCACCGGCTGTAGGGCCATGCGGCGGTGGCAACCCCAAAGATGAGCGCTCCCCACCATGCAACCGCAAGACGATGCCCGCGTTGTAGGGCAATGATATATAAGCTGAGTGCTGTAAGCGCCATGATGAAAATATTTAGAGTAAAAACAGTATGCAGTCGCCCAATGTCTGGCAGTTGATGACCCAGCCAGAATAATGGGGCGGCAATTATCACTTGAAGGGGTTCATATTTTTGTTGGGGCCAAGGAGTACCGTCTTCTTGGATGCTGGGATCAACATTATAACCAATCGTTCGAGCCATTGTGCCGTTTAAGACAAGGCTTTGAGTGCTGTCAAAAATGATATACTCGTCCGAACTTAGCGGTAATCCACTATAGCTAAAGATGTAAGTCCCGGTTAATATCAACCAGAGGGCCAAGCCAAGCAATAGTTTTTTGTTATGGTGTTGGTTCATGTGTTTTGTGACTACTGACTTGGATAAGAAATTCTTGATTAAAAGCCAAATTCGCGTTTATACACTCTTGTCATCTCTCAAAATGCTGGCGGTATTGGTGGGAGCGATGTTGGTTGCTGTGCAGACCCGCCTTAAATATACCTATGGCAAACCATTGGGTGAAGATTATCAGGCCCACCCGATTGGCCTCTATCTTTTGATGGCGCTTTCGGTTGTGGTGGCTAACTTTATCATCTTGATACTCGTTCGTGTAGGGCTAAAATTGACGGTTGCCCTACGTCAGTTGTTGATTTTGTGGCTGGCAACCGTCGCCACTACAGGATTGGCATGGCTGTTCATTCCAGCATTGTCTCAACTTCAGTTGGCCTACTTTGCGGGGGCTGCCGTGCTTTTTGCGCCATGTGTCACGGTCATTCCGGCCATGTGGAAAGGTTCTGATGGCGAGCCTATCTCATTCCATCTTGCCAAACTTTGGAGCTATCGGGTTCTGTTGCTCATTTGGCTACGCTATAACATTTTGGCCCGTTATAGCCAAGCGACATTGGGGATATTGTGGATTATCTTACTGCCCCTTGCGACCTCCGGGGTGTTGGCATTTGTTTTTTCGGAATTTTTGCGAATTGGTGTAACCACGTCCGATGTTCCCTTTGTGACGTTCTTTTTGGCGGCATTGGTTCCATGGACGTTATTTCAACAGAGCATTACCAAAGGCTCGACCAGCATCTTTAACCAGATTGGGTTGATTATTCAGGTCTATTTCCCACGTGAGATTTTGATCTTGATTACGTTGGGTGAGGCACTAGTAGATGTGTTTTTTATGTTCCTCGCTATGCTGCTGATCAATGCGATCAGTGGGGTATGGCCGAATTGGTTCTATCTCTATCTGCCACTGTTGATTTTGATTCAGGCTCTATTTATGTTGGGCCTGATGCTATTTTTGGGGTCGCTGAGTGTAATAGTGCGTGACATCCCCCAATTAGTTGGGGTAGTGATGCAGCTTTTGTTTTATATGTCGCCCATTTTGTATCCGGCCTCATTTATCCCGGAGCGCTATCGGTTTATTTTGGCAATCAACCCATTGGTGCCCTTATTCCAAGCCTATCGGGATGTGATTGTATATGCCAAGACACCCGATTTTTCAACCCTGTATTTTCCGTTGGTCGTTTCGATCATCGTGTTATTTATGGGCTATGTCTATTTTAAATCCAGAGAAGATGGTTTTGCGGATCGTCTATGACTTCACCAATTGAACCGATTATCGTGGCTGAACACGTTTCTAAACGGTATGCCCAAAATGAAAGTCGCACCAGCTTACGGCATGAATTTAATGACATTGCCAAGCGGTTCTTAAAGCAGTCCATTGCCCGCAAACCCGTCGAGCCATTTTGGGCACTGCGGGATGTATCGTTTGCTGTTCCAGCCGGGCAGACTGTTGGCATTGTAGGGCGTAATGGGTCCGGCAAAAGCACTCTGTTTCGTACTCTGTGTGGGATTACCCGCCCGACGGAAGGGCATGTGTCTGTGCGTGGTCGTTTCTCAACGTTGATCGCGTTGGGGGCGGGTTTTAATCAGGAGCGCAGTGGGCGGGAGAATATCTACCTAAGCGCGGCTATTCAAGGGGTTTCCCCCCGTGAGATTGAAAACGCGATTCATGACATTATAGAGTTTGCAGAATTGGGCCAGTTTATTGACCTACCCGTGAAGCGATATTCCAGCGGAATGTATGCCCGACTTGGCTTTAGTATCGCGGTGCATCTGAAGCCCGAAATATTGTTTGTTGATGAAATTTTGGCAGTGGGGGACGTGGCATTTCAGGATAAGTGCATCGAGCGGATTTTGGAGATGAAGGCCAGCGGACTGACGATGCTCATTGTGACCCACCAAACCGCCCAAGTGATGAGACTGTGTGATCGGGCGATTTGGCTGCATAAAGGCCGCATGATGATGGATGGGGATACCAAAGAGGTGATGGAGAAATATCACCAGATGATTTATGAAACCGAAATCCTGCCGACCCTCAATCCCACACCGGAGGCGACGCCAGCAACAGCACCACCCGATCCAGTATCCGAGACAGGGCCGGAGGTACAATCCGAACCCCTTATGCTAAGTACCCCCGATGCGCCGTAACGCAATCGTGGCGAGTTCATAATTGGGATTGCGCTGGAGGGCCTCTTGATATTCCGTTTGGGCCAGCGCGTAATTGCCCTGAATTTCATAGACGCGCCCCAAGTAGTAATACATCTCTTCGACATAAGAAGTCGTCTTGAGGGTGCTGTTGACTAGGGTCAGCACATCTTCAAGACGGCTGGTTTGCAGCAGAGCTTCGAATACCCCATATTGATACCAGAAAAACCGATAGGGTAGGCCGAGATCAAGGGCTTGTTGATAAGCGGTCACGGCTTCGGGGTAGCGACCAATGGAGGTTAGGGATGTCCCCAAATTTGACCACGCATAGGGATTTTCGGGGTCGCTGGCGGCTTCTTGTTGGGCGACTTGGGTGGCTTTTTGACGATTGAGGTTTTCGACCCAATCCGACCCCAAAAAGGCCGCTAATTCACTCTCGCGCTCTGGCTCGTAGATGACGATGAAGTTGCGATTAAAAGACTGCCACTGGCTATCAAATTTGGTGCTCGGATAGGTGACGGTTGGGCGGCTATCACGCCCTAAATAGGAATCATAGACGGTAATTGTGTCGGCAGTGGTGTCATAGGCGATGACAGTTTCATAATGCCCAAACCAGCCTTCCCCCGCAGGCTCATAGCCCGATTCAACAATCACTACAAAACGATTGGCAATCAACCAGCGGATTTGGTCGAGTGAACCCGCCATGCGCCAAATGGCTTTTAGATTGGTGAAGCGGTTGACGTAGTCCACCATTTGCTGGGGCGTAACATTTTTGTCTTCCCGGTCTGGTTTTAAATATGAAGCCGTATCATCCTGTGTGCCCTGCCAATTGAAATAGGAGAGACCCATCGCTAAATTTGCAGGCCCACAATTGTTCCAGCCCTGTCGAAAAAACTTGACCCCTTCCAGTGTATAGGCTTGCGGTGGGGGCAGTGGCGTCGGGGTAGGCGGAATCGGCGTTGGGCTTGGTGGGATAGTCGGCGGCAGGGTGGGTGCAGCAGCGGTCAAAACAAAGGCGGTTTGCGTTTGGGCCACAAAAATAGATTCCAGCGTTGCCCCATTATCAATCGTAGGCGTTACGGATGGAGTGGGGGTTAGGCTGGGTGGCAGGGTATTGGTTGGTGTTAGGGTAGGGGCAGGGGTATGCGTGATGACTTGATAGGCCACCACACGCTTGGGTGAGGTAGACTCGGCCCGTCGAAAATGGAATTCTGGTAGGACAACGGGCAGCACAATAAAAACCAACAAAATTGGCACGACAAAGCCAACGTTAAAGCCGAAAATTAGCCATGCCAAACGGCCTGACCAGTTGCTGCCTTCTTCATGTTCCCACTGGTCTACGGTTTGTAGACGGGGGATAGGGTGGCCTCGATCCATCCTACTACTCCAAAATTTTTAGTTCATGCGTTTCCACGTTGATCCCACCCAGCGGAAAATGATTTGTTCGCGCTGACTGGTGTCATTCGGATTAGAAAGGGCGTCCACATAGGCAAATAAATTTCCATCAGGGTCGCTGGTGATGACGGTTCCGTTTACTACTGGGGTGATTTGATTGGGATCATAGCTGACACAGCGGGCATTGGCCGCCGCCGTCGCGTTGGGGGTTTCATCGTATAACTGATAACAAGCGGGTTGATCTTGATCTTCCAGAGTCGTTTTTTCAAGTTCCAAGCGCCATTGGAAATAGTCGTTCCAATAGAAACTATTAAGACGCTCAAGCCCTAAATCTTGAAGGGCGACACTGCCTGTGACGGCCTGTAAATCGCTGAAAGTCGAATCGGGGCGGAGATTATTGAGAATTTGACCGGGGGCACTTGCTCCAAACGCGGCGGTAAAGGTCGTAAAAAAACGGGACCCGTCCGCTGGATTGGAGGTAAATTCTCCCGCCAGCCACGCCATAACTTCTCGCTGCATCCATTCAGCATCACTATAGTCGTTGGGACGAAAGTTATTCCCGCGACTGTAAGTCACGAGTTTTTCGGCTAATAGTTGGGCAAGCATGGCCTCAGTTTCAGGCGTAAAAGGCACGTCGTTACGGGCACGTCCAACCAATAGGGGTGAGGGTAGACGGACTTTCCATTCCTCATACAAATCCCATTCCGGGCCGGGTAGCGTTTCGGGGGCGATTTCGATGGTCAATTGGGCCTGACCCGCCGAGCAAATCAGCAGGGTGCAGGCTTCGTCCCACCAACCATCTACTTGATTTGCCAATGCCTCCGCCATGCGACGGTCAAGTTCATGATAGGTGACTTTAAGGCTGCCTTTATCAATCGTTTTTTCATCGCCCCAAAATTCGACATCCGGGGGGACACGCCGCCAGCCTGCTTGACCATTGACGTTGTCTTCATAGAGCCAATAGAACCACACAACCCGGTAGGGCACACCCGCGATTTTTTCTTCTAGGACGACTCGTCCACGCGGCTCATCTATGGTGATGGAGACCACCTTGCCAGTTAATTCCAGTAGTCCAGCTTGTTTAAGCTCCTGATATTCATTGAATAGATCGCGTTGATTTTGCAGCCAATCTTCGCTGGCACTGCGCTTAACTTGCATATAGTTGGATAGGTTGCCGACCTTGATGGCGGTAATTTCGACATCCACCGTATCCAGCAGATTCTGCCGCACTTGATTATCTACTGCACGCAGCCGCCAAATAATGCCACCCAAGATGCCGCCGAGGAGACAAGCCAAGACCGCCATACCCAATAGTAAGTTGCGCCGTTGCCGACGCCGATAGCGTTTGGCGTTGGGATCTTCGGTAGCCCGTTGTTTGGCCCGCTCCGATTCAATTTGCCAGTCGAGTTGAATACCCATTCAATTTGTTCCAGTAAACCTAGTCCAAGAGGGCCTTAGACTAGGAAATTCGAGGAAGCCTGTCAAGAGTGCTTTGCCAGTGATTCGCCTACGCCTGTCTTAAAGCGAGGCTGGAGTGACATCTCCCACCAAAATCCGTTGTACGCTGTCGTGACTATCTCTGACCAGTAACGCACCCATCACATCTACGTTTTCGGCAGTGCCCGAAATAATTCCGCTGGCGGTCTGGATGCTGACGATTTGACCAATGGTAGAAAGCCATGTTCGCCATGTGTCCAATAAAACTGGCTCGGCAATTTTGTACATCCAGTTTTCCAGATGACCGATAATCTCCGCCGCAAGGGTGGCACGACTGACCGCCTCTTGGGTAAACGCCTCAAGACTGACCGCTCCGTCTGCTAAAGGCGTGCCCATAAAATTCACCCGCACGTTGATGCCAACCCCAACAATGACGGCCTGCAATTGGTCGCCCAGCCAAAGAGCCTCGGTCAAAATGCCCGCTACTTTGCGCCCGGCGAGATGAACATCGTTGGGCCACTTGAGTTTAATCACACCCGGAATCAGTAGGGGATTGAGAGATTCGGCAACAGCGACACCTGCGGCCATCGTAACTCGCTGCAAGTGTTCGGGAGCCAAGTGGGGATGCAGAATGATGCTCATGGCAAGGGCTTGTCCGGCAGGGGTGTGCCACTGGCGATTGAGGCGACCTCGACCCGCTACCTGTTCATCAGCAATGACTACCGCGCCCGATGGCAAATCTGGTTCGGTTGCCAGCCATTCGCGGGCCATATCCATTGTGCTGCTGACACGGGGATAAAATCGAAAAGGGTGGTGTTTTAGGATTTCTTTTAGGGATGCCTCGTTCAAAACGTCGGGCGGGTTGGATTCTACCATAAATTTAGTTTGTTCCTCTAATCACTAAAATGCCCCACGCCGACTGATGACTGCCGGGATAGTGCGTAATAAAATGACGAAATCTAACCAAATCGAATAATTTTGAATATAGTATAAATCATCTTCGGTGCTGAGATGCATCATTGTTCCAGCACGTCCATTGATTTGCCACCAGCCTGTCATGCCAGCCGGAATTTCGAAGCGTTTTTTCTGCCATGGCTCATAAAGGCTGACAATCCAAGGCATCTCAGGACGCGGGCCAACCAAACTCATGTCGCCCTTGATGACATTTACTAATTGGGGTAGCTCATCAATGCTAAGGCGGCGCAAAAATCGGCCAAAGCGCGTCACCCGTGGGTCATCGGGGTCTTTGTGAATGACATTGCCGTTTGCATCAATCTTCGTGACCTCACCTTGCCGATCTTCAGCATCTTTCACCATCGTGCGAAACTTGTACATCTTAAAAGGGCGCATTCCTTCGCCGATGCGATCTTGGGCAAAGATGACCGGGCCACGCGAGGTGAGCATAACCCCTAGCCCCACGATTAGCAGGAGGGGTAGGGCAAGCATGAGCAAAATGGAACTGAGCGTGACATCCACCACCCGTTTGACAAGGCGCTGCGACGAACTGAGGCGAGGTTCACGCAGGCCAATCAGGGGCATTTTTTCCAGTTCTTCAACGGTGCTAAAGAGGTACTGCATTTCGCGCAGATCGGGCGCAAAACGAATGGCGACCCCGCATTCGTGTAACTGCTGTACCAACTGGCGTAAATGAATGTAGTCCGGTTCTTCGAGGGCCAAAATGACCTCATCAATGGCATTTTCATCGAGCAATTCAACTACTTGTGACACTTTGCCCAAAATAGGAGCATCCGTAACCACGCTGGCTTCGGGTAATTGGTCGTCTTGAGCATATCCAGCCAAGAATACTCCTGTCCACGCATAGGCTCGCACTTGACGGCTTATTTGCTGGGCCAATTCACCCGTGCCCACAACCAAAACGCGACGGCTGTCATAGGTTCGTCCGCCTGTGAGCCGAAAATAGACACGCATGGCGGTGCGATAGCCGATGGTCAATCCACCCGCAAAGGACACGAGCAAAACAGCCTGTAGATGCGAATAGGTGCGGGAAGCCATGTAAAGCATCCCAAAAAAGATAAAAATGGCGATAAAGGTTCCCTTTAATAACGCGCCGATTTCAAGCAGCAGGCGGTATGTTTGACGTGGGGAATAGGCTCCGACGGCATTCAAAATGATTAGCCATGCAATCGGAAACACGATATAGAACCACCAAGGCGTCGGCGAGGCGTTGTCGGTGGGGATGGGTTTGCCAATTCCAGCGTCAAATAGGGCAGCACGTATTACTGCGGCAAGCCGAACAGCCAGCATCGCACAAATAAAATCTAGGCTAAGTAGAAACGTCATGAATGAAACGCTAAAACCGCGTGTCATGGCCTTAAGTATAGCTCCCTTTTTGTTCGAGCCTCGCGCCAGACCATTCTAGAGGCAGATGGTTTCTTGCACAAGGTATCATGGAATACCCTCGCCTGCCTTCACGCTATAGATACCAATCATATACCGCCTCTTGGCGATTGCCGAATCTTGGTACAATTAGTCGCGTCTATTTTGCCACCTTGAGGGTTATATTTTTGCACATGACTAATCAACCGTTACCGCGTGTTTGTGTGGGCCTGATTACCTATAATTCCATGCGTGACCTACCTGCGGTTATTTTGGGCCTTGAGTTGCAGGACTACCCATCGCTGCAAGTGATTATTTTGGATAATGTTTCGCAAGATGATAGTGTGAAATTTGTTCAAGACCATGTGGGGTTTGCCAAATTGATTGAGAATTCGACCAATGTGGGGTTTGCGCGGGGGCATAATCAAATTTTGGCAGAGGCCCAACTTGGCCCTGAGGATTATTATTTAGCGCTAAATGCTGATCTTGTCCTTTCTTCGAATTATGTTACACAATTGTTGGAATCGCTTCGCAAAAATGGCGCGGATTGGGGAATCGGCAAACTCTATCAGATGGATGAGCAAGGCCGCCCGATCCGCCAACTCTACAGTACAGGCCACGCCATGCTGCGCGGGGGCTATGCACTGAATATCGGTAAGGGGCTGGAGGATATTGGTCAGTTTGATGAAGGGCGCGAGGTGTTTGGCGCACCGGGAGCGGCTGTCCTTATCAGCCAAAAATTGATTACTACCGTCGCACCGAATGGGGAATTATTCGATGCGGATATGTTTTTCTATTCAGAAGATACGGACTTGGATTGGCGGGCACGATTGCAAGGGTTTAAGTGCTGGTACGAACCAACGGCGGTAGCCTATCATCGGGGCAGCCCGCGTGAATCCCTGAATGCACAAGGGCTTGGGAATCGGTATCTAAGCGTTATCAAAAATGCCTTCCTGTTGGATTTATTCACCTACAATGTGCCCCTCATCGTTTTTCATTGTGCGGTACGACTTATCATCACGCCGAAACGCGGTTGGGTGATGACACAGAAAGTGATTACCCATGCTCGGCGTATGTGGCGCAAACGAAGCAAACCTGCCGTCACGCGGGGGTATATGTTGAACTGGTTTCAATGGGGGACATGGCAACTCTCCGATCAGCCGATTACCACACGTGATCGATTGGTGAGTTTTTGGAGAAAATTAAAGGGGCGGTAAAACAAACCCCATCCCCAACCCTTCCCCGAACACAGGGAAGGGCTTTTTGTGGCTAGATTAACCACCGCTAGGGACGGGTTTTATGAGCTTCGACTAGCCGCCTTTTTAGTAGTTTATCAGCCGGGAACGAAGGTAAACATCCGCTCGGTATTGGCTTCGACGGCTTCACGGGTAAACCACGAATTGCGATACTGCCCGGTTGCCCACAGCTCCATTTGGTCATCATAATGTGGGCTAAAGGGATTGCCACTTTGACCGATTGGCAAAATGCGCTGGCTGTTGTCGAAGTTGCTGAAATCAATCAACTGGCGCTGGCTGGGGATGTAGGTCGTGTCAAAAGAATCATCCGAGTACCCAATCGCGTTGACGATGGACGCGCCACCGGGAGTCTCGATTTCACGGTTAAAAATGGCTTCGACTTCGGGATCGCCACTGTACCCAAGTGGTTCGGCCACGTTGTGAGTGACGTGCAGTGCGCCCCAACGCCACTGGCTGCGATCTTCACCATATTGCTCGACCATTTTCGCGTAGCCAGAAGCAAAAGCTGCCTTCAAAATATCATCAGGGGTCTCGACAACATCTTCGGTATCACCGTTATCCCACAACTGCCCATAAATCGGGTTAGCCTTGTTCGCCAGCAGGACACGGAACACTTCCCAGAAGCGCGGGCTGCCGGGGCCAACATCGCCATAAAAATCGCCAAAGTCATCATTAAAGGTCAGGCGGTTAATTTCCATCCAGACTGTTTCGAACAACGCGGCGTAGGGACTGTCTACTGAATTGTAGTGATCCCATTCGCCCAGCCATGTCACGGCTTCGGTGAGGGCAGGATCATCAAAGGTTAGGGCTTGCAGGGCGGGAACAATTGTATCGGCGTTACCATTATAATTATCGGTTTGGATAGCCTTGAGTTCATCCATCGTGAAAATACCATCGGCATCACTTTGCAATAATGTTTCGATGCGTTTGGCTCGATAGCCGTAGTCATTCACTTCAAGCAGATAGTAGGGGAAGTCATCACCCACAACACGGTTGTTGGCGGTGGTGATATACCCTTGTTCAGGATTAAACACTTCGGGCATTTCTTCAAACGGGATATACCCTTGCCACGCAAATTGGTCGGTGCTGCCATCCACAGGCATACGTGGGTCGTGGCCCTCGGCGCGGATGGGCACTTTGGAGGAGAGCTTATAACCGATGTTGCCTTCAATGTCCGCATAGACGATATTTTGGCAGGCTGTATCAAACAGCGAGACCGCCGTCAAAAACTCCTCCCAGTTGGTGGCACGGTCAAAATGGAGAATGCTTTCAATAATTGTGCTGGGGTCAAGGGTTGTCCAGCGCAATGCCCATACAGGCTCAAAGCCGAGCGCTTCTGAAATAACCGGCCCCCAGACTGATTTCCGCACTTGCACCTCGATGGGATCGCCACCGACCACATTGACAGTTTCAGTACGCACATCAAAATCTACCCATTCGCCATTATATTGATATTGCAGGGGGTTATCGGGGTTGAGGGTAAGCGTGTAGAGGTCTTGGGTATCGGCCCCACCGACAGTCAGCCCCCACGCGATATGGTCATTATTGCCGATCAACACGCCGGGAGCACCGGGGAAGATCACACCCACCACATTATAGGGGCAGTCGGCGTTCTGCTCGACGCAGTGGAGTCCTTGTTCATACCATACACCGGGCATAGCAATCCCGATATGGGGGTCGTTGGCAAGATAGGGGGCACCTGTGTCGGTGCGGCTGCCGCTAATCGTCCATGAATTGGAAATCGCCGTCGTGCCGTAACCAATCACGGTGCGAATTTCATCTAAATCCACATTCCCGACGAGTTGGGTGTGAACATTGCTGAAATCAAAGGTGAGGGGGGTATCACCTTCGGGCACGGTCATGGAGGTCGTGGCGGTGGTATAGTCAATACTACCGGGTTGGGTAATCAGGGGGTGGTCGGCGGGATATTTAGGGAAGAACAATTGCAGTGCAATCGTCGCCAATGCTCCCGCACCCTCAGCAATCACTGAACGCTGAATTTCTGCTTGGAAGTCGTCGGCAAAGGTAAAGGTTAGGGCCTTACCAAAGGTGACGGTATCCAGCGGGGTCCAAGGATCAATGGTGGGTTTGATGTCTTTTTCAGCTAGATAGCTGTATTCGGCGGCCACTTGCTCTGGAGTCTTATCTGCTAGATAAGCATTTACACCATCCGAATAGGCTTGCAGGGCGCTGAGGGCGTCGGCGTCAAAGATGGCAAGGTCTTGTTCGGCGGCGACACGCAGGCCGAGTGTGCGAAAAAAAGCATCCTGTCCGGCATAGGATGGCTCAATTTCGGCAAGGCGGCCCGATGCCAAACGCCGTGACCATTCCATTTGCCAGAAGCGTTCGCTGGCATGGATATAGCCTTGTGCCATAAAGAGGTCATGTGAAGTTTGAGCATAGATGTGGGGAATTCCATAGCTATCTAAATAAACCAACACCTCAGCATCAAGACCGGGAAGGGTTAATGTTTCGCCTTCTTGGGCTTGGGCGGGGGCGGGATGGTTGACACGGGCCGAAATGGGGACGAGGGTTAGCACGAGTATTAAAAGCAACCCTATTTTGGTACGCATTTTTTAAAAATCTCCAAATTGTTGATAAATGTAACCACGTTCATGGGGGCCAAAACTAACGGTACTCCCTAGCTCTATTATCTCCTTTCCATAAAATCGAACCTCCTTTTATCAAATGTACTCCCACTGTGGATGAAGAGCAAAATTTGGGTATTTTGTAGGCCGAAAAAGTACCAAAATAGACCCACAAGAGCCATCCAAGCCTGCTACAATACACGCAGTGAAACTTCAACAGGAGAATCTATGGCAGTTCATGAACACCCATTGAATGAGCGTACCCAAGCCGTGAGTCGGGTGCTGTGGCAAATCTTATTCCTCAATGTGTTGGTGGCGGCTGGCAAGATTGCGGTTGGCCTTTTGACTGGCACGGTATCCATTATCGCGGATGGCCTGCACAGTACGATTGATTCGGCTTCCAATATCATTGCCCTCTTTGCCCAACGGATTGCGGCCCGCCCACCGGATGAAACACATCCCTATGGGCATCAGCGTTTTGAAACACTAGCGAGTCTAGGAATTGGAGGAATGCTCCTTTTGGCAGGATGGGAGGTGCTCAAGGTCGCCATAGAACGACTACGTTCCGGTGAAGTGCCAGAAGTCGGAGAGGTGCAATTTGCGGTGCTGCTGGCGACACTGATGATTAATCTTTGGGTCGTGCTGTATGAACGCAATAAGGCCCAAAAACTGACTTCGGAATTGTTGAAAGCCGATGCTGCCCATACCACCTCGGATGTTTGGGTGACGATTTCGGTCATCGCAGGCTTGATTGGTGTCAAACTGGGGTTGGGGTGGATGGACGCGGCGGTGTCATTGTTGATCGTGGTGGTGATCGGTTATACAGCGTGGGGCATCTTGCGGCGTACCGGAGGAATATTGGTGGATGAGGCGCCCCTGTCGCCTGAAAAATTGGCTGAAATTGCCGAATTGACGCCGGGGGTGAATAAAGTGATTCGTGCCCGTAGCCGGGGTACGGAGGATGCGGTGCTGGTAGATTTGGATGTGCAGATGGATTCGAGCATCAGCACCGAATATGCCAGCAATATCACCGAGCGCATTCGGGAACGATTGGCAGGGCGTTTTCCCCATATCACGGAAGTGCAGGTACACGTCATTCCTGACCACAGCCACCAATTGGACTATATCACGGCTGCTCGTGCCGCTGCCGACGCATTGGGCTTGGGGGTACATGAAATCAGCGGGGTGGTGACGCCACAGGGTAAGGTTTTGGAGATGCACGTCGAAGTACCCCCAGCCGTCACCTTACGGGAGGCCCATCGCCAAATTGACCTATTGGAGTCACGACTGCGTGGTCGGCCTGAAATCGTAGACGTGGTGACGCACATCGAACCTGCTGAATTTGCCAGCGCCATGCCAGCGGTATCACCGGATGCCACCAAACTGCATGTGGATGCCTTAACCAAATTACGTCATCAATTTCCGCAGGGCGATTGGCATGATTCCAATATTCGGCGTGACCGCGCAGGCTATGCACTGACACTGCACTGCCATTTGCCGGGAGACATCAGCATTGAAATGGCCCATCAAATCGCGGAAGAAGCCGAGTTGTTTTTGCGGATGCAGTTCCCGCAGATTCATCGGGTGACGATTCATACTGAGCCGGAGGACGATTTACCCGGCCTATGAGAACCTCGGAACACCTACATAAATTTCACCTACATGATTCGACAGTTGATGCTTTCTATTTTGTGCCTTCGGAAAAGCGTCTGATCTTACCGATTTGTTTGTGTGACTGGGATGGTGACCGTGAACCAGATGAGGTATTCGGCAAAACAGGATTGCTGATTTTTCATGGAGTTGAGAATTTCAAAACTGAGCCGGAACTCACAGGGCTTGCTTGCGACAAGTATTGGGGATTTGAGCTTCTTCATCTTGTTTACCATCCCGAATCTAATTTGGAAGATAGGGAAGGCGTCGAAGGTTCATTTTTCTTCCAAGAGATTCCCCACAACATCTACTCAGGTTATCTTGGCATCACTTTCACGGCGACGCATTTTGAGTGGCTGGAAACACAACAATAAAGGGAGTTTTGACGATGAAAATTGGGATTGTGGGAACAGGGTTTGTGGGGGCGACGGCGGCTTATGCACTGGTTATGCAGGGCATTGGGCGCGAGATTGTTTTGGTAGATAAGAACACGGCCCGCGCTGAAGCCGAGGCCAATGATATTTTTCATGCTGTGCCGTTCGCCAATCCGCTGAATATACGGGCAGGCGGTTATCCCGACCTTGTAAATTCGAGGGTCATCATCTTGGCGGCGGGTGTCAATCAACAGCCGGGCGAAACACGTCTACAATTATTGGCTCGTAACGCCAAGATTTTTGGAGAGGTGGTGCCCGAAATTTTGCCTTATGCCCCCGACGCGGTATTGGTGGTAGCAACCAATCCGGTGGATATTATGACCCACCTAACAGCCCGATTTGCTACTCAACGGGGTGTGCCATCCAGTCGGGTAATTGGCTCCGGCACGACACTCGACACCGCCCGCTTTCGGGTTCTGTTGGGACGCTTTTTGGGCGTGGATTCCCAGCATGTACATGGTTATGTGGTCGGCGAACATGGTGATTCGGAAGTGCTCACATGGTCGCTGGTGACGGTGGGGGGCATTCCACTGCAAGAATTTTGTGAGCGGCGCGGCATTACACTGGATTCAACCATCAAGCAGCAAATTGATGAACAGGTGCGGCGGGCGGCCTATCATATTATCAGTGGTAAACAGGCGACCTATTATGGCATTGGGAGCGCATTGGCCCGGATTGTAGATGTGATTTTAAGCGATCAGCGCTCGATTCTAAGTGTTTGCACTCCGGTTAATGAGGTGGTTGGTGTGCGAGATGTCACGCTGGCTTTGCCCCATCTATTGGGCGGAAGCGGGGTCATTGAAACTCTCTCATTGCCACTTAGCCTGAGTGATGAGGAGGAAGAACAGTTACGTAAGAGTGCGATGGTGATACGGACAGCGATTGAGAGTTTGAGTCAACAAAGCTGACAAGTAAGGAAAGAGGAGGCCGGAAAGAATCCGACTTCCTCTTTATTTAGATGGATGCCAGTTCCAAAATTGGCTACTAGTCGGTCAGACTATCCCATGCGTTACGAACGGCATCTTTGATCTGATCCCATGTGTTGGGGCGTTCTTCTTCCCAACGACGGCGGGCTTCGGGTTCAATCTGTTCCCACTGATAGCCGCGATAGTAGCTATTCGACCCCAGATTAAACCCATACAGATAGGCAGGCAGGTAAAAATCATAGGGGTTGCCCGTATGTCCGTAATACATGTTGTAGTGATTGCGATACTCTGGCGCATAGTTCTCGAAGGTACGGGGCCGGCTGTAGGTGCGGACGCCGGAACGCTCGGAAGTGTAAGTGCCGCCCCGTGTGGAAGCGCTTTGGGCCATCACACCCCCACTCTGTTGCCGCTGTTCCGTTGAAAAATCAGCGGTATCATCGTTGATGTCTGCGCTATTTTGTACATCCAAATCAATCGGATTGTGGCGATTCATGACTTCGCGCACACGGTCTGCCCATGTTTCGTGAACACTTACCCCCACCAATGCACCCCCTTTGCGGATACCTTCGGTGTAATAGGCTGCATCTTCTTCGGGCACACCAAAGTTCATCAGGCTGGCCGCGATGCCACCTGTGACTGCACCAGTGGCCGCACCGACACCCGCCGATAATGCAGCGGCTCCCAAAGCCCCACCGGCGATAATCGGCCCAACACCGGGGATCAGGGCTACACCCAACCCAACCAGCGTGCCGACAACTGCGCCAAAACCAGCACCTTCGGCAGCTTCGACATCACCATCTGCGCCACCCATTTGATCTTTGGGGGCGGTTATCTGCCATTTTTCGCCATAACGGGTCACGCTGTCACTGGCAACTAGGCTAATAGTGCGGCGGTCAAGCCCTGCGTTCACCAAATCTTCAACGACCTTGCGTGCCGTATTAAAATCTTTGTATAGGCCAACAAATGTCTCAGACATTGTATTCTCCTTAGCTTAATCATCCATAATTCAATCATAAAAGATTGCACTCTAGGGATGAGGCACAGGTGGCCTATTTTGTGTGGGGTCATCTGGTCGGTCATTGAGAGGGTAGGGAGAAAGAGATTGGGTTTGGAAATAAAAGGTCTCTCTTCCCCCAATACGGGAAAGTCTAGTGAGCGGAATCTTGTAGGTTGACCTGAAATGGGCCGTTAGCCTTTCAGGATAGCCCCAACGGATTTGGGTGTGTGACCGGGAAATACAAGGCTGAGATCAGTTCTTGCGGTGCGATTGGTCAAAAGTTCACTCAACACGTCGCGGTAGTCAGTGGTGATCTGCAAATCACCATTGTCCAAAAAATCGAAATTGAGACCGGGCCATTGGGCGATCACCGGAGTTTTGGCGACGTATGGACTCATGATATACATCGCGCCGCCATGCCCATGATCCGTGCCACCCCCGCCATTTTCTTGTACCCGCCGTCCAAATTCGGACATAACCACGATGGTGACCTTGCCCATGTAGTCGAGCATGTCATCATGGAAAGCACGCAGATTTTGACTGAGTGATGTGAGCAGGCCAGACAACAGGCCGTCGCTGCGACCCTGTGCGACGTGGGTATCATAATTGCCATGATCCACACAAGCGACCTCTAAGCCAGCACCGGCTTTGATGAGGGCCGCTGTTTGCTTAAGGCCGCGTCCCAGATCGGAATCATCATAACGGGCACCGTTGGCGGGGCGATATTTATCCACATCAATCTGCTTGACCAGTTCGAGGGCTTGGAAGGTAGCATCGGCGCTTAGATTAAGGGGTGCGCCGCCTTCTTGGTACATGGCCGAAAGCGTGGCGGCCATCTGGTCGGTCTGGCGGGTGTCGCCGTGTAGATGAAAATCGGCAATCGAGCGCAGGGCGTTGGCGGACACATAACCCCGCAGACTGGTCGGGAGTTTATCGCTCCAACCGATGGCGCGTAATGGCGAATCCCCCTCCGCTGAAGTCGCCATGAGATGACGCCCCAGCCAACCCGAACCGATGCCTGCTTCCGCGCCATTTGTGCCGCGTTCCATCAGATCCATCGCTTCGAAATGACTGCGTGAGACATTCGGGGTGCCAGCGGCGTGAATGACCGTCATGTGCCCGTTCATCAAAAGCTCATGGATAGGGCGCATATCGGGATTGAGGCCGAAAAAATCATCCAGTGCCAACGCCTTAACACCATCACTGCTATCAGGTTGACCGATGGCAAGCAGAGGACGGGCTTTGTAGTAGTTGTCATCACCAAACGGCACAATCATATTAAGGGCATCTGCACCACCGCGCAGAAAAATACAAACTAGGGTATCGCCCTTGACGCCCTCACTGGCAAAAGCAAGACGCGGCAACCATGCAGGCCACAGAACGCGGGTAGCTCCAATGGCGCTTAGGGCAGTGGCAGCCTGCAACCATTGACGGCGGGATAACAGAGGGGTACGGTTCTCAGACATGATGAATCTCCTGTGTAATTAACCTCACCCCCAACCCTCTCCAAAATGGCGAGGGGAGGAGGGATTTATCTCCATTGAAAAGCAGGACTCGCCAACAGCAGACCGAGCGTTTGCAGCATTTGGTCGCGGCCCTTGTCATCATTCAAGTTTGGCTTTTTGCCAGAGTCGCCTGTCGCAAAATTCCATAAAGCGACACTCTCATTGAGAGTCAGATCACGTGCCAAGACTAATCGCCCAAAATTATGCAGCAATTTTTCGGCGTTGCGTTCGGCGTCCATGCGTTCGGCAATGTCCCATATGTCTATTTTG
The DNA here is from genome assembly GCA_019913005.1 of Anaerolineae bacterium. Lineage (GTDB taxonomy): Bacteria > Chloroflexota > Anaerolineae > Aggregatilineales > J027 > CFX10. The sequence continues at coordinate 39,755 of JAIOHL010000105.1, read as the reverse complement.
ACACCAGATAGCCCCTCATTTAACAGGTCGAGGGCCAGATTGATACGGGGCAGCATGTTGTTGGCCCAACCGACAGCTTTATCAGGATAGCCGTCTGGGGTAGCCCAAGCGAACGGACGATGCCCCATACGGTCTAATAAATCAATCAATTCGCAGTTGCCATCGTAATTGGCATTGGTGGCCCGCAGTAGCGACGCCATCAGTTCAAAGGGGCGTTTGAGTTTGGGCGGGGCGCTGTCAAAATCGGGATGGTTCAAGAGGGTACGCAGCACAGCCCGAATATCGCCATCGGTGGACTGCCATGTACTGACACAATCATCAATGATCTTTTGGGGTGGGTCGTCAGCGATAAAGCGGCGTACCAGCTTGGTGCAGACGAATTTTGGCGTGCTGGGGTGATTGACCAGAATTTCCAAGACCTTATCACCGTCTTCCTTACCACCACCAGCCGGGATGACATGACCCAAGACAGTTTTTTCGCCGTCGTCGTGCCAAGAACTGTGATATTCAAATTCGCCGTCGTCGTTTTTGCCCCAACCTGTTAGGCAACGCGCGACTTCTTGGATGTCTTGTTCGGTATAGCCACCATCCACACCGAGGGTATGCAGTTCCATAATCTCACGGGCGTAGTTTTCATTGGGGTGGCTTTTTTCGTTCTCGGTGTTATCCAGATAGTGCAGCATCGCCGGACTGTGGGCGGACGCCTTTAATAGATCACGGAATTTGCCGAGAGCATGGGGGCGAATTACCTCGCGGTCATCCACCGTTTTGAAATACAACACATCGTTTTTGAATTGGTAAATGCTGAAATGATCTGTCCAGAAGCCAACCATGACCTCATACAACTGGCGTTCGGAGAACACTGCCCGAACAAGTGTCATTTGGGCCAGTTCATAGGCAACCAAATCTTTATCCCCACCGCCGAAATCGTCACTGCCACTCAGCGACATCAAATCTTGGGCCTGCCATTTGAGGGTATCATAGCGCCGCAGCCGCCAATCGAGCGCGTCATCCTCTATATCTTTATAGTCCAACTGCTGCTCGATCCATTTTTCGCGGCCCAACTGCTGCACTTTTTCCATCTGACCGGGGCGTGGGCCATAGGCGGCACGATTGAGTAAGTGGGCGATGGGGTGGCGATTTGCTCCCGATGGCAACCAGAGTTCTTTGGGCAGGTCGGGCTGGGCAAGGCGATCAATGACGTTGCTGCAACCAGAGGCCGCCAACAGTGTGCCCCCGGCAAGGGTTGTCAGAAAAGCGCGGCGCGAAAGTTGGGTTTTCATGGAAGCACCCTCCATAACTAGGCTTCGGCGGGTTGGGGTTCAAGGGTAGTCTGATATTGGGGCTGAACGACGGGCTTGGGGCGGGGATTGCCCGTAAAAATTTGCCCAAAGCGACCTGCCATCACGATCACAATCGCGCCCATGCCGATTATCAAACCAAAGGGTAGCACGATAAACCAACCGATGACCGGGAAGGCAATGGCAAATGAGAGAGCCACCGCACCGCTGATAGATTCGACCAGTGCGTTTTCATCCCGCCGATTCATCCATGCAATCCGCATCCCAATCAGTCGAGCGACGACGGCTAATCCCCAGAAGGCCCACAGTGACACCAGCAGCATAAAGATGGTGCCGCACGCCTGCATAAAACTCCCAATTGAAATGAATAACACGGCGGGGCCACCCACAAATAGCACCGGAATCAGTCCCACAAAAAACGGGGTAATCGCGCCTTTGGCTAGACGGGTTGCGGCGCGGGTGCTGGTGTCATAAAACCCGAGATTTAGAAAAATCAACAGGGCGGGCAGCGCCAACATCAACCCTGCGAGACAGCTTATAGCTAAGATCGAATCCCCAATACCCATGATGTTACCTCCAGAGCAATCGCATAAGATGATTTCACGATAGCAGGGATGGAAAATCCGATGTAGTCAACGGGGTCATGACTTGGTGGGAGATGGCTCATGCTGTCATATGACACCTGTCATGTAGGATATGATTCAACGCAGTATCGGGTCAGGTTGACGTGTGTTACGATTGAAACTATGAAACACATGGAACCCGGCTTACTTCAAGTATTTAGGCTCTATGTTGGCACATGGCTGGCGGTGATGCTGCTGGCACTGTGTGGGGCATTGTCTGATAATAAAGAGGCAGTCAACTTTTTGTTGATGGTGATCGCCTCCACCCTGTTGATGGGGTATCTAGCATGGCCCTTGTTGCGTCGGAAACTGGGGCGCTATTTTTTACCCATCGCACTATTTGGGGCTACCGCCAGTCCCATTTTGATCGAAGCCTTCAGTGTTTTTGTGAGGATGCTCGAAGGCACGCGAGGGAATGCGGCATGGCCTGATCCGGGATTGACCACGCTATGGCTGTTTGTGCCAATGATTTTTGTGAGTGTACAATATGGCTTCCGGTGGACAACCATCTATATTGTGGGGGCGACCTTAGCGGAACTCAGCCTTTATCTTGCCCTCGCTATTTTACGTGGCCCTGCGTTGGGAATTATGATTGAGCAGGGTCTTTTTCGCCTCATCATTTTTATCCCTTTCGCCTATCTGGTTAGCAAATTAATGAATGGGCAACGCGAAGAGCGCCGCGCCTTAGCCCTCTCGAATGCCCGCCTCGCCCATTACGCCACCACATTGGAGCAGTTGGCAGTCAGCCGCGAACGCAACCGGATGGCACGCGAACTGCATGACACATTGGCCCATACCTTAAGCGCGGTAGCAGTACAGTTGGAGGCGGTAGATGTACTATGGGATACTGACCCGATTAAAGCCCGCGAAACGCTGACCCTCTCCAAAGATTTGACGCGCAATGGCCTGACCGAAGCTCGCCGCGCCCTCAAAGCCTTACGTGCTAGTCCATTAGAAGATTTAGGTTTGATATTGGCGGTGCGGCACTTGGCCCAAATGAACGCGGAACGGGCTGGGTTACAATTGAGTATGCAGACCGCTGAAACACTCGGCGAACTACACCCAACCATTCAGCAGACCATTTATCGCATTGCCGAAGAAGCCATGAACAATGTGGTGCGCCATGCGAATGCGTCAGCGTTGGGGGTGATGCTCGGTTATGATGGCGGTCAGCTAAAACTGCTGGTGATGGATAACGGCGAGGGGTTTGATCTTAGCAAGGCCACACAAAATGGACACTATGGTTTGGTGGGGATGCAGGAACGGGCCGCATTGTGTGGCGGTCAATTGAATGTGCAAAGCCAACCGGGGCAGGGGACACGGGTCGAATTTAGTGTGGAGATGATGAAAACGGCATGACACGCATTTTAATTGTGGATGACCAGATTGTTGTTTCCGAAGGTTTAAAGGCCATTTTGAGCGCCACCCCCGGCATTGAGGTGGTGGGTATCGCGCAGGATGGGGCGCAGGCATTGGAACTTGTTCCCACCACCAAGCCAGAATTGGTGCTGATGGATTTAAAAATGCCGGGAATGAATGGCATCCATGCTACGCGCAAAATTCGGGAGCAGTATCCCGATATTCGTGTACTCGTGCTGACGACCTACGTTGAGGATGAGTGGGTGTTTGATGCGATTCAGGCAGGGGCGGCGGGGTATTTGCTGAAAGATTCACGGCGGGAGGATATTGTCAACGCGATTCAGCACACGATGGCGGGCCAGACCCCGGTTGACCCAGCTGTGGCGGATAAATTGTTCGCATTGGTGCGGGGCAATGCACGACCCATGCCTCAAACCTCGACGATAGCCAACGAATTGAATGAGCGCGAACGGGAGATTTTGCAGTTGCTGGCGCGGGGGATGAGCAACGCGGCGATTGCAGAACGGCTTGTTTTGGCGGAGGGCACGGTGCGGAATTATGTCAGTTCGATTTTTGCCAAGTTGAACGTCACAGATCGCACCCAGGCGGCGGCATTGGCATGGCAGCATGGCTTGGTATCGGCAAAAGATGAATGAATGCCTACAGAATTAATGACTTTTATTAGGTGAGTTTAGCTCAAAGTCCCGCTACACTGATTTACAACTACATTGTATTAAAGCATCGCTCTTACTTCGCAGCGCCACTGCCTCGTTTTTAATCTTCCAGATAAGGAAAAGAAAATGGCTCAGTTTATAGCGTATGATCCAAATGTTGAAGTCTCTGGAGCGGTTATTTTGGCGGCCATCGCGCACTTGAAGGCCGAAATTGTTCCGCTGCTTGAAAAACATGAAATTTTCGATGTGCGGCCTGATAAGTGGTATCCCTTGCAAGCCTTCCTTGATGTGCTGAAGTCCATCAACGACGGGTGGAGTTTTGCCAGTTCAGCCGTTGACCTGATGAGTATTGGAATGCAGATTCCAGAGAATGCTATGTGGCCGCCGAACGTGGATTCAGTCGAAACCGCGTTGGGGAGTATTGACACCGCCTATCATATCAACCACCGAGGGGGCGAGATTGGTCATTACCGCATCGAATTTGCGGAACCCCACCATATCCGAATGGTATGTGAGAATCCCTATCCCAGCGACTTTGACTACGGCATTATTTATCGTACCGTCAAGAAATTTGCACACAAAGGCCAGACCTTTCAAGTGCAGCGTGCTGATTCCCCATCGCGGCTTAAAGGTGATGACATGTGCATTTACGACATCTACTTTGCCGATTGAACCCCATGAAGTGATTCTCGCCTTTGGATTTCCACCACATTTTCCAAAGGCGAGAATTTCTTAAGCCGTATTTATTTATGAACCGCACTGCCTCACAATTTTGGCGGGGTCGGGGGCGGTGTAGTCGGGTTGATTGCCTAACGCCGTCACGTTAAAAATGAAGGTATTCCCTTCGTGGCGTTCAAGGTCGGAATAGGTCGCCTCAAATCGAATTAGGGCTTTGGTGGCGTTATCAATGTAAATCGTGCCGTCAATGTAGAAGGGCGGCACATCGGCGATTTCTTTCTTTAAATCTTCCGAATCCACATCCTTCAAAATGTCGAGGGCGTCCTGCAATTTCGAGACAAGATGATATTGGGTGGTGGTAAAGCCATTCATGCTGACATTGGTGTTTTCCCGTTCGGCAACCGAAATCGCCTGCACCCCGATGGCAGTGGCACTGTATTGCACAAACAAATCCCCCACATTACCCGCGAAAATTTCATCTTCATTGGTGGTATCGTCGCAGGAATACGTGCCATCGGCGTTGATGAGATAGCGTTTCTTATCTACCGTCAAATATTCGCGCACCGTGCCGCCTTGTGTAATTCGCAATATCGAATCGCCCTGCGCATCAGCACTGATTGACCAGAATACCTGCCGATTGATTTGGGTGATACTTTCACCCGTCGCGGTGGTATCCCCGGAGGTCATGGTGGCTTCGGCGGCGAATCCATTGGTTTTATCGAGTGCTTCCAAGCCTTCGGTGGTGTATTTCCATGTCCCGCTCTCACTGATTTCGGTGAGCAGGGTGACAGCCTTGCTTACAGCATTGACAGTATCTTCGACCTCACTGAGATCGCAGGCGAGTGTTGCCCCCATCAATAGCATGATAGGCACCAGTACACGATAAATTTTCATAAGCGCAGTTCCTTGAAATTTGTTTTCCCCTATGAAAAATTATACGCGACATGTGGGAGGGGGTAGCAGAATCCCCTAATTATTGAGGGCTGCCTGTGCCAATTTATCGAGACCATTCACCGCCGATGCCAGCGGGTTGCCTGCTTCAAGTGCCCATTCCACTGGACGACTCTGCGAGGTGTATTTTTGCAGTTCGCGCCAAATCTCCGCATATTTGACAGGCGTGCCGCTGGCAGTCATCCAGTTGCGCTTTTGCCAGCCTTTGATCCACTCGGTCATGCCCTTAAAGACATATTCACTGGTACAGTAAATTCGCAGCGGGGCATCTTTGGGCACGGTTTTAAAAATCTGCGAGGCAATCATCAATTCGAGTTTGTTGGTGGATTCGACAGCGGGGACACGGCCTGTAAAATCCTGTGATTGGTCGCCATCCCACACCCGAATTGCCCAACCCCCCGGTCCTCCATTCTTCGGCACAACCACGCGAAAATAGACGCTCAATGTACCGGATGCCGCTTCGATCATGACAATCGGGGCTTTTTCAGCAGCAGGTTTCGCGCCCGGAATGGCTGCGGCGGCTAGACGATCTACCCGTTCGTTATAGATATTCCCCGCGTGACCACGTACCCAATTCCAATGGATGTCGTGTTTCGTAACGAGCACATTCAGCCGTTCCCATAAATCTTGATTTTTGACAGGCTGGCCTGTGCTGCTGCGCCAATCTTTACGTATCCACCCCGGCATCCATTCGGTCAGCCCTTTTTTGACATATTCGCTGTCTACAAACAGGTAAATTTCATGGGACTGGTCAAAGGCTAGGAGGGCATTCATCACTGCCGTCAGTTCCATGCGGTTGTTGGTGGTATCTTTTTCGCCACCCGACAGTTCGCGTTCCTGCCCATTTTCATCAATAATCAAAACTGCCCAACCGCCGGGGCCGGGATTAGGTTGACAGCCGCCATCGGTGTAAATCGTTGCTTTCGGTTTCATTCGGTAAATGGTTCCTTTTTCTGCAATGACGCCCCAAAAGTATGGCCTTCGCACCCCATCGGCGCAACCCCAATTATGTTATAATGTGCGTTCCAAACTTTGGTAATGGGCAGATTTGTACTGGAACACCATGAAATTTAAATTTCATCTTTACGTTCAAAAACATCGGAACCGCACGTATACCGTGACGGTGCTGCCATTTTATGACATCAGCAGTTACGGCATCAATATGACGGAGATCAAAAAAGAGCTGTCGGATGTCGTGATGGAACGCATTGGTGAAATGCCACCCAACCAACTGCATCGTTTGGAGTTTGATTCGCACATTTATCTGCAAAAAGTGCAGGTTGAACTCCGCCCAGTTGATCGCAAGAAACGCAACAAACGGCGCGAAAAGGTCAAGCTGTTATTCAGTGTACTGGTCGAGCCGCAAGAGGACGGTCAGTTATATGTCACCGTACCAAAACTTGGCCCACACGGGCCTGCTTTTTATGTGTACCAACCCGATGAATTGCAGACGCAGGCCAATATCGAATTGGCAGGCTGGCTCGATAATCTGTCGCTCGATCAGTTGATGGAATATCGGTATGCGCGTACCGAGACATTGGAGACGTTGGAAGTTGAAGTCTCGCTGAAAAAACCCAAAGAACGCGAATCCAATAACCATGAACGCGGTGGGATGTTTGGGCGCGGCGGTGGAGATGGTCATTGGGCCTTGAAGGAAATAGGCATTAATTTGACCGCGCAGGCGACTGAAAAACGCTTTCGCAAGGCTTATCACCGTGAAGAAGTGGTAGATAAGGCCATGCAGGTGCTGTTGCAATCGCGTAATAACAGCGTTTTGCTAACTGGCCCCAGTGAAAGTGGCAAAACTTCGATTGTGCATGAAATTGTGCGGCGGGTCGCTTCCCAAGACGCACCAGAAGGATTGGTGGAACGCGAAATCTGGATGCTGGCCCCGGATCGCATTATTGCAGGGGCACAGTACATCGGCACATGGGAAGAACGCATCAACGATTTGGTCAATGAGTGCCGCAAAAAGCAGCATATTTTGTATGTCAGCGATCTGCCCGGTTTGTTGGAAATTGGTCGTTGGTCAAAAAGTGATGCCAACGTCGCCCAAGCCCTAAAACCTCATATCGCCTCTGGAGAGGTCGTGATTATCGGGGAGGGGTCGCCGGATCGTGTAACGATGGGGGAACGGCTCGGCTCGGATTTTATGAACTTGTTCCGGCGGGTGGATGTGCCTGCCATGTCGGAGGAAGAAACACTCGCGGTTTTGAGCAACGTGGCCCGTGATTTGGAGCGGGAATTTGACCTACGCATTGAACCTAGTGCCAATGAAGCCGCCACGCAGCTTTCGCGCCGATTTTCCCCCTATCGCGCTTTTCCCGGCAAGGCCATTCGTTTGTTGGAAGAAGCGGTGGCGGATGTCTCCCGAAAAAAAGACTCGTCCGAGTCGGATAACGGGCGGGATGCTCCTACGTCGGCCAGTCTGCTGCGGCGATTACCCAAACGGGCAGTGGTTAAACGGCAGCATGTGATTGATACCTTTGCCCGCCATTCGGGGATGCCCGAATTTATTGTTAATGACCGTTCGCGTCTTGATCTGGCAGAAGTTGAGAAATACTTCATAGAGCGGGTGCGCGGTCAGGAGCAGGCGGTTGGTTCAATTGTCAGTTTAGTAGCGACGGTCAAAGCAGGTTTAAATGACCCCGGCAAACCGCTCGGCACATTTTTGTTTATTGGGCCGACAGGGGTAGGCAAAACCTTTCTCGCTAAAACATTGGCCTCCTATCTGTTTGGGGACGAAAAACGCCTGATTCGCTTTGATATGAGCGAATATGCTGATTTGGATGGGGTATCGCGCCTCATTGGGTCATTTGGCAGCGAAGGCGAATTGACCAAGCAGGTACGTGCCCAACCGTTCTCGGTGGTGCTGTTGGATGAATTTGAAAAAGCCTCCCCACGCATTTATGACATCTTTTTGCAGGTGTTGGGGGAAGGGCGCTTAACCGACGCAGGGGGCCGCACGACCTTTTTCCACAACAGCATCATTATCCTAACGAGCAATCTGGGAACGTCGGCAGGCGGTTTTCGAGGCTTGGGTTTTGGCAGCGAGAATGTCAACTATGCCGAACTAAACGCCCAATTGATGGTGCATTTCAAAGAGCAGGTCGAGAAATACTTCCGGCCCGAATTTGTCAATCGCATTGACCATGTGGTGGTGTTTAAACAACTTGAACCGCTGGCCCTGCGCAGTATCGCCTCACGCGAATTGGGCGAAATCCTCATGCGTGATGGGATCACCCGCCGTAATTTGTTGGTCGAAATTGACGATGCGGTGATTGATCTAGTCTTGGAAAAAGGCTACAGCCCGCAATATGGCGCACGTCCACTCAAACGCGAAATTGAACGGTTGGTGGTCGCCCCAATGGCCCGCCAATTGGCCCAAAAATCGGTGGACGATACTGAGTTAATGCGGATTGAGGTAGATCGGGAAAGCAAGCAGATCAACCTCAAGCTCGTGCCGATTGACGAAGCACGTACCACAACTCAAGTGGCCCTTTCGACGGCGCTGGATGGCACAGATATCCAAAAGCTGCAAATGGATACCGGGCAGTTGTTGGAAGGGTTCGCTATGCTGCGGCGCAAATTAGCGGATTGGGCCGACAGTGATACGGTCAAAGAGATGAACACTGAAAAAGCGGCACTCTTGGCAGCCACCCAACAGCCGGATTTTTGGGACAAGGGGGATGAGGCTCGCCGCAAATTGGCACGGTTCTATTTCCTTGACCGCCTGACCCGTCGCTTGCGTCAATTGCTCGAACGCTGCGAATATCTAGAAGATTTTGCGATGCTGGTCAATCGGGAGCGCGACTTACGTTATCAGCCCGATTTGGCGCGGGATTATGCTGAACTGTATAGCAATGTGCTGTATCTCGAAATCGAGATGCGGACGGGACATCTACCGCATCGCCACCAAGCCATGATGTTAATTAATCGCTTGGGCCAATCGCCGATGAAAGATCAACAGGCCGCGACGGAGTGGCCGCGCAAAATCGCCCGGATGTATCTGGAATGGGCGGAGCGTAAGGGTTATGACCGTGAGGTGTATTTGTTGCAACCAGATGAAAAAAGCCCCGGCAAGATGGGTTTTCATCATGTCACCGCTGGGAACTATGATGAACTTATCAAACGTTTTGAAGGTTATGCTCCCTCAGAAGAATTCGCTATCTTTTTTGAAGGCAGTAATGTTTTTGGTTTCCTCAAAGGCGAACGAGGCACTCATAAACTGGTTGGGATGGATGGCGCATCGGATGAGTTGTGTCGGGTGCAGGTATTTGCGATTCCTGATGGTACCAATATCAGCCGTTGGCTCTCAGATTATCAGTACATCAAAAACGAGATTGCGGATGGCAAACGTCCACCACCCCCTACCGAAAAACTCACTGTCATTCGCACCTACTCGTTAGAAAAACAGGGCGAACGTTTTGTACGGGATACACGTACAACGGTACGTACTACGCGCATCAAAGACGTGATGGAAAAAGGTCGCTTGGATGATTTCATTTTGGCCTATTTGCAGCAGGAAGATGAAAATGTGGCATGGGAAGACCGTTTCCCGCCAACCTTCCCGTTCGAGCGCCGCGTTTATCGTGACCGCAATCCTTCAACTTCCTAAAGGATTTGTCAGTTTTTGTTGAGGTGGGTTAGCAAACCCTCCGCATTTTTCAACACTATGCAATACTTCAATCAGGAATAGTATGGATGGCTGAGATTACGCTGGGTCAGGTTTACGATATTATTGGCAGTGTGGGCTTTGAAAAACTGGTTGCAGGGTTCTATCGGCGGGTCACTACAGATGATGTTTTGCGCCCGATGTATCCCGAAGACGATTTAGAACCGGCCCGACGTCGTTTGCAATTGTTCTTGGAACAGTTTTTTGGCGGCCCCACTACCTATTCGCAAGAACGGGGGCATCCCCGCCTGCGGATGCGTCATGCACCTTTCAAAATTGACCAAGCGGCGCGAAATCGTTGGGTCGAACTGATGACCGCCGCATTGGACGAGGTTGGATTTGACCCGGAAGTGGCAGCAGTGATGCGGAATTATTTTGAAAATGGGGCATCATTTTTGATCAATGCTCAGTGAGGGGAGAAAAAGGTATGGCAAAAGCACCTACCCGGCCAAGTGCCCGGATTGATAGTATCACCCGTCGCGTGGCCCAGATGTCGCGGCCCACGCGGATTGTGGTGAACATGCTGATTTCTTTGACAGTCGTTGGTTTGATCGGTCTGCCAATTATGTTTCTATTGGCGGGTAGCGATACTGTTGAAGGCGGTGGGGTAGCAGCCGTTCCGGTCACTATTTTGGCCGTGATTTGGTTAGTGACCTATGGTATTGGATGGTGGGCCATGGTCGGCTTTGACACAGACGTGGAGTGGGTGGCAGGACGACCTGCTGGCTGGATGCTGGTTTTTGGCGTGATGGTCTTTCTCATTTTTGCGCTAGAAATTATATTGAGTTTATTATTTGGTTTTGTCCTATAAGATGGCTTGGAGGGAAAGCTAATGCGCCGATTATCGCTGTGGGGGTTACTGATCTTAGCTCTAATTTTAGCGGCGTGTGGTGGTGATAAAGACAAAGACAATGGGGGTTTGAGTGGTGGCAGTGAGAGCACCCCATTGCCGACCACTGCTGCTACCGATGTACCAACTGCAACCACCATCCCGATTATCACCAATCCGACGCTGCCTCCCCCGGCGACGATTGATGTGCGAAATCCAGATTCTAACGCCACATCTGGTAATGTTGGACAGCCAACCAGTCAAACAGCGCCTATCCCAACACGCGGCGGAGGGCCGACCCTGCCTCCCACATGGACACCCAGTTCGGGCAGTAGCGCCGCTACCACGCCCTCAGTGGCTCCCCCAACGTTGGTCATACCGACCTTCGAACGCCCTGCGATCTGTGATAGTTTCGCGCCCGACTATGAGCGAAATATTGACCAGCATTTTGCAAACACCGACTTGACCATTTATTGGTTTCCGGTGACCGCCGAAGGAGTCACCTACGCGGTGGAATTGTATGACGTGGCAGGGGACGTGGTATTTTCAACCGAGATTCCCGAAACGCAAATCACATTCACCGGGGATTATTTCCCCACGCGCGGCACTTATTATTGGTCGGTGCGGGCCAAACAAAATGGTGCGGTCATTGATTGCGGGGCTATTGATAACGAAGTGTTCGTCAATGGTTAATTCCCAAAACGAAATCAGAAAAAAGAGCCGATCTTGTGGGTCGGCTCTTTTATTAACTATTGGGTATCCGTGAGAGGCAACCAGCAACCAAAAGTGCTGCCAACACCGGGGGTGCTGGAAAAATAAACCTCACCCCCATGTCGTTCAATCACCGCTTTAACCAGACTTAGCCCCAAGCCAGTGCCGGGAATATCCTCCGTCCCGGGCGCTTGGGCACGATAGAATCGCTGGAATAAACCATTTTGGCGATCCTGTGGAATCCCAAAGCCACTATCCTCCACTTCGAACTGAAACCGCCCATTTTCTACCCAACTGCGTACCTCGACCCGACCCTCATCCGGGGTGTATTTGATGGCATTCCCAACCAAATTGGTGAAGGCTTGGGTCAATTGAATTTCGCTGCCCGACACCAAGACAGATTGTGGTGGCAGATTCACGATGTAGTTTTGATGTTTTAGGTCGGCCTGTGAGCGTCCACTTTCGCTGACCTCACTGACTACCATCCACATATTGACCGGTTGGCGTTTGATGTCTTGCTGACTCTCAATTTTTTCTAGGTTTAAGATGTCTTCCATCAAACTCTGCATTCGATTGAGACCGTTTTTCATGCGGGTCACAAATTCGGTTTGTTGGGCATCAAGACGTGAGGCTAAATCCATCAACAGCAGTTCAAGATAGCCTTTGACACTGTGCAGCGGATTACGTAAGTCGTGCGAGGCCATCCGAATCATTTCCGATTTGACCTGTTCCAACTCGCGCACATTGGCAAAGAGGGTGGCTTGCTGTAATGCGACGGTTGCTTGCAGGGCCATACTGCGCACAAGGCTGATTTCGTCAGGCTGAAATTGGCGATTATTGCGGCTTTCACATAAGATCAGCATCCCCAATAAATCTTCTTCATAGATCAGCGGCACAACCAGAATGGACTGCGCTTTCATGGCGGTGATGATGCTGTTGATGCGAGGATTAACGGACGAATCGCTCAGACGGAATTGACGCGGTCCCTCTCTGACCGTTCGCATTAAATCGGGATAATCTTGTTCACTATACAGCGTGCCCTCGTCTGGCAGGGCGTCCAGCATTTTCTCCTGCACAAAGCCGTTTTTGACCCGCAGCACCTTGATGCGTGGATCGTATTCAAGGAAACAGGCGCTTGAGCCTTCTAACAGCGTGACAATACCCCGTGCCGATAGCTCGCTGACATCTTGGCGCTCCAATCGGCTCGAAATGGTGGTGCTGACTTGATAGAGTTTTTCAAGTTGACTGGCATACGTCTGCGTTTTTTGATAGATGCGGGTTTTGTCGAGGGCGGCGGCGGTGCGTCCAGCGAGATGCACCAAAAATTCCCAGTCACTGCTGTTGGTGAATTCACTCACGGGCACATTTTCAAGAGCGATAAAACCAGCGGGTTTGCCACGCATCATCATCGGGATGAACAAATTGCCCGTGCGATCATTGGGGCGGGCATCCACGACGGGGGTATTGTCCTGAAACATCTTGATCGTATAGGGATAGTTTTTGTATAGGGAGTCGAGTGTCATTGGCCCCGTAACAATTTGCGATTTCCCCACACTCGCCAACCGTTCAAATAACAACGTTTCTTCGTTCAGCCATGCTAACCCACAGACCGTCGCCCCACTACGGCGCAGCGCACTGTCAATTGCCAAATTCAATACACGGTCAATATTGAGGGTGTAGCCCAACTCACGGTCAATACGATGCAAAATATCCAACTGCTGGATTTTCTCTTGAAGATTGTCTTCTAGCTCGCGCGATTTAAGCAGACGGCGTACCCGATTGCGCAAGACGGCCCAATTGATGGGCTTAGTTAAATAATCGGTGCTGCCAGCCTTAAACGCCTGCTCGACTGCATCAAATTCATCATAGGCCGTCATGATAACCACCGGGGTTTGGGCACCACCGGGCAGTGCCTGAATTCTGGCACAGGCCTCTAGCCCATCCATCACGGGCATCATCAAATCCATGAGGATAATGTCGGGCTGATACTCCTCAAATAACGAGACTCCCTCAGCACCGTCGGCGGCAAGGATGACGGAATACCCTTCCGCTTCCATCACGGTTTTGACCATCGTTTGCATCCCTGTGTCATCATCTACACAAAGGACAAGGGGATTGCGGTTAGAAGTCGGCAGCATGAACCAATCTTTCGTTTATAAACAATGTAAATTGCTAGGCCCTAGTTTAACTTTAGAACCCTGTTTGATGCAAAATGCAGACCGCTCGGCATTAGGTGAAATATTGGAGTGCCAACCGAACTCGCTCTTCGATTTCATTGGGGGCGTCACGCGGAATAGATTGCAGGGCGCTTTGGGCTTCGACAATGCTGTAACCGAGGGTGGTGAGTGCTGCCAATACGTCGGCGTCCACATCGCTGATAACCACCGGACGGTCTGATAGGGAGGTGGCAATTTTGTCCTTCAATTCGAATACGATCTTTTGGGCGGTCTTTTTTCCAATGCCGGGCACACGAGTCAGCACATCTGCTTCTTCATGGACAACGGCATGTTGTAGCTGCTCACGGGTGATGGTGCTTAAAATGGTCAGCGCGATTCTGGGGCCAACTCCACTCACGGTTAGCAGGGTTTGGAACAACAATCGTTCTTCTTCATCGGCGAACCCATAGAGGCTGAGGGCATCCTCACGCACAATCAAATGGGTATACAGGGTGACAGAAGCGCCATCAAGCCGCTCTAATACGGTTCGGGTGACGGCAATATGCAGCCCAATGCCCCCGACCATGACGACCAGATGATCTTTTCCTTGTGAGGCAACAGTACCAGAAACAATATCAATCATAGGTTATTCCGATAGACGCTCGAAGCGGGTAGATTGGAGATGGGTAATGGCGATTGCCAAGCCGTCGGCGGCATCATCGGGCTTGGGGATGCTTTCGAGGCCAAGCAGTTGGCGAATCATTTCTTGCATTTGATATTTATCAGCATCCCCAAAACCTGTAATGGTCATTTTGGCGGTTTTGGGTTTGTATTCGTAAATCGGCAGTCCGGCTTGGGCTAATGCCAACAATAACACCCCGCGTGCTTGGGCCACTTTGATCCCGGTGGTCACGTTTTTGCCAAAAAACAGTTCTTCGATAGCGACTTGTTGCGGATGATGGTTGGCGAGGGTTTGGTTGAGTTGATGGTACAGCGAGAGCAGACGATGGGCGGTTGGGGTGTCGGGCGTGGTGATATAAACCCCATAGGCGATGGCTTCCAATGTGCCGTCAGGGTGTTCACGCACAAGGCCATACCCTGTTCGTGCGGTACCGGGGTCAAGACCGAGGACAAGCATAAGGTTGTACCTCACCCCTCCCCAATGACAGAGAGGGGCTTAAAGATATCAAGGGTTGTCATGTTTAGCTTTGTTCAAAGGCGGCGATGGCTTCGTCGCTGACCTTCAGATTGCTAGATACCGTTTGCACGTCGTCCAGTTCTTCCAATTTTTCAATCAGCTTAAAGACCTGTACCGCCTGATCGGGTTCGAGTTCGACTTCGTTGGTGGGCGACCAGATCAATTTGCTGTCCGTAACCTTGTAACCTGCCTCAGCTAGTGCCCGTTCAACAGGACTGAGATGTTCGCGGGTCGTGTAAACGGAAATCGTTTCTTCGCCCCCCTCAACATCCTCCGCGCCTGCTTCGGCTGCTGTCATAAATAGGGTATCAAAGTCCACCCCTTCGGCGGAAATCTCGATATAGCCTTTTTGATTAAACTGCCATTGTACCGCGCCACTGCTGCCCATGGTGCCATTGTTGCGAGTGAAGGCGTGTTTGACTTCCGCAAGGGTGCGATTACGGTTATCAGTCAGCGTATCCACCATGAGAGCAATCCCGTGAGGGGCATAGCCTTCATAGGTGATTTCTTCAAACTCTACCGCATCTTCGCCAATGCCTGCCCCTTTATTGATGGCCCGTTCAATATTGTCTTTGGGCATGTTGGAAGCACGGGCTTTATCTACCGCGATACGCAGCCGAGGGTTGGCGTTTGGGTCTGGCCCCCCTTCACGAGCAGCCGTCATCAGTTCGCGCCCAATACGGGTAAAAATCTTGCCGCGTTTGGCGTCTTCTGCGCCCTTACGACGTTTAATCGTTGACCATTTACTATGACCGGACATCGTATAATCTCCAATTCCACTTCAATCCACTGCATGGTGGTTTATAATTGTCTAGTCAGAAACCGCTCTATATCAACGCAATTATACCAGCGGCCTAAAATACATGGCAATATTGGCCTAGACCATCCGCCTATTGCGCGTCGCGTCCCCAGTTATCAAAGGGTCTGCAATCGGGCCAATCATAACAAGCCGATGTGAGCGGATTTCCATCAATATCAAAACGATTTTGATTGATGTCTTCCAAGTTAATTTCCGCTCCGCTGTAAGGCATCACGCACGCTGCGCCTCGATCAGCCAAATAGGGTTGGCGCGTTTGCAGCATGGGTTCATTCGGATTGAAGTAGTTATAAACAAGGCGAGAAACGTCTTCAATCAATGTCCAGTCCTGGGTGACTTGTACGCCGGGGGCGTTGATATTGACGCCATCCCATACGTACATCACAAAGACGTAGGGCGCACCCTCTGAAAAGACGATACCGACATCCCCTACCACGCCAGCAGATGGTACATATCCGACCTTATGCGCGATGGTCACACCCTCTGGAACACCCAATTCCAACAGACGGCGAAAGTGTGTGCCCTTCAGGATTTCGATGATTTGCCGACATTCGGTCTGGGTGATTTCATCAGGGAAGACGCTCAATAGGCCGCTACCATTATAGGCGCAGTCATAAATCATCATGAGCATCGTGCCCATATCAGCGGCAGTGGTGACATTTTGGTTGCTCGGAAGTTGAGTATTGACTGAGGTGTCAATTTGGGCGCTGGCAACACTCGCACCGGGGCAGGGTGTTGGGTAGACGGTAGTGTAATAATCAGGGATAGGCAAGGTTTCCTGCGGGCCAACATCAATCATGCTAAGTAAGTTTGTGTTGACAGCGCCAGCCTTACAAAAGGTATCATTCAATTTTTGTAAGCCGGGAACAATCGCTTGTTCCCCAGTATAGATTGTTAGCGTGTTGGCCGCGCTATTGTTTGAGCAAATAACGGCTGCCGCCAGTAAATATTTCAAATCGTCAGTCGGAGAGGTGATTTGATAGCGGAAAAAATTGATGAGGGTGCCGATTTTGATGGTGCTGCTTGCCAAAACATGTGCGTTCGGCAAAATGCCCATTTCCTCGCCTGTGTTCAGGTTCATTACATACATCGAAACGACGGTGTTTTGGCCGTTATAGAACATGCCGCGTGAAGTTTCGATGTATTCGATAATCGCTTGGCGCAGGGTGTCCATTGTGGCGGCTTGACCGGGGGTAGTGGTGATGGGCAGTTCAATCACCCGTTTGGTCGGATCAGATTCGTATAAGGCTGACCGAATGAGTGCGGCGGTCTGCTGCTGGTCAAGACGGGTATAGGAACTGCTATTTTGGAAAGTGCCTGTTGTCAAATCATAACTGGCCGTCGCCGCATCCCGATCATAACGGTTGGAGAGGTCTTGGATATATTGGCTTAATTCAACTTCCGATAGGTTGGCAATCAATGGCACGTCAATCGCGGGTTGAGGGCGATTCCACAAATAATTCCAGAAGCCTGTCCAAAAATCATCGTCGGTTCCACTTTGGCGTTCGGCAGCGGCTTGCATGGCTTCGGTATCGAGTTGGAAACCAACCTCACTCGGATTCAGCAGTATCGGGCTACCTTCATAGCGCATTACAATGGGTTGATCTATATAAACCGCTTCGAGACGGGCGAGGCGTGTACCCGCATCCAACCCGCCGACTTGGACACCGCCAATAGTGACATCTGTGCCGAGGTCGTTGGAACTGTCGCTATAGGATACCAGATTGGTGCCAAAGGTAATCGCGGCAATAATCAATAAGACGCCAGAAAAAACCTCGATAATGGGCAAACGGCGGCGTTTTTGTTGGGATCGTAATTCCGTTAAGGTCATCGGTTAAACCTCCTGTGATCTTGGTTACTTTAATGGTGGGAGGCTGTTTCGACTATGACGATATGCCAACGCTAAGTCAATTACCTGAACATGTTCCCTAAAAAGATGAGGGAGTTCGGCGCGGCTTAACCATTGATAGGCCAATAGTTCGCGGGATAGGGTTAATGGTGGATGGCTCAAGGTATTGTCTACCAGTTCTACCGCGAAGGCCACATCAATATGGTTTTTCCAATAAGGGCTGGACCATGTGTTGAGGGGGTACAGCGTTTTGACCTTTAACCCCGTTTCCTCCAAAAATTCGCGCTCCACCGCCGCTGTCAAAAGCTCATTACGATTGACCCAGCCCCCCGGTAACCCCCAAGGGATTTTGCTATGAAACACATGCTCCACCAGCAGGACTTCATCCACATTATTCAGCAGCACCCCAACGACCCCCGCCGTAAAACGCGGCTGGAACCAACGCATGATCGAAATAGCAGTGAGGGTTAATTTGGGATGGCGTCGAACATTTTTGGCGATGCGCTGTCCCAAGTGGTTATCAGATGAATGGTTAGAAATGTTAGACTCCTCGTCCCAAAAAAGTTGCATGGGAGGGAGTCTAACAAAGGCAAGGGCGGCTTGCTAGAGTGGATTACTGGGGTAGAGTGAAACTGGGGGTAATCGCTTGTCCCAGTGATGGGGTGATGCCCACAAATTCAGTGCAGCACATACCGTTCTCATCCAAAATGACGAGGCTGGTGCTGGTGACCGCACCATTGGCGACTTGATAATACAAAATCTCGTTGGTTTGATAGTTGTGTGTGAGCCATCCATCCGGTGTACCTGTCATGAAGCCCTCCGTTTCCGTCATGGATGCCGTCAGATGCGTCCCATCCCGGAAAATAACTTCCGCCCCAGCAAGGGTAGTTGGCATGGGCAGTTCAAACCCTTCCTGTACCCCAAAATTATAGAACGTAACGAGGATGGCTTCACCGTTCACGACCCATTCCGTCAACCCGAGGGGGAGGGCATCAGGATGTAGGTACAACAATTGACCTTCGGCTTGGGTGGGGTCAGCAAAATAAAACACTACATTGGGCGGTACACCTTCGGGATAAACTGCGCCGCTGGCAGGATAGGACTCATCAAAAACCCCCGCCACACTTTCGCCCGTGCCCGCCAGTTCATGCCGCCGAAAAATCATGTTAAAGGGTTCAATAGGGTCGCTGAGTGTGCCCGCTGCTGGATCCCAAACTTGATAGAGGCCCTCAATCACGCCAATATAACAATTAAGGCAACTCGCTGCGACTCGAAGCCCATCCGTTTTCCACGCCCCAAAAACCGCGCTTTCGACTGGGACACTCATACTCGTGACGTAATCGGGATAGAGGTCATTAACAGATTTATTGCCGGTAACAATCCCCGTGTTGACATCGAAGGTCGTCAGCAGGGCCGGAATATCTGCCGTTCCCATCATAGCTTGGGTGCTAAACAATGTGGCGGCGATTTGGCTGCTATCCGGGCTGAATGGGCCAATGATTGCCCCATCCATCACAGAGTTCAACGGGTCAATCAGTTCAACACAGCATGTTTGACTGACCAAATCCGCTACAAATATGGAATTTTGATAGGTGACACCATCGGCACGGGTGTAATTTCCAAGAAAGGCAAGTTTCGTGTGGTCGGGTGAAAGGACCGGACTGTAGAAGGATGCTTGTGGTACGTTCGGTTTAGGCAGCGTGAATTGCGAGGTGATGCCTTGTGGGGTCAGTGTCGAAACAGTAAAGGTATTGCTGTTAAATAAAATGACTTCCCATGGTTCTTGGGCATGACTTTTGGGAACGGGTATAATCATTATAGCGATTAGAAAGGCGAGAATCACTAAGGTTCGTCTTGTTCGCATAGCGATGGCTCCTATGATGTTGGTGAAATAGGGGGAATTGCATATCCTTATCACGATATGCCACCTCGTGAGGTTTGTCAATCTGCCAAAAACTTGATGTCTTATTCTGCTTTGGCTGTCTCTGCTGGGACATTTGTTTTGGTATAGGGATGGGTGCTGGGCAGGATGAATTTGAAGGTGTTGCCAATCCCCTGTGTGCTTTCGATCCAGATTTTGCCGCCATGCGCTTCAATTAAGGCCCGTGCAATAGACATGCCCGCCCCTGTCTCACCTAGGCCGGTAATCAATGGACTGTCGGCGCGATAGAGGCCACTAAACACCCGCTTGAGTTCTTCGGGAGGAACGCCGCCACCTTCATCACTGATGGCAACATAGACCACATCCTGAATGATTTCAGAATGACCATTGTTGCTGGGAATCGGCACACTGGCTTCGTGCCGTGCCACCACGCGCACACTGCCATCATTTGGCGATACCAGATAGGCATTTTGGATCAACTGATTAATGACCTGCTGAATGGCTTCGGGGTCAGCTTCAATCGGCAGATTATCCTCAGCGATGTCCATGTCCAAGACAATGCCTTTTTCGCCAAATTTATAGCGGCTGTTGGTGATGGCATCGTCAATTAAATCCACTAGATTGAGCTTTTGTGGATGCAATCGTAAATTGCCACTGTCGAGAGTCGAGATGCGGATCAAATCTTCGACCAGACGGGCCAGCCGATCTACATTGGCTTTGACACGGGTCAAAAATTGACGCTGTAATGCCCCCAAAATCCCCACCGATTCGCCGAGCAGTACATCGGTATAACCCATGATGACCGATAGAGGGGTGCGGAGTTCTTGGGCGACGGAGATCACCGCATCGCTTTCCACCTGTGTGCTGGAGGGGTTCACTGTGACGGGCACAGCGGACGGTATGCTGAGTTTTTCAATTTGGCGCTTGTAGATTTCGATGTCCTCATTGGCCTTTATCAGCGACTGTTCAAGGCCGGTGCGTTCGCGGGTGATTTCTTCGATCATGCCTGTCAGCGTGCCGACCCCCTCCGTATTCAGTTCTTCCAGTCGTTCGCGGTCATCTTCCAACCGAGCCAAGAGGGTGTCGTATTCGGTTTGCAGGCGGGTTAATTCAGCGCGGAGATTGTCATGTTCGGCATTTAATTGGACACGCTCGCCAGATAATTCTTGGCGTTCCTCATTGGCCTTATTCAGCAGAGCCAGCGTCTCATCCAATTCCATTTTCAGCGAGTCGTTGTGGGCGATCATACGGGCACGGTCTACTTGCCACTGTTCCCGTTCTAGCACCAACGTTTGATATTCATTTTTCAGGCTGCCGCGACTTTTGGCGATAGCTTCACGGTCTTGCATCAAACGGGCGATTTCCGCTTCCAACGCGCTAATCTTGCTGTCGCGTTCGTTTTCGTGCGAAATGGCGGTTTCGAGATTTTGCCGTTCTTTGAGCAGGGCATCCCGTTCGCTCATGGCCTTTTCAGCTAGTGTTTTGTATTGGGCACGCTCTTCGCTCAGTTGGGCCAACTGCTTGGTGAGTTCGAGCGCCCCGCCTTCAATCCCGCGTGCATTCAGTTCGCTGCGAGTCTGTTCCAATTCTTTGGAGATGCTGTCTCGTTCGACGGCAATCCGCACTTTTTCTTCGGTCAACGTGTTGAGCATTTGCAGCAGTTGTTGATTAGGTGGGGCGCCTTTGCCCGCGCGGACTTCAGCAATTTGCTGCTCGAGTTGGGTCTTTTGTGTCTGTAGATCACCCAATTCGCGGCGCATGGCTTCAATCAGCCGCTCGTACATCTCAACATCGCCCTCAGAGGTCACGCCGACCAATGTGGCACGGGCCTCCTGTAAGGCGATTGCGAGTTTATGGCGCTCACTTTGCAGTTGCAGGCGTTCTTTGGAAATGGCCTCAATGCGCTGTGTGATACTCTGCGCGTCGGGGTCATCCCCCAAAAACTCACGGATGCGGCTGCGCTCGTAATCCAATTCAATTTGCAGTTCGCGGATGAGTTCAGTCAGGTGGTTAATCTGATTTTCGGCAAGCGTCAGGCTGGCCTGCATTTCCTGTCGGGCCGCCATCATGCTGCCTTCATCCAATGAATCGGAAGTATCGCCTTCGATAATCGAGAGGATGGCGCGTTCTTCGGCCTGTACCCGATTCAAAAAGGCGGTGCGGCTGATGACCAGCAGACGCGCTGCGAGTGGGCCAATAGATTCCAGCAGACGTAGATCATTGACGCGCAGTTCACGGCGAGTATAGGGTGTGCCGACGATCAACACCCCCACTACTTTTTGATTGCGAATCAGGGGCTGCAAATAGGTCGGCCCGATGTGGGGCACATCCAGACGGGTATATAAATCAAGCAGTTCTTCGCCATGCTCCTCAATTTTGAGTTCACGCTGGCGGCGGGTTTCAATCGCGTTGACGAGAGTCGGCTGCTCTTCCAAATTGAGCGACGACATGCCCGTAATCGGTTCACGCTCACTTTGATTGTAGGCCGCAATGACATCTGCCCAATTTGCATCTTCATAAACGACCAACGCCGCCACATCCGCCTTGACGGCTTCAGCGACTGCCATCACGATTTGGCGGGGTAGGACATCGGTTTCGGCTTTATCCAACATCGTGCCGAGTGATTTGATAATTTCAAGTGCCTCGTTCCGTCCCCCTAATGACGAAATGCCAGCGGTCTCAGCCGTGACGGTGCGGCTCATATCCTCAATTTCACGGCCCGAAGAAGCGTCTCCGGTGGGTGAAATGGTGGCGAATGGACGTGAAATGCTTTCGGCGTAATGGGCCACTTGGTCAATCGCATTGGTTAGGCGGTCAATCACCATGCGATAGACCACGACCATCACCAACAAACTGCCCGCTAAAAATGTCCAGCGCAGACCCCCCGCCGCGTCTCCCTCCAATTTTTCATTGGCAAGTTGGTAGAGGGTGTAAATGTGGCCGATAAGGATGGTCACGAAAAATAGCAGTTTCAGCGGGATGTCAGCGACAAATTTGTAGCGCGTAATCAGCAGCAGGAAGCCAAAAATTGCCAAGATGGTCGGTACAAACGTCCATGATAGACTAAAGGATTGAGTATTAAAATCTTGGTCGGGATTCCACTCGGAATAATTAAAGGCCAGCCCAGCGATTAACAGGGCACATAAACTAAACACCACAAAGCCTGCGAAACGATCTTTTTTCTCTTTTTCTGCGGTGATGAGTGCCCATCCGATCAAGACCAGCACAAGGGCATTCGCGGCGCGTTCGAGGGGAGGCAGGATTTTCATGGAGTCGTCATCGGTGACAATGCCAACCAGTGACCCTAACATCAGCGACACCCAAACGAGTTGGACAAGGAACAACCCAACCGTATATCGTCCGGCGGCCCATTCTTCTTTGGAGCGCATCCGCTGGCCCAACGCCATAAACAGCGCCGCCATGTAGATGACGAAGATGCCGATGAAATAGAGCAGTTCGCCAGTTGAATCCACAAACAAGTTGACAAAATCTTGGGCGGTGTCCAAATCGCGCTCCAACGGATACTAGACAAAATCTTTATCGTCAGTATAGCACAGGTGTTTACAGCATGAGAGCAGGAAATAGCTTCTAGGGTACGAGTCAGGTATCAAAAACGTTGGAGGGTGGTTATGCGCGTCTGCCCTACGCATGGTCGCCTAGTCTTGGCAGGCGGTTGGGGAAGGCGCTATAGTTGCTTGCCGATTTTGGATACACAAGATTTATTGTTTTGGGAGATGGCGCATGGCTAGGCAGCAACGATTTTGGTTTGGAATGAGTGGGTTGGTGATGGTGGTCAGTTTATTATTGGCAATCACGGCCACCCAACAAAATGCAAATGCCTCCGGGCATCGGCAGGGCGATTTTACGCCATTCCCGACCAACACCTCCGATGTGCTTCCACTTGCGCCATTCTTGACGCCGACCCCCACCATTGAAACCGTTCCGCCAACGTCTACCCCTCAGCCAATCTCAAGCGCACCCCTCGCTACCCCGACGGTGCTGTATCCGCTGAATCCCGAACCCGGCCTTGTCTCGAATGGAACGCTGGTGCCCACCCGAATGCCGCTGTTGGTGGCGCGTGATCGGGAAGGCACGGAATATGAACTCTACAATTTCCTGCTGCTCGGCAAGGACAGCGAATCCATTGACCAAGCGGACGGGGTGTATCGTACCGACACCATGATTATCGTCAGTGTTAATCTGACCACCCAAACGGTTTCAATGCTTTCCCTCCCGCGTGACCTGTTGGTGTATATCCCGGATTGGGGGATGCAGCGGTTGAATTTGGCGTGGGGACGGGGCGAGGCGGTGGGTTGGACGGACGGCGGATTTGGTCTTTTGCGCCAGACCATCCTCT
This sequence comes from Anaerolineae bacterium, assembly GCA_019913005.1. Taxonomy (GTDB): domain Bacteria; phylum Chloroflexota; class Anaerolineae; order Aggregatilineales; family J027; genus CFX10. The sequence goes on along the minus strand of JAIOHL010000105.1, from coordinate 15,695 downwards.
ACAATTTTGGCATCCGCATCCACTATTTCGCCATGATTGATTTCAGTGGCTTTAAACAGGTGATTGATACGCTTGGGGGGGTGACAGTGGCGGTAGACTGTGCCATCCAAGACTATAAATTTACGGGCGAATATGACGCCAACAATGAGCCGATTTTTGAATTTTATACCCTGCCCGTCGGCGTGCATCATATGGACAGCATCACCGCGTTATTTTATGCCCGCAGTCGCCATTCTAGCAGCGACTTTGACCGAGGTCGCCGTCAGCAGCAGATTTTGCGGGCGATCTGGGCACAGGGGAAACAGGGCAGTTGGGTAACGGACATCCCCGCGTTGTATGACCAATTGACGGATGTGGTCGAGACCAATATCCCGCTGGATGTGATGATTCAGCTTGCCCCGATTGCGCTGGGCCTTGAACCAAACCAGATTGAAAACCATTTCTTCCGACTGGGCTTTGAAACCGTATCATGGACATCCCCCGACGGCAGCAACGTGCAAATTCCCCAACTCGGCATCATCAACACGATTCAGGCCTTTTTGACCCCCTCGACGGAAAATCGTTTGGCGAGTGAGGGCAGTCAGGTCGCCATTTATGACAATAGCGGCTTGGGCGTGCAGATGGATTACGTTGCAGCGGATCGTTTGTTATGGGAAGGCGTGCTTTCACAACCGATGGGCGAGGGTGTGCCGCCTGCCGAATATGCTGACCGTCCTGATACGATTTTGATTGATTACACCGGGGAGGACAAAGGTAGTATCCTTGATACACTGGTGGAAATTCTAAATATCCCTCCTGATAATATCATCGTTCAACCAGACCCCAACCGGACAAGCGATTTTGCGGTGTATCTGACCTCCAATTATTCGGCCTGTGTAGATCGGGATGTGCGTGCGCCAGTGGATGTGACCCCGACGCCTGAGTCGTGAGGTGACTTATGAAACGGCTGGTTTCGATTATGCTTCTGGTGATTTGCTGCCTTGCCCCGATTGGACAAAGTGCAGGGCAGCAACCAATCTTTGAACACCCTATATTCGGAATTGAATGGAGTCCGGATGGAGCGTCAATCGCTCTGGCTTCGTTTGATGGCGCATGGTTATATACGGCGGATATTTTTCACCAAATTACAGAGGGTTTTATTGATGACATTGCATGGAGTCCGGATGGGCATTTTGTAGCGTTGCTTCGACATAACCGACCAGAATCTATGCTTATAGGTCAGATTGAAATTTGGGATATCAGTTTACCCACCTCCCCGTCACTAATACGCACGATTATAGATGAAGGAATGAAAGGGGAAGATGTTGAGAATTTGGATTGGAGTCCTATCAGTAACTTAGTCGCCGTTAGTGGAGTGGGAATTCGTGTTTGGAATGCTGATACGGGAATCCTAGAGCGGACTATCCAACCTGATGACTTCTCTAGTGGCGTAAAGTGGAGTCCTGATGGTGGTAGCATAGTTGACTTTTTTGGAGATGTCACTATTTGGAATGGCTTAACAGGGACGCTACAACACTTAATACAACCTGCCTTGCCCGCTGGTTGGGGATCGTGGGGAAATGACAGCCAGCATATCGCAATTCGACAATCTGAGGTGGGTTTCTATAACGAAGTTCATATTTTGGATCTCTCGCAACCAGACCCTGAGGCCTCACCTGTTATTTTGTCAAGCAATAATAGTTCATTTACTGTAATTGACTGGAAGGGAAATACAATAGCAGGTTTTTCTAGTAATGGCATCATGGTTTGGGATATACGTACCCAACAACTACTTCCGACGGTTATCTCGAATCATTCTCGCTTTGCATTAAGCCCCGACGGGAGTCAGATTGCCTATATCCAAGATGGGGTGCTGCAAATTCAGACTGTCAATACGCCGTTTGTCGCACCGACACCGACTGCCACACCTGTAAACGACCAAGAATTAGATACCTTGCAGTCACTCGTTTCTGATTCGAGTTGTGATCTTCCCTGCTGGTGGGGATTCCAAATAGGAGAAGATAACCTAGCATCAACCCAAAGAAGGCTAATCAGTTATTTCGGTCAGGCTTTTTCGACATATCAAGATGATACTTTCATGATGGCTTGGCATCGTTTTAATATTGCTCCTGAATCAGAGTTTGGGGATGAGGAAGATACGACCCTTTCGTTGCGATTAGTGGCGGACGACGAAAATCAATTGGTTGCAGCATCTATCCATTTTGAGCGTCCTTATGAAAGCTATCTTGACTTATCCTCCCTCATGCCTGATGGTATTTTGTCAACCCATGGTGAGCCAGATGAAATTACTATTGCTTACCCTTTGGGGCCAATGAAAACGAGTTATACATTAAGCATTAGATATTACAGCCAAAACTTTTATATCATGTATTATATTTCGTCGTTTTCTACCGAAAATAACTCCACTCTATTTATTTGTGACAAAATTACAGCCATTTCTGAAGTGTATATCTGGATACAATCAGAGGAAATCCCACTACCCACTTTGTTGGAAGAAGAATTAGTTTGGGATGTGGTTCGTTCGCGCAATGCTAATACATTAATCGAGTGGGATATTGAAGATATTACAACATTTGAGACTCTCGAAGATTTCACTGAGTTTTTCTCTCAGGAAAATATTTGCTTCTATTCTCTACCCTATGATGAATGGGTGCGGTCAGAGTAGTTCTGACACCGTTTTTCCTATTCTTCCTCGCTCAAGCGCATAAACCGCAGCATGGGGCTTTCACCCGCCTCCAATAACCCGGCCTCCTGCAAGGCCTTGAGGGTAGCACGTGACTCTTGGGGCGACTGTTCCAACACATCAATCAATGGCCCGATGCTCAACCAACCCAGATAGGCCGCCAACGCCCCCGCCCGCCGATATTTTTTCTCCAATAACAAGAAATGGCGCGGCACGGGGGGGGTATTTTCATCCACCACAGGTAGATCGGGTTTGGTATCGCGTTCGGCTTTGATGATGGCAGGTACTTCCGCCAATATCGCTGCGGATAGGCTGGCATCACTTTGTTCGGCTTCGCGCTGCTGCCGGGCCGCCAATAAAGCCCCCGTTTGGCCTGTGCGCCGCAGATACCCGGTTAAGCCTGTCGGCGGAATGGGGGCTGCATCGGGGCTGTCGGTGTTGCGGAGGGTCGCCACACGCCGCCAATATTTGAGAATCTGCCCGATTTGTTTGTTATCCACTTCTGGCAGTTCAACGGGTTGGGGGGCCGTCCCATTGGCGCGATACATGCTGTCAATCAACGCGACAGGGAATGCGGCAGGCGGCTGTGCCCAATTGACCGTATTAAAGGCCGAACGCAAAATCATCTGCTCCGGCATCAATTCCAAAAGCTGTGAGGGCACGGTAGTAGATTGTAAATCAGGCACAGCTAACACGATATGCAAGCCGAGCGCTGGCCCTTCTTTGACCAAGCGATACAGATTAGAAAACCACGCTTGGCGATCCTCACCCCAACCTTTGACCGAGACGGCATCGAGCGTAATCAATAAACGTGGGAAGGGTTTTTGCGGCTGGCCTTTGACCGATTCATTATATTCATCAAGCGTCTTGGCGTTTTGCTGATTAAATTGATTTTTGCGCTGGCCGAGATGTTTAATCAGGCCATCTAACAAACGTCGAAATTCTTTGAGGGTGTGCAGCGTGCCGCCGAGGATATGGGGGCTTTGCGCAAGAGCATCCATGATCTCGGTGCGTGCCCCGATCAAGGCAAAACGGAATTCGGCAGGCGTGTTAAATAGGCATAACTGCAAAATCAAGGCCGACATCAAATGTAATCGTTGGGGGGCATCGCCAACAATTAGCAGGTGGGGCATGGATCGCAAATCGCGCACGATGGTCTGCTGGTTGAGGCTCAATCCCAGCGATAGGGCAGTTGGTTCGGCGATATTTAGGAAATTTTCTTGCCCCAACAAATAATCCAAACTGAGTGGGATCGGGTTTTCTGGCCGCACCAACAGCACTGCACCTTCACCGGATTTCTGTGCGGGGTAGAGTTCTACCAATTCGGCCTTCAGGCTTCGTTGTAAGCCGGGCAGGGCCGGGCGCAGATTTTCGGTAATGCCGCCTAATTGGGCTGTTTGTCCACTGATGGCCGGACGCAGCAAGAAACGTAAATGTGATGGCGAGGCACGTACATCCACAATACGTACCGGTGTGCTTAATTCGGCAAAGCGGCGCTGAATCAGATTGGCTTGTTGATAGAGATATTTGGCGTCATAGGGTTTTTCAGCAGGCGCGACCCCCACATCAGCGGCGGCAGGCGTCACCCAACCGTTTTCATCTGCTCTAGAGAAAAGCTGCGGCATAATTTGACCCCCAATGCGCGTAATCAGTGAACATGCCTATTGTAGAAAGGAGATAATAAATAATCAAGCGAGGTTGGTTTGTGTTTATGGGTTAAGACAAATTCGATGGCAAAATCACGGTACAATGTTGGAAGTTAATTCATGCACTCATGTTAGGTGATAAAACATGTTCAAGCGATGGATGTTGGCTGGCCTGATTGGGATGCTGTTAGTTGCATGTGGGGAAGATGAGTCCGATGGGGGGAAATCTCAGCCCCGCGATGATTCACAGCAGGCAACGGTGGCCTTGACCCTTATGCCTGTGCCCGATATGACGATTGTCCCCGGATGCCCTCCCGGTGAGTTGGAGGACTGGTTTGAGAATGTCTATTTTAATATGCAGTCGTTTGCGACGGAAGCCGATGAAAACCGAAGAACGGTGGAGGAGGATCGGCGGGATGATGCGCTGCAAATCCTGTCGCGCCTGCTCGATTTGCGTAATGTGATCGCCATGACCCCCACCCCCACTTGTGTGCAACTTAATTCGCAGCAAGTGCTGACGGCTATGCAGGCGGTGATTGATGGCTTTCAGCAATTTACATCGGGGGAGATTAGTAAAGCCGATTTGGGGGAGCAGGTGTCACCCTATATTACCAACTTAAACGGGTTGTTGGCGGATCTGCAAAGTATTGTCAACCCGCTTTATGAATTAACGCCCTCTTCTTCATCGGACTCAACCAGCGCACCGGAATAGGGCAGTTCGCTGGTGGATTGTTCTGGTTGGCCGTTTGGTGAGACTGAACTTTGCATTAAGCGCTTGACGACAAACAGGGTTAGGTCATCAAAGGCAGGCTGATCACCCGTAAACCGATCAACGGCGGTGGTCAGCTTTTGCACAAAATCCGCCGCCGAGCGCTGGCGTAATTTCCGAGTGGTAATATGGAGTTCCACTTCACCAAATTCGGAGTTATCGGCCCGTTGCGCTTCGGTCAGTCCGTCAGTATAGGCCAAGAGGGTATCGCCCACCTCAATTTCGACAGTGGCCTCTTGCAGTTGGATGGGGTCAAACAATCCTAGCGCGATGCCCTTAATTCGCAGTTCGACCAGTTCGCCGTTTTCTCGTGCAATCAAGGGGGGATTGTGCCCCCCGCTGCTAAATTGCAACGTCCCGGTTTTGACATCCAAAATCCCATACCAGCAGGTGAAAAAAAGTTCGCTGCGATTATCATGTACGACTAATTTGTTGACGCGCAGCAGGGTTTCGGCTGCGGAACGACGGCGCGAGGCGACTGCTCTGATGATGGTGCGGCAGACCGTCATAAACATGGCGGCGGCGATACCCTTATCCGCAACGTCGGCAATCACGAAGGCGTATTTATCATCGCCCAATGGGATAAAGTCGTAGAAATCGCCTCCCACCAAACGCGCCGGACGATAATAGGCGGCGACATCCCATCCGTCAATTTGAGGCGGTTTGTCGGGCAGCAGGCTCAGTTGGATTCCGCGTGCCACTTCCATTTCGCGCTCAAAGCTCTCAGCGATAATGGCCTCTTCTTGGAGGCGGGCGGTGCGAATGGCGAGAGCACTTTGATAGGCGATCCCGATTAAAATATTGAGACGCCGCTGACCACTGTGACTTTCAAATTCAAAATGGTCTACCAGCATTGCCCCAACAATCGTACCCTGTGCCATCAAAGGCAGAGCCAGCACAGCGGGTATCTCTACCGCTTCTCGCAGTGAATCCGGGATGAAATAGGGCAGATTTTCACCAGCAGGGACAGCTTGCAGAGTCTCCCATAGGGTTGTAAATAGCTGGCTCTCGTCAGGCCGAATCATCAATTGGTTAAACAGGCGTTCACCTTGTGGAGAAAGGCCAAATGATTTGGAGGCATAGAACTGCTGTAAGCTATCGTTCCAGCGTAAAATAACGCAGCGAGTTACACCGACCAGCAAGGTCGTAAGGCGCACGATACTTTCCAATGTGCTGTCGAGGTCAAATTGGCTGTTGACGGCCTCCGCGACTTGTAAAAGTACCGTTGTGATCCACTGTTCTTCTTGTTGGGCGGTATACAGTTGAGCGCCTTCAATGGCAAGGGCCGCTTGGTTGGCGATCCCCGATACCAGTTCAATTTTGCGGCGGGTGAGTGGAGCATCGCCTTGACGCTGACCAATGAGCAGTGTGCCAATGACCGTCCCTTTCGCAAACAACGGCAGCAGGACAGCTTGCACCACATCAATTTCGACGGGCAGACCTGCTGGCATGGGCGCAGTCGCGTCTAGTATCACGGGTCGGCCTGTCTCGATTAAATCACGCATCGGGGGCCATTGGGCTGGATCAATTTTGAATCCCTGAAAGGCTTCAACAAATCGCTGATTGACACCAGAGACCTCGACCATCCGGAAAAATTTATCTTCCGATAAAAAGACGGCACACCATTCAACCCCTGCTAATAATGGGGTGATACGGGCGACGGTTTCCAAAACTTCATCGGGGCTGGTCGCTTGCCCAGTCGCTTCGGCTACTTGGAGGAGGGCGGTGGAAATCCATGCCTCTTCCTTTTGGGCCATATACAACTGGGCATTCATAATGGCGACGGCGGCTTGGCTGGCAAAGGTGCTGGTAATCGCTTTTTCTTCGGTGCTGAATGACTGCGCGGCGATACGTTTGATGGCGAGATGCCCGATGTGTTCCTCGCCCATGCTAAGAGGGACGCAGAGTGTATCCTCATGGCGCGGCTTGGGTGGCTCTTCACCACTGCCTTCACTCGGTTTGGCGGCCAACATGGTCAGGATACGATCAATGTGGTCTTCGGAATCTTGGTCGGCGGGCAACACCTCATCCCACACAGCGTCATCTTCCGTTACGCTATGAATCGCGCTCACCAGATAATAGGCTTTTTCATCATCCAACAACAGAATGACCGCCGAGGTGTATTCGACCACCCGCTCCAGCCCCAACAGGATTTCTTTGAGTACGCTGTCGAGATCGAGCGATGAGGCTAAGACTGTGCTGACTTCTTGTAGCGTCTCTGACAAAATACGGCGGCGCATTTCGTTGGCAATCAAGCCAGCATTACGCAGGGCAATAGCAACTGTGTCGGCAAGGGCTTGTACGAGGGCCACATCTTCGGCTGAAAAAGCATCGGTCTTGGGACTTTGAATATCCAAAACACCTAGAGTGCGCGACCCCATTTGAATCGGGACGGTCATTTCGCTTTGGGTGTCTTCTAGCCCGCCGCCTTTGATATAGCGTTCATCTTCGGCGGTATTGCCGGAGGCGATCAACTGACCATGATTGGCGACCCAAGGAATAAAACCCTTGTCGTCAATGTTGTAAGCTAGGCTTTCGAACAACCAGCGCTTGGTGTGGCTGCCTTTGCCCCCACGAAAAATAACCCGATCCCCATCACGCAGGAAAATATGCACGCGGTCATAACCAAAGTGGTCGGTAATGAGGTCAATTACTTCGTCGAACAGGCTAGAAATATCCAAAATCGAGACGACGGCACGAGCCGCTTCAATCAGTGCATTAGTGCGCTCGGCTTGGCGACGTTCGGCGGAATAGGTGATGGATTCTTGGATGGCAAGGGCTAATTGTTGGGCGAGCGCATTGAGGGTGAATGAATCATCTTTATTGAAGGCATCTACCTCGTTGCTTTGCACATCCAGCACACCCAATACGCGATTATCAAAAATCAACGGGGCAGCGAGTTCGCTCTTGGTGGCGGGCAGGGCAGCCGAGGCGACATAGCGCGGGTCTTTGCTCACATCCCCCACCACTGCCATTTCAGCATTTTCGGCGACCCACCCCACGATACCAAAACCCATTTTGAGGCGGATGTCTTTAAATCCCGCATCCCACGCGGTACTTGCTCCTAAGACGATTTCGTTCGTTTCCGTATCAATCGTGAACAAGTTGACTGCATAATAACTAAACGTCCCTTGTACGAGTCGTAAAATTTGTTGTTGCAGTTCTGGCAGCGGTTGAACCCCGCTCAACTGACGCGATACCTCACCAATCAGGCGCAGTCGGGTGGCTCGTTCTTTGGCGGCGGTATACAACTGGGCATTACGAATCGCTCCGGCTGCTTGATTAGCTAACACGGTCAGACGACCCAAATCGTCGTCGGTAAAGGTGGAAGGGGTTTGGCTTTGGGCGGCGATTACCCCGATGACCTTGGCTCCCGCAATGAGAGGCGCAAAAATCGCGGAACGGGCCGGATTATTTTCATCATAATAACGGGGGCGGGCGGGCAGGCTATCCCATTCTTTTTGAAAGTCGTTGATAAGCAAGCCGCGTGCATTATCACGTACCCAGCCAATTAGCCCTTCAGATGCCCCATTTTTGAATATTTGAGTCGGCAGGCGTTCGGCTTCTTTAAGCCAGACCTTGATTTCATAGTCGTCGCCATCAATCAGGCCTAGTTGAAAATCGCGGGTGTCTATGACACGGGTGGACTGCTGATAGACGATCTCGCACAGCGCATCAAGATTTAGCTGTGCCCCCAAAATCGCTTGACCGACATCGGCCAATGCGTCGAGGCTATGGCTGGCTTCATAGTTGTGGGTGGCTCGATTCCATCCTCGCCAGTAGCCAACGGCAATCCCCGCAATCAGCAGCAGTGCGCCACTGAGCATCACCAAAATGAGGCTTAGTGCATCCATTAGCAGAAGATTCCAAAGCGCCTATCGTTTATGAACAGGATTGCGGAAATGACACGTTCCTCAGTTTTTGCTAATTGGATCATCGGCAATCACATCACCGGGACTGTCGTAGATATGGAACATCATATCAAAGCCAATCATCTCAAAAACTTCACGAATACGTGGTTGCAAATCGGTCAATATGACATCCCCCGCGTGCTGTCGTGCCAACCGCCATGCGCTCACCAGCACCTTTAGACCACTGCTAGAGACATAATCCACCTCGGTTAAATTCACAATCAGCCGTTGATAGCCTTTGTCATTGATGATGGTTTTTAACTCATATTCAACTTTGGGACTGGTCTGGCTATCGAGCCGACCAACCAGATTGACTTGGAGGTAGTTTTTGGGCAGGGGTTTGCTGGTGATCGTCAATTCAGAAGTGGGTGGCCGGACGGGGGCGCGGTGAACCGCAATAGCCTTCCGCAGTGTGAGTTGATTCTTGTCTTCCACAAAACGGTAATCTACTGAATCCATGAGTTTTTTGATGAAATAGATGCCCCAGCCGCCGGGTGCGCGGTTGGCTAAATCCTCGGAAGGGTTGGGGTCGTCATGGGTCAGGGGATTGAAGGCTGGGCTATTATCGCTAATAACAATGATGAAGGAGTCATCATCTACCCCGGTCACAATATCAATTGTCCCCAGGTGCCCATGTTGACTTTTGGGAAAGCCGTGTTCGATGATATTGGTGCAGGTTTCGTCCACCGCCAATTGGCAGTGGTACGTCGCCCGCTCATCCAACCCGGCGGCCTCGGCTGCTTCGACCACAAATTCACAGGCCGGAGGAATATTTTCTAGCTGTGCTTTAAAGGATAAATAGCGCTCGTCGTGCATTGCAGTTCCCACAGACATCAATTTACACCACCACGTATTAAAAGCTGCCGACGGCCTCTACCTGTGTCGGGAAAATCTTGAAAATCTCATCAAGACCCGCCAATTCCAAGACTTCGCGCACACGTTCGGACGGATTAGCAATACGCACATCACCCCCACTGCCGGGCATACCCTGAACGCGCTTGAGGGCCGAGACCATTTCACGCAGGCCAGCGCTGCTCATATAATCTACTTTACTCAGATCGAGTACGACACGACTTTTGCCTGCATCAATGGTGCCGTTGAGCGCTTCGCCCAACTGTCCAGCGGTTGTGCTGTCTACACGCCCTGAAACTTCCAACAACTGCACACGTTTAAACTCGGTGCTCAGAATCTCAATACTCATCGAAAACCCCTCCGTAGAAAAAGGATTCTGCTGAAAATGCACTATTATTTGATGGGTCGCATTTTTCAAACTGGGCGACATTATACCATTAATGTTTTTCTCAGCGAAAAATTGCCTTCTGGGACTGCTATAATAAAACTTCGCCGCCGGACGACAGGTTCATTTACATCTATAGGGTGTTTGGTAAAGGATTGATGCTGTGGGTTGGTTGTTGACTATTCCAATGGGTGCGTTTTTGCTACTGCTGGGCATTTATTGGCAGCCCAACCCTGTCTCGCGTAAAGACCGTAAATTACAGACTCGGCTAGATAGCGCACAGGGCGAACTACCTGCCCAGACGGGTGAAAAACCTAAACTGACCACTGAGCAGGTGCGCCGTTATTTGCGCTTAACAGGTGAACGGGTCGCTTTAATCTGCTTTGGCGCGTTTGCGATTTTGGTCGGCATTATTGACGATCTTGGCAAGTTGGAGGATTCTACGGCGTTTCTTTCCTTATTTGGCCTCTATGCAGTCATGATTTTGGTGGTGCAGCGGACGGAGCAGCGCCGCAAGATGGTCACACTTTGGTTAATGGGCCTTGCCGCTTTGTTAACTTGGGGGCGGGCTGAATCCCTAAATGTGACGGTTGAGGGCAACTGGGCAGTGCTGGCGGCGCTGGGTGCAAATTTCCTCTTTTGGCTGTTGATTAATCGTCGTTATCCCCCCGGCACCAGTGATGCCATCGAGGTTTATGGGATGGAATAAACAAGAGGACGATCTGCAAATCGCCCCGATAACCTTCAGGTTTACCCGATAATATTCAACGGAATCACATCGGCATTTGCCATCGCCACAACGCTGACACGAGCCGCGACAGTCTTGGCGAGTTCCGCAAAGGCTTGTCCAGCAGGGCTAGTTGGGTCATGAATGACCACAGGCCGTCCATCATCGCCACCTTCACGCACTCCAGCTTGCAACGGCACGCGACCCAAAAATGGCAACCCCCGTTCCGCCGCCAGTTTTTCACCGCCGCCCTGACCGAAAAATTCACCTGCCATATTTTCCATCACGCCCAGCATCGGCACTTTCAATTTATCAAACATGGCGATGGCGCGACGCGCATCTTCCACCGCGACGGCTTGCGGCTGAGTCACGATGACCGCACCTGTGAGCGGCACCGATTGGGCAAGGCTGAGTTGGGCGTCGCCTGTGCCGGGGGGCAGGTCAACAATCATATAATCGAGACTGCCCCATGCCACATCAGTGAAAAATTGACGGATGGCGCTGTGCAGCATTGGCCCGCGCCAGATCATCGGAGTGTTGGGGTCGGCCAAAAAGCCCATGCTCATGACTTTGACGCCATACGCCTCAAACGGAATCATTTTGGGTTGACCATCTTCGTCAATCACGCGGGGACGGGCATAATTCAGACCGACCATTGTGGGGATGTTGGGGCCAAGAATATCGGCATCCATCAAGCCGACCCGTGCCCCGTATTCCGCCAGACTAACGGCCAAGTTCGTCGAAACGGTGCTTTTGCCAACCCCACCCTTGCCGCTGGCGATGGCGATAATGTTCTGAATCGGCATATCGAGATTGCCATGCAACCCTTTGGGGACATTGGCATCCCATTTAATGGCGACTTTGTTAATTCCCTCAATGGGCAGCAGCACCCGTTCGGTCTCACGCACAAACACATCTTTCAACGGGCAGGCAGGGGTAGTGAGGACGATGGTGAAATTAGCTGTGCCATTCTCCACTGTTAAATCTTTGACCATCCCAAGCGACACAATATCACGGTGCAGTTCCGGCTCAATAACCTTACTCAGCGCCGCCATTGCTTGATTGACTAGCGAATTACTCATCAGCAGATACCCTCTCAAATGGCTAAAAATGGGCGAACTGGTGGCCCGCCCCTATTGAATTCGCAAATCTTGATTGCTGCGATGGGAGTGTTTGCGAATAAAATCAATAATGATTTGCATAATTATAACGGGGTCAACGCTTTAGCGCGAGGGGGCAGCAAAAGATTGCCGCAAAATTTCTAAGATTGGGCTGTTGGGATTGGCATTAATCCACACCAAAATTTCTTCGCGGGCGGTTTTGAAATAAGCCATAAGTTCCACATCACTGCCCTTAAATCGTCCAATGGTGTTTTGTGAACATGGAGTGCAGCCGCGCATGGCTCGATAACTATCGGCGTGGCAGGTGAGGCAGCTATTGAGCTTAATCATCATCCATGCGAAGGCCAAAATATCAGCGTCGGTATCGTTTTTGTGCTGGCAAAGGCCGTCAATAAATTCACGCCATTCCGGGCCGCGCAGGTTGCGAAGGGAGGGGATGACACGCGGAGGGAAAATAATCTCGGTATCGGGTTGATGCAGCATGGGCCGTCACTCCTCAAACCATCACAAATGATTTTTAGGTATAAAAGGAATCTAACAAGATTCTAACCTTCACCAGTAGGGATGTCTACTGACTTTGGTTAGAACTCAACTGAAATTTTTCGTTGCCGTGAAGGGGAGTCTAGGCTACACTAGACGCGCTCATTTAATTACTTTTGATAAACGGACATTCGCCATTTCGCAGCAGGAGACTGCTTTAACTCATGAATAAACTATCCACGCAAGTTGTCGCGTTTCTTGTGTTAACCGTTGTCACGCTGGTGGGTGTCCTCATCGTGACCAACAGTGATATTGATACTGACGTAAAAACTGCTGATGCCTCACTTTTGGAATTGACCACAAATGACAGTTCGATTGATTTTTCAATCAGTTATCCCAATGAATGGCAGGCTGCTCCTACGGCTGATGGAGCAGGTTATGTGTTTACGCTAAAGGAACCACGAGACGGGGTGGCTGAAGAAATGCAGCCACAGATTGAAATTACGCTTTTAAACTCGCCTTATGCTGACACGTTGGTTTCAGCACAAACCGATTTGGGTGCGGACAGTTTGGATGCCTATGAAACGGTAGATAGTCATCGCAGCGGGGTTCGTTATGCCACCACCAACTCACTGGATAATGGGCAGCAGGTGGCAACGGACATCATTGTTCTGGACCCCCAAGACCAATCGGTGACCAGCGAAGTTGAAGAAAATCGCACCTTGATTGCGCGGCTGACCGCCGATGCCAATAAGATTGGTGAGTATCGCCAAACATTGGATTTAATGCTGACTAGCGTGAAGGTTGCTGAACCCTTCCGTGTCCCTCAATTGGCTCAAACGATTACCAACCCAACCAGCGGTATCACCGTTAATTATCCGGATGGGTGGACTGCTTCAGTGGATGCTGCGCCGAATGACACCATTACCCGCATCGTTGCGCCGGATGAAGCTGATGGTTTACTGCGTCTAGCATATGTACCGCTGCTTGACCAAGCAACAGGTACACCCATTACTTTGGCGGATTTGGAAAGCCAAATTTTGGGTGGGGTTGATCCTAATAGTTTCATCCAACCAATGGCCCTTTATAGCGCGGGTGGATATACGGGTGATGCTGGCGCAGTTGTAGTGCCCGATAACGGCAGCGGCAGTGGCGACAGTGTGATCTATGTGGTGTTCCTCCAATTGAGTGACGCGGATGCGGTGGTCGCCTTGGCACAGGCAGGCCCGAATGACATCGCAGGGTTGCAGCAGGTGACAGACGCGGTTTTGCAGACGCTTCAGTTTGTACCGCCCACCACGCCGGAAGCTACCGAAATCCCTGAAACCGAACCTACGGAGTCGGCGACAGAAGTTCCAACTGAGGAAGCGACACCAGCGGCGGAAGAAACCGCTACTGCCGAACCAACAGAAGTTCCAACCGAAGTCCCGACGGAGGCCCCCACTACCGAGGCGACTCCGGCAAATTAGTAACGGAGTTTTTACAGAGGCGGGTTGTCACAAACTCGCCTCTATTATCGTCTTTATTCAATAGAAAATTGGGTTATCCCCATACCCAGTTTCAGAGCGTAGGAGCAAGCATGACAGAGTTAGTTCGTAATTTAATCAACGGCGAATGGGTTGAAGCAAAATCGGGTGAGACTTTTCGCAGCATCAACCCCGCCACTGAAGAACTCGTCGGTGATGTTGCCAAAAGTGGCAAAGACGATGTAGACGCGGCGGTAAAGGCAGCTAAGGCGGCCTATCACGATTGGCGTCTGACCCCCGCACCACGCCGGGGTGAAATTTTGTTCCGGGTGGCGCAGATTTTGCAGGAACGCAAAGAAGAGTTGGCCCGTTTATTGGTTCAGGAAATGGGCAAGGTCATCGCCGAGGCACGTGGTGACGTGCAAGAAGCGATTGACATGGCCTACTTTATGGCGGGTGAAGGCCGTCGCCTGTTGGGGTATACCGCCCCGGTAGAAATGCCGAATAAATTTGGCATGGCGATTCGGGACAGTGTAGGTGTGGTCGGTTTGATTACCCCTTGGAATTTTCCGATTGCAATTCCGTCTTGGAAAAGCCTGCCTGCTTTGATCGCTGGCAATACCGTCGTCTTTAAACCTGCGTCGGATACCCCCAAACTCGGCGCGGAATATACACGGTGTTTCTATGATGCGGGCCTACCCCCCGGTGTGCTCAATGTCGTCTTGGGGCCGGGTGGTTCGGTGGGTGGGGCGATTGCTTCACATCCCGATGTCAAAGTGATTTCCTTCACGGGCAGCACCGAAATTGGGTACAGCATGTATGCCGAGGCCGCTAAGAAGGGCAAGAAGGTCAGTCTCGAACTGGGTGGCAAGAACGCCATCATCGTTATGGATGATGCCAATTTGCCGCTGGCAGTCGAGGCGATTTTGTTCAGCGCGTTTGGCACAACGGGTCAACGCTGCACCGCCACCAGCCGCGTCATCGTCCAAAAGGGCATCCATGCCAAATTGGTTGAAGCACTGGTTGAACGCACCAGAGCCTTAAAGCTGGGCTACGGATTGGATGAATCAGTGGATGTCGGCCCGGTGATTAACGAATCGGCGCGGCGTGGCATTCACGAATATGTGCAAATCGGCAAGAAAGAGGGTGCGAAACTACTCTGCGGTGGCGATTATGCCCGCGATGTAGACGGCGGACGCGGCTTCTTCTATCAACCGACCATCTTTGACCAAGTGGGCCATAACATGCGGATTTCGCAGGAAGAAATCTTTGGGCCTGTCTTGAGTATAGTGGAATGCGCCGATCTCGATCAGGCCATCCAATTTAACAATGACGTGGCTTACGGCTTGAGCAGCAGCATCTTCACTGAAAATGTGAATGCGGCCTTCCGGGCCATTCGTGACCTGTCCACCGGGATTGTCTATATCAATCATGGTACCACCGGGGCGGAAATCCAATTCCCCTTTGGTGGAACACGTGGCACGGGCAATGGGATGCGTGAAGCAGGCCAAACCGCACTGGATACGTTTACCGAATGGAAATCGGTCTATGTAGATTTCAGTGGCAAGTTGCAGCGTGCACAGATTGATACCGATACGATTTTGGGGAAGATAAATTAACCCCACCCCAAACCCCTCCCCGAACACAGGGAGGGG
>JAIOHL010000104.1 GCA_019913005.1 Anaerolineae bacterium | reverse complement strand
GGTTGGGGATGGGGTTAGATTTATCCGAACCTAGTATCACCCCCGCAGATGAAACGGCACGTCCACCACAATCCGTCCGCCGCCATGCCGCCGCCGCTGATAGATGACGGCCAGTTTAATCAACCACGCGGTTTGATTGTGTAAGAGATGCTGCCACCACGAACCGGGGATAAATTCTGGCAGCACCAAGACGGCAGGCTGACGATCCCCCTGCTCCCGATCAAAGGCCTCCAAGAAATGCAGCAGCGGCCCCAAAATCGAACGATAGGGCGAGGGGATAATCACTAAGTTGATGTGCCCACTCCATTTTTCGAAATCGGCCTTAAATTTTTCGGTGCGCGTCTCATCCAACTCAATATAGACCGCCGTGACCTCGCTGCTGATGGATTGGGCAAATTGGATGGCCCGCAGCGTACCTCGGTGCATCCCCGATACGGGCACGACCACACGCAGCGGCAATACAGGCGGGGGTGGATATGGCACACCTTCCAAACTCAACTGGGGGCGGATTTCTTGGTAGTGTTCATGCACCTTGTGGAAAAAATAGACCACCATCGGTATCAGGAGCATGATAATCCATGCGCCATCCAAAAATTTGCTGGCAGCCACGACGACCAATGTCACGGCTGTTGTTATCGCGCCGAGGCCGTTAATGGCGGCTTTGAGATGCCAATGCGGGCCGCGCACCCGCATCCAATGGACAACCATACCCGTCTGCGAAAGCGTAAAGGCCAAAAATACCCCCACCGCAAACAGGGGAATCAGCGCGTGGGAGTCGCCGCCAAAGATAATTATTAGGGCCGCGACACAGGCCGTTAAGCTAAAGATGCCATTGGAAAACACCAGCCGATCTCCCAAGCTGGTCAATTGGCGGGGCATATAGCCATCTTGGGCAATCAGCGAACTGACGCCGGGGAAACCGACAAAACTGGTATTGGCGGCCACCACCAAAATCGCCAGTGTGGACAGCGACACGACATAATAGGGGACGGTGCGGCCAAAAATCTCGCGGGTCAGGGCGGAAAGGATGGTTTCGTTTTCGTGGGCCGTCACGCCAAAAAATTGGGTTAGCGCAATCGTGCCGAATAACAACAGGCCCATCACCGCCGCCATGACGACCATGACCTGTCGGGCGTGGCGCGTTTCGGGTGGCTTGAAGATACCGACTCCGTTGCTAATCGCCTCCACCCCCGTCAGCGCTGTGCAACCAGAGGAAAAAGTATGCAGCACCAAAAAGAGGGTAATGGATTCGGTGGCATGGCTGGCGATATTGGCTTCATCCACACTACCGAGGCCATCCACCAGCGCTTTGATGATGCCGACCCCGATCATCACCAGATAGGCCCCGACAAATGAATAGACGGGAATGGAAATGAGCGTTCCGGCCTCACGCAGCCCGCGCAGATTCGTCACGGTAATCACGAACAGCAACACCAATGCCACCTCGACGCGATAGGGCCACAAATCGGGAAAGGCCGACGCCAACGCCGCTACACCCGCTGTCAAGCTGACCGCTGCTGTCAACACGTAGTCAATCAGCAGAGCCGCCGCCGCAATCAGACCGGGCCATTTGCCCAAGTTCTCGCTGGCAACGGTGTATGACCCCCCGCCGCGTGGATAGGCTTGGATGGTCTGGGAATAGGAAAGGGTCAAAATCAATAGCAGGACACCAATCGCGCCGGCAATCGGCAGCGACAGGGCTAAACCCGCCGACCCCGCCACAACCAAGCCCAGATAGATTTCCTGATTGGCATAGGCAATGGATGATAGGGCATCCGGCGAGAGGGCCGCTAATGCCCGTACTCGGTCAAGTCGTTCGCCATGTAACATTTTGGTGGGGAGGGGATTGCCGATCAGCCAATGGTGTAGATGATGAAACATAGCACACTTTCCATGAGATGGAACGCGATTATTTTAAGCCATCTTCCATGCTACACCCGCTTGCAGGTCAGCGACAAGCACCAAGACTTGGGGTATTAGACGGTGGTGAAAAAACAGCCGTTTCCCATCACATTATTCTCTCATATCGGATTCGGACAAAATGCTAACCCCATCCCCAACCCTTCCC
>JAIOHL010000103.1 GCA_019913005.1 Anaerolineae bacterium | reverse complement strand
CTTGGGCATGTTAAATCCGTTTATTGGGTGGTGTGGCGGTCGTGGAACCAGCAAACTCCAAGAATGGGCTTGGCTTCTCACGGCGCATAATCAAGTGTTCGATTTCATTGTTGGAGCTACTGTACAAGGGGCTGTCTATGGGGCGATTGGCGGTGTTATTGCTGCCATTGATCCCTACATTGGGTTGCTGATGTTGACAATGGGGGTTGCCGAAGCCATCCATTGGCTCTTTAGTACCTACACCGAACCGGGCGATCAAATTTGTGCTACTGTGGCTGGCGCTGGGGCTGCTATCGTAGGGATAGCCACCTCATGGACATTTACTACAGGTTGGGATAATTGGAGTAACGGCAGGGGCAAACCGGGACTCGGTGGTGAAGGGCCAGATGGTCGGCCTAACAATACTGGCGGTGGGCCGGAACTTGGTGGTGGGCCTAATGATGGATCAGGTGGGCCATATGACCCACCCAGTGGTGGAACACCCGGCGATGAAGGAAATCCAGAATGGCCTACAGGCGGTGGCCTTGACGATAGTGACCAACACCCGACGAACGGCGGCCTTGACGATACTGAGCAACACCCGACGGGGGGTGGGGATGATGATGGTAGACCGGGACTTGGCGGGGTAGGTAATCATTTCTGTAGCTTCAGCGAAGATACACCTGTCGCAACCGAAGACGGCCAGACCCTCATAGGTGATCTTGAACTTGGTGACAAGGTGTTGGCCTATAACGAAGAAACAGGCGAACTGGAATACCAAGAAGTCACTGCCGTTTGGGAACACTACGATGATGTCCTGCTGCTCACCATTGACGATGAAACCCTTGAAACGACTACCGACCATCCCTTCTATACTGACCAAGGGGAATGGGTTGCTGCGGGTGATTTAGAAGTCGGAATGCACGTCCGCAAATCTGATGGCACGTATGGCGAAGTTGAGGCCATTGAGCAGACGGAAACCACCCAACCGATGTTCAATCTCACAGTGGATGAAGTTCACACCTATTTTGTGGGCGATGAGCAGTGGTTGGTGCATAATTTTTGTTCGCGGCAAGTCCCCTATAATGATACGGGTTTGAGTGGAGATGCCCGCCTGTTTAGGAGAACAAGTCCTGATGGATACAGGCAGAGAGACGTTGCTGTTTATGTGTATGATGAAACCCAAGTCAAGATTTTTATGTCAGACCCCACAGCTCAGACTTATGGAAAAGGCCATGCTGAACAGCTTGGAAAGCAATGGTTTGAAAAAAACCTTATTGATCCTTCTCGGATAGATGCTCTCTATACAGAACTGGAACCATGTAAGAATTGCCAAAGTGTTCTCACAGGATGGTTGCCTGATGACTTTGAGGTGACATACAGTTTTAAACACCCAGGAGAAAAGGCAGCGTGGGAAAGAGCAATTGCAGAGAATTGGGGAAATCGCTAAGCTAATCACTTAACTTGGGGTCGATTTCACAAATTTAGTGGAACCGAATATAATCTGTTTGGTTCCACTTTTTATGTTATTTGCGCTAAATATTTATTTTACAAAATGGGACCGTTGATTTTAATTCTTGTACAGCGCCTTTTGAAATATTTTGATTGTTAGAAATGAAAAGCTTTTTCAAATATTTGAATTGATGAAGATGCACCAGCCAATCTTCATGAAAACCTGTGGATGAAAGATTTAGACTTTCCAAGTTCTTTAAATTTGAGATATGTCTAATTGCTTTTTCATCTAGGCTAATGCCTTTTAAATTTAACACGTGTAAACTCTCTATAATAGGTAATAATAAAATTCCTTCCATCGTAACATCTGATTGCGAAAGATCTAATTCATAAAGGTCCAAGAACCTGTGTATGAATGGAACAAAAGCATCTGAGCCTATGTTCCTTAAGCGCAGAGTTTTAATTTTGAAAAAGTGCTCTTGCGTAATTAATTCATCGCTTCTTAAATTTAATTTATTTCGGACAATTTTTAGTAATATTTCTTCTGCTTGTTTTTCAGAAACTGGTATCAAATCTGTATTTAATACTTTGGCCCATTGATCACGGCTTTCTGAAAGCCCTAGTTCATTAAATAATTCTCTACGAGAACTATTGGACCCTATCCAAAGAAATGGATTATCATATATCTGCTTTAAAATAGCATGTTGATACGTCGATAATTCTTCAACGGTAAAGTTGATCAAAACATGTTGTCCTTGAAATACATATTTAACAATAGGAGTTGTAAGATACTCCATAGAATATTCATTATCAATTTCAATTATGCGTAGAAATGAAGTAATGAGAGCGTTGATTTGTGATGGGGCTGTTTTGCATAGTAGGGTAACCAAGTTAAAGCGATGACAGATTTCGCTCCAAGGAAACACAATATACGATTGAGTATCAAGGTCATCCGGATAAGAATCCAAGTGGGCTTTTGAGGGTATAGAAACAATGGTTTGAAGATTTTTCTCCTGAATACTATCAGTCGTGAGTTCAAAAAGTCTCTCAGTTTCTTCGATATTCTTGAGAGCTTCAGCCAAAAATACAATTATGTCTTCTGAAAAGTTGTGGTTTGTTTCAGCGAAACATATGGCGGCGGCTGTCTTAGCTTGTACATTGGTTTCTGAAAGAAACATGTTGTAAAAGAAATCAGGAGTCAGAGAGCCTTTTTCATAGGAATATCTCAAACCAAATAATAAACTAGCCTTAACTAAAGGCTCTATTTCCGAGGTGTATTGCTCTAACATCATATTTGTAATAGTTTCAAGAACTTGTTCTGGATTTTTGTCTGGGGAAATATTTTCATAAGCATATTTTAGAAGCATACTTAGTGTAAAAGGTGCAATAATTCGCATAACAGGATTTACATCGTTGATCAACTTTAGGTAGATTTCTAGTCCCTCCCACACTCTCTCCTT
This sequence comes from Anaerolineae bacterium, assembly GCA_019913005.1. Classification (GTDB taxonomy): domain Bacteria; phylum Chloroflexota; class Anaerolineae; order Aggregatilineales; family J027; genus CFX10. Next base: position 9,095 of record JAIOHL010000103.1, on the reverse strand, counting down.
CACTTGGTTGGTTAATGAGTAAGATTCAGCATTCGCTCCAGAAATATCACCTAAAAGTCGAAAAATGTGCTCTCTGCATTTGATTGAATCAGATTGTAAGAGTTCAATTAAGAATGGAACTGTGTAGCTGGTGGCTTCATATATAGACACACCTTGGTGACAAATACCCATATAGAGATTAAAGATTGCTTTTGCCCACTTTGTTGTTTCTTGAGAAGTTAAATCCTGTAAAAAGAAGGGAATTTGAGTAGCTGGCCCATAGGCATCCTCTAAATCATTCCAGTTAATTTTTGCAACATTTTCCAGCACGGCAGATGTCCTTAATCTTTTGAAATCTCGTTGAGATTTATTGACCTAACAGTTCCATATACAGGGATATTTTAGTCGAGTTTTAGACGGAGTAAAAGGTCATATAAGGCCGGACAGTTTGCTCTTAGCAAGTGTTCCATACACCGCGTCTGGGCCACCCAAATACAAGTAGCCCTACACTCCACTGAGCATAAGGCTTGCGGTTGTCTGCGGTAGAAAACAAAAGGTCGCAACGTCTATTCTACCCCCTTGATTGGTCGCCTTGCGCTCCATCCCGCCTACCCCAGTTGGCGGCGTCATAATCGGCAACTAGATTAGGGTAAGGGCAGGGCGGTAGGTTTCCGGCGGCCTTTCATTTGGGCAATAGGCATGTCCTTACCACATTTGGATAGCAACGAAATCTTCTACTCGTAGCGCAGCACCATGAGGGGTTTCTCACCGGATGCGTTCCAACTGGTAAAAAGGGCTGCAATTAAGGTGATCACTACGCATAGACTTAGGAGTGCAAAAGTGGCACTATAGGGAATCATAGCACTCAAGCGCCCTCCGAAACTCATGCTGACCAGCAGGATTAGCCCAATTCCACCAATACCAACGCCAATCACCCCCCCAATGAACCCCAGAATGCCATATTCCATCAGCAGCATCCCCAAGACGCGCTCACGCTGTAACCCGATGGCTTTCATGATGGCGATCTCACGGTATCGTTCCATCGTGGAGAGGGCTACTGAGTTAGCAATCACAATGCCACCGACCACGAGGGCTAAGGCAGCAACGATCATCGGGAAGGAAGAAAACTGATCGATCACTCGATTCACCAACTCATTGAGCGAGCGCGTTTCCATGACAAAAACCCCGGGCATATCGCGCAAACTCTGGCGCAGAGCCTTGATTTGATCTTCGTCAATATTGACCACCGCGCTGACGGTATCCGGTGTGACACTGAGGGATTCAAGGGCCGTGCGGGGCACATAGTTTTCTGAGCCAAAATTGACCTGAAGCCGCTCACTGGTGCGTTCTACCATACCCACAATCTCAAAGGTGATGGTTTGAAGTGTATCGCCGCTACCAAACTCGAAAGTCAGAAGGTCGCCGACATCTATCCCTGCCGCAAGCACACCCTCGTTGGCCGAGATAACCATTGGCGGATAGTTGCCCGAAGCGGTGTCCCACGGCCCTGCATCGGTATTATTCAACTGCCGCCCGGCATAGAGGTCAACATCCGGCAAATTGGAATCCACACTGCGTGCGTCAAGATTTTGCATCGTACGCAGATACTGTTTCAATCGGTCTGGGCTTGCATCTTCCACCCGCGCCTCCAGAGCCGCTGCATCTAGGCTTTCACCAGTGCTTTGATCATCAACACGGATGAGTCGCACACTGTAACTTTCAACCGAGGAATAACTTTCGACGCCCTCTAGGGTGTCCAATTTGGTATTGACCTGTTGTAAGGTGTCATCATCGGCAGCCGTCATTACAATCACGTTTCCGCCCACTTCATTTAACAACATCGTCTCAAACTGGTCGGACACGGCGGATGTCAGCATGGTAATGAGGCTCAACGTGAAAACACCTGTCACCAATGCCAAGAGGGTTGAAGCGTTGCGTGCCCGTGTGGCGACCATCGCACGCATGGCGATGACAAGCTCAGGGATCTTCAACATGGGGAAGACTGTCCCCACGCCGACTATCAACCCCCACAAAGCGCTGTATAGGATGCCAATCACCATAAAAGTGCCCATCAGTACCAGCAGGGCAGGCACGAAAAAGCCAAAACCTGCGCCGCCTATCAGACAAACAACCAGCACTGTACCATTACGCAGCGACAGACGCGGTGTGAGGATGCCCTCGGCGGCCAGCAACGCCAACACGACTAGACCCAAACCAACGCCAATACCTAAACTGATCAAACGGAGAACTTCCAGCGGTTCGCCAATCAGCGTTTGCGCCACCACGCTCAACACGGCAATAACAACGATCAGTGCGAGGCTTGAACGTCGTCTTCCAGCACGTGGAATCACAGTGTCGCTTGGCCGCAAAACCATATTCGGGCGTACTTGCCCTGCGGCCAACGTTGGGATAAAGCCAAAAATGGTCGTGACAACCACACCAACGACAAACCCGGTCAGGGCCGGACGCAGTGCCAAGCGATAGGTTAACGACTGTGCGAGGAACGCTTCAGCCATACCCTTGATAACATAGCCGCCCGCCCAACCCAGTAAGACACCCATCAAACTGCCGACGATGCCCATCAAAACCGCTTCCACAAGGAATAGGGTAGTGATTTGCGCCGCTTCTAGCCCGATGGTCTTTAGCACAGCCACTTCAGTCGTACGGCGACTAACGATGACCAGCATCGTGTTCACGATGCCGATGCCACCAATCAAAAGCGACACCAAGCCCATGACCGTCACCAATTGGTTGAGGGTACTTGAAACCTCTGTGTTTTGTTCCTCCACATCAGCGGTTGTGACAACTTGTGTATAGGGAAAACTTTCGACCAGTGTGTCACCTAATGCTGCAACATCCCCCGGATTTTCCAACTTGACATAGAGGGTATCCGCGCCGGGTTGAATGTCATCGAATAGGGCAATCGAGCGCAAGTCGAGGAAATAGTAGCCGAACAAGGTCGTGAACAGATTTCCAACGCCTCCCTCAGTTTCGGTGGAGATAATGCCCTGAACGGTGAATTCCTCCATCGCCCCAGTTAAACGTACTTTATCCCCCACCTCGACCCCTAGTTCATCGGCCAAGTTGCGACTGAGCACAATATCGGTAGGCTCGTGCAATACCTCACTCAGCAGTTGGTCGTTTTCGGTGCGTCGTTCCCCGTACAAAGGATACTGTTGGGCATCTATGATGAAAGGTGTGATGAAGGTTTTCTGTAAATCACCATCTGAGGTACTTATCGCCTGCCCTGCGCTGACACTGTTCGGCGCTTGTTTATAGGTGATTTCGACCTTGCCTGAGGTATTGGCAGCCAGCCACTCTCGCAGGATTTCTACCCCCTCAAGCGTGAAATAATCCGATGTGAGGCGTCCTCCTTCTGCCAATATGCCTGCATCAACCCCCTGCTGGATGAGGGCAAGTTCGTCCGAACTGCGCCCCGCCGCCCGTTCGCGGAAGCCACCGTGACCGCCATGCGCTTGGCGTCCTGCCGAGTCGTTTGCCGCCGGGCCGGGGATAATCCGCAAGTCGCCACGATTGCTTTCCTGCAAACTCCCAGATAACGAGGCATCTATCATCATGCCGACTGTCTGCAAGCTGACAATAGCTGCGACCCCGGCAGCAATGCACAGCAGGGCAAAGAAGCTGCGTTGGCGATTGACCCGAAGATCATTGAGCGAATGACGAATGTAGAAGTGCAGTCTCTCAAACATGGTTAGCTTGCTCCCATCTTGACCAATTCGCCAGTGGAACGCTTATCCTTCAGGATTGCCAGCGTGCTGGGATCGAAATGTGAATTATCTTCCTGTAAAATCCGCCCATCCACCAATGTAACAACTCGATCCGCATGAGAAGCCACTGTCATATCGTGCGTGACGATAATGATGGTGGTCTCCATCTCGTGCTGCACATCCCGCAGGGCTTGCATGACAACACCGCTTGACGCCGAATCCAGATTGCCGGTTGGTTCGTCACACAGCAGGAGCGGGGGATTATTCGCCAATGCGCGGGCCAACGCCACACGCTGCTGCTGCCCACCCGATAATTGATTAGGGCGATGGTCAAGGCGGTCTCCTAGGTTGAGCAAGTCCAATAGCTCTTTTGCCCGCCGTGTCGGGTTGAAATTCTTCTTACGAGCAAACTGGATCGGCAGTGCCACGTTTTCTCGTGCCGACAGGGTGGGAATCAAGTTGAAGAACTGGAATACAAACCCGATTTTTTCGTTACGAATGTGCGTTAGGGCACGTTCATCCAGATCGGTAATGTCCACACCATCAATGAACAAACTTCCTGAGGTTGGCATATCCAGCCCGCCGAGCATTCCCAACAGGGTTGACTTACCACTACCCGAGGGGCCGATAATACTAAGGAATTCGCCGCGTTCTACGGTGAGCGAGACACCCCGCACCGCCCTTACCGTTACTTCACCAACGGTAAGGTCTTTTCTGAGATCTACAGTGTGGACAACTGCACTGTTCCTGCCATTGTTGTTAGACACGTTCTATGCTCCTTGGATTTGAACCTGATAGACTGGAATCGCGCAAACCGAAAAAGGGATAACGACGTGTCGTTGATACAATCCACTTCCAATGCAGCGTCAGATGGACGGTGCTGAGGACGATTAACATCACAGCACTCCACCCGTGTAGGATGATGAGTCCTTCATCCTGACCGTTTATCCAGATGACCACTCCGGTTAGGCCGATAATGGCGAAGAAAAACAGCAGCAGGGCATCAATGATGTAGTTCACACGGGCCTGCCGAGCGACTTTGCCGAAAATGCGGGCCGACACTGCCACAACCCACTTCCAATGCAGGGCCAGATGCACCCCTATGCCCACCAGCACGAATAACCCAACAACACTGTGAAGATCACGAACTGCCCTGTCGCCGCGTTCTAACATCACCCCAGTGATAATCAACAACAGGAACAACCCGAAGATGACCAGATCAACTTGCAGATTGCGCTTCGCCTTCATATCCGATTTCCCTTCATTTGCGTTATCTCTAGGATGCTGGCGCAGATTATGAAAACTGTGAGACGACATTAAGAGCGTTCTTATTTTTCAAGTAGAAATAAAAATCCCCCTGCAATGTGCAGAGGGATGGGAATCAGGTTTATCAATTAAAATGGCTTAAGCGAGGGGCAGCAGCACGGTGAAGGTACTCCCCTGTCCAATAGTGCTGGTCACATTTAATGAACCGCCATGTACGTGGACAATCTCTTGAGCGATTGCCAAGCCCAACCCAGCCCCGCCTTTGCCATCTTGACGTGCGCGGCCACTATCGGCGCGGTAGAAACGCTCAAAAAGATGCGGCAGGTGTTCGGTAGCGATTCCAATGCCGGTGTCCTGCACTGCTATCACCGCTTGTTCATAGCGTGATTCTAGATATAGAGTCACACAGCCGCCCGTTGAGGTGTATTTAATCGCGTTATCCAATAGATTTGAAAACAACCGGATCAGTAAGTCCATATTTCCTCGGATGACTATCTGCGGTGTTAATTTCTCTTGCAGGACGATTTGCTTTTCTTCTGCCAGAGGTCGCACTTGGTCAATGACAATGGGCAAGAACTCATCTAGTTCAATTGTGTCAAAATCCTGTTCCTGTTTGATGTGGTCAAAACGCGCCATGAAAAGCAGGTCGTTGCTCAAGCGGATAAGCCGATCAACTTGAACCTCTAGCTCTTGCAGGCTCGTTTGATATTCGCCCTGTTCTCTAGGTTGGCCGAGTGTTACACCGATTTGGCCTTTCAGGGCCGTCAGTGGGGTTCGCAATTCGTGAGCAGCATCGGCGGTGAAGCGGCGTTCACGTTCAAAGCCGGCCTGTAAGCGGTTCAACATGTCGTCAAACGTCATTGCCAGTCGTCCGACTTCATCCGTTGCACCTGTATAATGAATGCGCCGCTTCAGATCGTGGGTATTAATCGTCTGGGCCGTGCGCGTAATGCGGTCAATTGGTCGCAGACTGCGTGATGCCATCCAATACCCGCCCACCGCGCTAATTGCCAGAATCACCGGGAACATAATGATCATTTCACCTTCTAGGCTGCGGATGGTCGCGTTGCTTTCTCTCAAGGACCGGGCTGTCAGTAGCCAACCGTCTACACCATCAATTGAGATATGCTGGCTGTAGAAGCGCCATTGACCCTGATGCCGCCGAAACCCTTTATCTTGGAGGGTGATATAACCCGCCGTAAGCTCATTTGGCCGCGCTATCTCATCTACGCCAAACTGCGCTTCGACTGCACCGTCGGCGTTAAGTAAATAGACGTTGAAACCTTCTACCACCGCTTGAAGTGTTTCGGTATCATGAAAAGCAAGCGTGCCGCCATCGGCTATCACGTAGCTCAATGCCTGCCCATTTGCTAACCGCAGTGAGGTATCCAATTGATTGATGAGGCTCGATCCAAAATTATGGCGCAGTTGGACATTGTAGAGGATAAGCACAAAAGCCATCATGAAGCTGTACCAGATGGTGAGCTGGCCTCGCAGCGGAATTTGCCGAATTCGTCGTCGCAAGCTACGCATGATTACTCCTCCATACTCATTCGATACCCCATGCCGCGCACGGTGTGAATTAACGGGTAATCGCTGTCGTAGTCAAGCTTGCGTCGCAAATAGCCAATATAGACATCCACGACATTCGATTCGTTGTAGAAATCAAAATTCCAGACATGTTCACCGATTTGGGTACGAGTTAAGACCTGATTGGGATGGCGCATCAGGTACTCCAAGATGGCATATTCACGGGGACTGAGATCAATTAGACAGTCGCCACGCCGCACCTGATGAGTGAGGGTATCCATCTCAAGGTCGGCGATTTGCAGCAATGAGCCGCTCTGCAATGGCGGACGCCGCAGCAGTGCCCGCACCCGTGCCAGCAGTTCAGGAAAGGCAAAGGGCTTCACCAGATAATCATCAGCGCCTGCGTCCAACCCTTGCACCCGGTCATCAACCGTATCCTTCGCTGTGAGCATTAATGTCGGCGTTTTGTTACCCTGATTACGCAGTTCGCGTATCACCTCCAACCCGCTCATGCGCGGCAGCATAATGTCCAAAATGAGTACATCGTATTCAGCCGAGAGCGCATAGGATAAACCCTCTTCACCATCCGATGCCATATCCACCGCATAGCCCGCCTCGCTCAAACCTTGACGCACGAATTTAGCAATACTCGCTTCATCTTCCACAATCAAAATCCGCATCCTTGCACCTCCTTAACATCCATTATAGAAGCGAAGATTAAGAAAATTATGAAGCCATTATCGAAAATGATTTCGCCTAACTTCCACTGTTCGCTTTAATTCACTGCTTTCGTTTTGTGGGAGAGTTTTTCGTGAGGTTGTGTCGGTTGGAAGCTGATAAAGGCAATTTGGAATAATGATCTGCCCCGAAAGATTAGGTTCTTGGGGTGAGAGCCAAACTTTGTGGGCAAACCACCTAGCGACCTTATGCCGCGCCCCTAGTTGGACGCTGAATGGGGTTGCCAAGCGCCTATTTTGTTAAGCGGACAGATAGGGGCAGATGCTGACAAAACGAACTTGCCCAAAATTTCAGTTCCGTCCCCGACGCCGCAAAAGGGTAGGGGACTGAAGGATCAATTGATGGTGCGAGGTGGGTGCTTATTGGGGATTTATTCACACTGGGTTGCCGGGAATGAGGTTTCTCGATGATCGCTGCTGGATTACCTCATTTGCGTGGTACGCTGGTCGGTGGGAATGGCAGACCCCCGTGATAATGGCATAGTCGAAAGTTTGTTGGGTATTTCGCCGCTGAATTGATCGGATAGCCCCGTCTGCTCTCGCCTCAACCGCGCAAATTCCGTGACCCCTCTAGACATGTCATCATGCGTAAATGTTTTATATTAGTAAATGAGGTTTCATCGGAGGCGTAATAGGTGTTGGGCCAGCAAGACTTATGATTGAAAGATGGCATTTTTTGTCATTAGGGTAGGTGAGTTTTCGGCATGAATTAGCCCTAAACGTGTTCATGTGGCGTAATCAAGTGTAATCCCGATGTCCCATACGGGCCAATGGGCTGCTCATTCGTTTTGCCCTACTCACTCCTGAGCCGAATTATGAAGAACGTCCGGCACTCAAGGCGTTCCAACCGCCGCCGAGGGAATTAGCGGAAGGTTTACGGCGCTTGCATGACAGACTGCCCCAGCCGCAAATGACGAAGATGGGGTTAGCTGCGCCGGGTTCGCTCAAGTTGAATGTCCAGTGTTGGGAAGCCTGTCAGTCTTACAGCCAAGCGCTGCGCGAGATGTGCAATCCCCATCGCGATATTGAGTTAGACGAACGGCTCAAAGGCGTTTATGGCCGGATGCATGTGCAAGCTTTCAAACTCGCCGCTCTCTTAGCAGCCTTGGACTGGTTGGATACGGAAGAACCTGTTCCCACGGTCACTGAAGAACACTGGATCAGTGGCAAAGCGATTGCCGAGATGTGGCGGGGCAGTGCGGAGCGACTGCTGTATCAAATGGATCGCAGTGGGGAAGCGCAACATGAACACCTCTTGCAGCAGCGCATTCTGGAGATGTTTAGACGGGCTGGTCAACAGGGTGAAAAGCTCTACGTGGTCTACAAAAATCTGCATGTCCCGGCACGGCAGGCACGCCAAGCGACCGAAGAATTGGTTAGAGCGGGTATCCTCATCCCGATGCGACTGGGTCAGGCCGAAGGCTATATGCACAAAGACTTTGTAGAAGACCCTTCGCAGTGAATGCGAAAGGTGCGAAATGTGACTTTCGCGTTTTTCGCATTTCGCCTAGGATGCGAAACTTAGATGGAGTATGAAACTGGTTATCCTCATTACCGCTCAAAATAAAGTCTATTAGTGGTTGCGACTTGGCAGCATCCCGACGCAGGGCGTGGAGTTGCGTACGATAGCATCACACCATTACTCAGGCCGTTGAAAAATCGAAAGAGATGTAGGCCTAGTCTATTCACTCGTCCTGCTGGCTAGCGGTCTGGGTCACTGTCGTGATGAGTTGGTCATAGATTTTCGCCATTTGATGAGGAGCATACGGCATATCATGATCCAGCCACCATTCGACAAGTAGCAACATTGAGCCAGCCATGTGATGGGCAACAATCTCGACGGGGATAATGCTGC
>JAIOHL010000013.1 GCA_019913005.1 Anaerolineae bacterium | reverse complement strand
GGGTGGCGGTGCGGGTGGTGCCGCTGGTGGCGAAGCAGGCGGAGTAGGTGGCGGGATTGAAGAAGGGGGCGCGGCTGGCGGTGTGTTCACTGGTGGTACAGAACGATTTAGCGCAGGGGCGGCGACTTTTGCGGGTACGGGTGTTTCTAGTACCACATTCCCCGCTAGCACAACCTTTAGGCCTACGGTGAGTGCCACCCCTACGGTGTCAACTGCAATACTTACCGGAGTTCAGCCCATCGCACCATCCGTCCTTTCGACGGTTGTGTCACAACCTGTTCTCAGTGTTACAGGAATCGAGGGGGCTTATATCCAGCCATATAACGTGTCGTCAGTGGCGAATATCGTGGGGGAAACCCCGATTGTTGGGGCGGCCCTCATTCGTACTGCGTCTATCGCGTCTCGTTTTACTGAACCCGCCGCGCCAGAAGCGACCAGATACAGCGCCTCTACCCAACATGACGTGGTGAAAAGTTTTGTGAATTTACCCATCGCCCTCGATGGGTTGACCATTCCACAGCGCACAGTGGCGAATAACCAAGTCTCGACCACGATGGTAAACTTGGTCGATTTTCGGACCACACCGGGCAATTTGGTCTCATTCCTCAACCCTGTTGTACCCGGTGCTACTGACGAATCGCACTATTTTTCCGCCGGGGTGGATGTCCTTGATAATGCGGTGGCGAGCCTGCGCGTATTGGAAGGGCGGGTGGAGGGTTATAAACAGGCACGGGCGTTGGCACAAGAGGCCCTTAACGAAGTCCGCCGCCAAACTAACCTTGCCAATGCGACACTCGGCACGATTGAAGATGCCCTTGCCGAGGCTCGCCATGATGTGACAGTGGGACGGGCACTGCTGGCGGAAGAAACTGCACGGGTCACCGCGATTAATCGTCGTCGGTTCCTAATTATCCGCAACCACGTTCAATATCTGGTCTTTTGCCGTCCACGTGCCGTTGATGTGCTGCTAGATACCCCAGTTCGTTATGTTGATCCCGGCCTCACGGCGCTACCTGTGCCATCGTGCCTGTCCCAAAATGTGGCGGTTCCCGAAGAATTACGGATGCTGGTCAATCTGCTGCGGGATGTCCCGGTGAAATGGCTGCCACCTGTCCTGCCGCTCATCGCCCAGCTAGATAAGGTGAGTGTGCTGCAAGATACCATTGTTGGCGCTCAACAAAAAGCCCAGACAAAGGTATTGCAAACGCAGGCCGTCGTTGCCCAAGCACTTCAATCCTCCGCTGGCCTGTTTGGTGAGTCCATCAGCAACGTCTACTCGGCCCAAGCGAGAGTCGTCAGCGATTCCCGCGCCACGCTTGTCCAGATGGATACCAAGCAGCTAAAAGTCGAAAACTGGAGCAACACAGTTGAATTTGTGGCGGCGGCCCTCTCCCCCGGCGACCTTATGGACGCTGCACACGGGCGGATTGAACTGGCCCAACAAACCGCACAGCATCTCGATAATATTGCCAAAGTCGCGGCCTGCCTCTATGCCGAATTTGGGGCGGTGCTGCCCGCCATTCGATTGGGGTGGGCGGAGCGTCTGAGCCAATATGACACGCCAGTGATTTTGAAGAATCTCGCCAATCTACCGCGCTGGCATGAAATTGAATTTACAGATCGGCGCGAAATGCAGCAATTGGTGGACTGGCTGTTCCAACAGGTGGATAACCAACAGCGCGAAGCCTATGACATCATGAATGACCTCATCCGCGTGTGCATCCTGCTTGCCAGTCACGCCCCGGTCAATCAAATTATCGCCGGACACGTCCCCAAGCCCGTCGTCGTGCGACCCGGACATCTGGTCAACTTGGGCGGTGACATCCTCAAATTGAATGTTGGAATGCATGTCCTGATGTATCAGGGCAATACCGTCGCGGCACGCGGCATCGTTGAGGATTTAGGTAAACAGGGCATCGCCACGCGGGTGACCCAGACCATCACCGAATCTGTGCAGTTGGAACAGAACGCCCAAGTGCATTATGTCAGCGCCCAAAACGCGCCCCTTAACACGATTGCCGCCAGCACCAAATTAGTAAAGATGCAGATGAGATGACATGAACACGCCCGACCGTCTAATTGACCGCCTGACCCTTCGAGCAACGGATGAAGCACATGTCCGACGTGGTGTGCTGCTGATTGAGGACGCCCTACGCACTGCCTCCCTGCCCAATGGTTTTGGCGGAAAATTGGTCATCATTCGGGCACTCAATCTTGGCAAAATCTCCACCGAGAGCAGTCCGACGAAAGTCTCCTTGCAATTGGAACGGACACTACGTGAGGTTTGGGCGATGGCGGTTCATGCTGGAAGCCCCAGCGCCGAATTTGCTCCGGCGGTCTATTTTCATGATGATGTAGAACCCTATATCCTGTTGGCGACACGGGTGCTCCAACATCAGCCCGTCAGTGGGTGGTTCTGGGCCAACGCCGTGCCGACATGGCAACCGCATCGCTCCCCTCATGAAATGCTACGCGGGTTAGTTTATGATGTGATGGAAACGCGGGCCGGAATCGTCGGCGTGGGGGCGCTACTGACGACATTGGCGGACATGGGTCTGGTGGATGGCCTTTTAACGTGTCTACACGCTTCAGACGGCCCGCTATTGTCGCAGCATTTGGGTTGGTCAAATGCCGCCTGTCCAGACAAAATGCCGCATGTCTTTTTACGTGCCCGTGCCCGACCACTGCCAATTAACCGCCGTGATGCGGCCCTATGGATGCGCTGGCTGAAGCGTTGGGGGCCAAAGGATGATCGCCTCGCATGGCTGATTGGCACAACGGTCATTGCCCAACATCCCGTTTATGCCCAAGCCGCCGAATTCGATTGGCAAATCGCCGCGACACTGAACGCTTTAATTCAAACTGAGGCACCTTTGCTGGATGAGGATGTTGAGCCATACTGGGTTTCATCCAACACCTCACAGTCGCCGGATTTTCGTGCCCCGACCCATCTATTGGTGAATGAGCCGCCTCAAGATTCTCACACAGCGAATGATTATCCGGTTGAGGTGGAGGACTATTATCCAAGCGCTTTGAAGGATAGTGCCGATTCCGCTGCCCCCAATGATACGATTCCCTCTGAGCAACCCGACTTCGATGCCCCCATATTCAGCCCAGCATGGGGCACGCCACAGCCTACCGCATTCGCCGGATTGTTTCTGCTGCTGCCGCTGCTGAATCATTTGGGGATAGGCGAGTGGTTGGATGCCCACCCCATGACCTATGAATTGGATTTCCCGGCGCGATTGCTCCATTTTTGTGCGGCGCGTCTTGGGGCTGCCCCCGATGACCCAGTGCGATTGGCCCTACCAACCCTGAACCCGATTCCGCCTGAAATTAACGACTTTGAATTTGCCCTGCCTGCGCATTGGGCTGATTTGGCACAACCGGGCCGCATTTTGCAGATGATGGCGCGGCGGGCGGTTGTATGGGATGGTTCGGAGCGGTTGGCGCTGGCGGTGTGGCATGACACCCCCTCGACGGCGGTTGAGGCATGGTTGTCGGCTGACCCAATGTGGGAGTCATCCGGCGAGCTAGATATGCCCGATCTCGATCTTGTGCTGAATGCGTGGTTGGTCGTCATGCGCCGTTGGTTGCGCCGTTTTGTCAGTATCGGCCTGTATGATCTCATCCGCCGCCCCGGTCAAATCGCCTTTACCCGCACCCATCTTGATATTTTTTGGGATGGGCGCATGGCGGACATGCGTATCCGGCGTGCTGGCCTCGATCTTGACCCCGGTTGGGTGGCGTGGTTGGGGCGCGTGGTGCAATTCCATTATCTCTTTGATGATGACCAATCCGGTCAGAGTGGGTAAATACCAATGCTGGATTTAGGTTCTACCCCCGCCCGTGATCGTCCGGCCCTGCGTATGCGTGATATCGCCTTAGCAGCATTGGCGACAACGCTTCCGGCTGATGATGGTGCGCCGGAAGCACGGTTTCTGCAGAGCTATGTCACGGAAAGTTGGCCTGTAGCACTCGAAAATGCGCTACGTGACCCCGTTGCGGCGGATTTGCCCCTGCTCGCCCTCGCCGATGAGCTTGGTTTGACCTCACTCGAAGTGCTGGCGATTGCCCTCGCGGCAGCGGTTGAAGAAGACGCTATGGTCGGGCGAGCCTTGATCTACTGTCAATCACCCCTCGGCGGGTCACGGCCCACGTTGGCGCTGCTGGCCTCTTTTCCGTCATTGGCGTCTGAGGGTGTACATCCGGTGGATGTTTTGGTAACAGGCGCGGCGATTCGCAGCGGTATTCTGCGTCTCATTGGTGATGGTAAACCCCTGCCGGAACAAGCCCTTATGATTCCACCGCCGATTCGACTGGCACTAAGTGACCTCGACGGGAAATGGCCCGAAACGACCATTGGCCTCCACGATGAACAGGCCGTCCCATTACCCCCATCCATTGCGGTGGAAATCGAACGCTATGCCCGCAGTCTGCAAAGCGGACATACTCTGGTGATTCGGGCAGGCTTGTTGGAAGAAGGGCGGGCGGCGGCGGCGCTGCTGGGCCATACGTTGGGGATGCGTCCGGCCTTTATGGAGATAACGCAGTTGGCAGGCAGCGGCCCATGGCTATTTTTGCGAAATCTGCTTCCCGTGTTTTGTCTGGAAATCGGCCCCGGCGAACGGCGCACACTCCCACCCTTACCGGATTATCGCGGCCCGATGGTCGTGGTGTGTGGGCCGGAGGGCAGTGTCGAAACCAATAGCCTTGCGCTCAATTGGTTTTTGCCCACCCCGTCGCCATCGGAACGGGCCACCCTATGGAAAATTGCAGTGGGGAATGACGCAATGGCACAGGAACTTGCCCATCATCATCGCCATAGCAGTGGACGGATTGCCCGGCTAGGCCGTCTGGCATATCGTTACAGCGCCCAACGCGGCAGTCACCATCCAAACATGGGAGATGTCGTCCTTGCCGCTCGACAGGGCGACAGTATGGGCTTGGAAACACTCGCCCAAGCCCTGCGCGATGATGTGACCGATGAAGCACTGGTCGTGCCCGACACATTACGCGACGATTTGGAAATGTTATATTTGCGCTGTCGGACACGCGATGGGTTGGTGGATAGGTTGGGCATCTCAACCGTTACGCGCTACGTGCCCGGAGTTCGTGCGCTGTTTGTTGGGCCGTCGGGCACGGGCAAAACATTGGCGGCGGGTTGGTTGGCGACGCGACTCGGCCTGCCCTTGTTTCGTGTTGATCTTGCCGCCGTCACCAGCAAATACATTGGCGAGACCGAAAAAAATCTGGCTCAATTGCTGGCCCGTGCCGAACAATCCGAAGTCGTGCTGCTGTTTGACGAGGCCGATTCGATGTTTGGCAAACGCACCGAAATCAAAGAGGCCAATGACCGTTTCGCCAATGCCCAAACCAATTATCTGTTGCAGCGCATCGAAAATTACACGGGCATCACCCTATTGACCAGCAACAGCCGTGCCCGCTTTGACACCGCCTTTACCCGTCGGCTCGATATGATTTTGGAATTTCCCCAACCCGGCCCAACCGAGCGCCGCCGCTTGTGGCAGGCTCATCTAGGGGAGGGACATACACTGAAACCTAAAGAACTCAATCGGCTGGCAGCGACCATTGAATTAGGGGGAGGGCATATTCGAAATGCGGTGTTGGCGGCGGCGGTGTTGGCGCATGAAGCAGGCCGCCCGATTGCCTTTGCCGATTTGCTGATTGGGCTGTCGCTTGAATATCGCAAACTGGGCCGCCAACTGCCAGTCGAATTACAGGTAGTGGAATGAAGGTGAGGCACTTATGCACCACCGTATGACCTTCAAATCTCGATTGCAGCGCAAGACTGAAAATCATCCGACGACCAAACCTGCCTCGGAGCACAGCGCCGCCGGGATACCGCGTTTTATGGGCCGAGACCATCGTACTATTGCGCGGAGTGGACGGCAGGGCCTCCCTACCGAAAGTATCCCACTCACCAACAAGTCAGCGCGGGTCTATGATAATGCCGCTTCACATCGGGCAGCCTATCAATTGGGCGCGTATGCCTATTCGTGGCGCGGGGATATTTTTCTTGGCGCGGGTTTGACTGGTACGGCCCGTTCGGCTGTGATTCAACATGAACTGACCCACGCACGACAGGCCCACAATCGCGGCCCAGCCGCTTCCCCAATCGCATTGGAGCAAGAGGCCTTGACCTCGCGTGATGGCAGTGCCCGTCTTGCCGCCGACCCGGATGCGGTTCAAGGGCTGTGGTGGATAATCCCACTTGCCGCCGGGCTGTATGTCCTGCTGCGCCCCAATGTCGCCAATGCGCCCACTTCTGCTGCCACCCCCACCTATCCCAGCGTATCTGGATTACAGGTCGGGGCGGAGGCGCTGGCCCTATTCGCTGTACCGGCTGGCATCTCCGGGGCGTTGGCACGCGCGGGGTATGGCGTTATTGCGGCAGGTGCGCTTTCCGGGGCGGGCAGTGCGGTGGCCTTTCGCGGCGTACAAGACGTAGGTGCTGGGCAATTTTCGGGTGTACAAGCCTACGTGATAGATGCGACTACCGGGGCGGTGATTGGCGCGGTGATTGGCGGCGTCTTTCGTCCATTTAATGCGTCCCGCCCGATACCCGGTCAGGGCAATCCAGCGTTGGTGCATTTGACGGATGAGGCAGGGCAGGCGGGCATCAATGCCAGTCAGACCCTACGCGGCAGTCAAGGAATTTATGCTGTGCCCCAAACCGTCGCCGCCGAAAGCAGCGCCATGCGATCCGCCCGCACCCTGCTGCGTCCCGCCCAAACGTCGCAAAGTGTTGCCGTTCCCCAAAACGCCAGCCGCATGTTTTCACAACCGTCCGCCGTCGGGCCAGTCTCGGCCTATCAGCGCATGATGGGGGTGTATCGCGCCCCGGCGGGCCAGATCAATATGCTCACGGGCGAATTTACCGCCTCGGCCAATCCACTGGCAAATATCACCGGGCAGTTTTGGCCCTATGGAGCAGATATGCTGATTTGGGCGGGGGCCGGGCTAGTCGGGTCGCAGCTATCACCCAGTACCCCACAGGCCGCCGAACGTGGGGTGTTTTCATCCACGCCCCTCTATGACTTTATGCGGATGCAGCCTCCCCCACCAGTCAGCACGCGCAGTGATGGCCCATTCATTTTTGTGGACCCGATGGCCTTACTGCCCGAAAACGATTTAAATACACTGGCTGGTCAACCATCGCCACTGGCTTCCACGATGCCAAGTGTCCCTGCGCTTATTTTTGTCGAGCCGATTGTCAGTATGCCGCCGCGCTAACTATAGAGGACGACGCCAAATGCTGCACCCGATGAAAACAACCAAGTCCGTCCCTGCTAAAACGCCGCACATCGAACCGCAAGCCAAGACCGCGCCAGAAGCGATTCCTGAGCAGGAAGCTGAAGTTGGCGTAGGCCTGCCATTGTTTTTGCAGCGCAGTGTCGTCACTGGCATTAGTCAGCCCACCGACCCCGACGAATTAGAGGCTACACAGGTCGCGGATCGCATCATGCGGATGCCTGCCAGTGGTGAAACGCCAAGCCGACGATGTGCCTGTGGGGGGATCGCCGAGCCGGATGGTGAATGTGCCGTCTGTCGCACCAAACGCCCCGGCTTGCAGCGTCAGGCCTCGTCTCACGCCGCCCCAACCAGCGTGCCGCGCCATGTTCATGCCACGCTCCAATCGCCCGGTCAACCCTTGGATTCGACCACCCGGCATGATATGGAATCGCGCTTTGGGCATGATTTTGGCGGGGTGCGGGTGCATACTGACCGCGACGCGGATCGGGCGGCACGTGCTGTCAGTGCCCGTGCCTTCACCAATGGACAGAAGGTGGTCTTTGCACAGGGTCAGTATGCCCCCCAGACGCCAAGCGGCCAACGCTTACTGGCGCACGAATTGACGCATGTGATTCAGCAGAGCTATTCAATGGGCACTTCTTTGGTACAACGCCAAGATGCGGGCCGCACTGCGCCTGCTACCCCTCCTGCTGCCCAATCTGGCCCACCGGTTATGGTTGGCATGGATACAACAAATCGCCGTATCTACGTATCTGTGACTCTGCCGGGCCATGCCATAACTGAGATTGCCTCCTATATCTATGGCAACGTTGAAAAGGCATCTGAACTGCAACGACTCAACGGAGTCGGTGATTTTGTACATGGTGGTCGGAATCTCCAACTCCCTGAGGGGATACCTTCGGATCGGTTTGCTGCTGATCGAGAGCGTGCCCTAACCACAGGCACTATGCTTCGGACAGAGGGTATGCCTTCAGGTGAAACAGGTGACGGCCAAGCTCTGGCCTATCGTTTCAACGCGATTGGGCAGGATTTTGAACTCACCGAAGGGCAGATGCGGGCGATGCTCACCGGCTTGGGGGTTTGGATCTATCGTAAAGCCGATCACATACATGGGCTGGCAGAAGGCGGGTTTGAAGTCCACCGCGATCACCTAAACAACACGAATTGGGCGGTGCGGGGAATCAGTGATTGGCTAGCCGACCAAAGCGAATTACCCACGTCTATCTGGAACAATGCACTTAACACCTCACAAGGAATTCTGGATTCGCTACGCGGGGTCAGCTTCAATACTGGAGATATCGCAAGAGGCCTCAGTATAATTCCGGAACAAGCTCGCCAGCTAGAGCAAGCCTCCATTGCATTGGACAATGCTAAACGACAGTGGCATGTATATATCGAACAAACAATTTCAGGTGCAGAAATTGCCGTCAATCGCCTTGAAGTGGTGCGTAACGTCTCGTTTGGCATCGCTGCAGGACTGGCAGGGGCGGTGGCAGCACCGCTTGTTTTTACCGCAGCCGGAACCGCCTTAGCCAGCGCAGGGGTGGCTGGAACAACCGCGACAGTCCTGTCCACCACGGCTGGCATCGGAGCGGCGGCAGTGGCAGGGGGCACCGTTCAAGGCAGCCTAAATGTCATCGCACCCGGCGCACAAGCTGACCAATCCATTGGTCGTCGGTTCGCAACTGGTTTCCAACACGGCTCTGTCGCGGGTGCAATGGGCGGCGCAGGTGCTTTTATCGCCCCAGCCGCTTCAGGGATTGTAGCACGCGGGGTCACTCAGGTCGCCGGACGCCAGTTTGTCGCCAGTACCGCAGGCCGACTTACGGTTAATGCCCTCACCGGCACAGGTATGGGGGTTGGCTTCGGTGGCGTGGGTGCAGGTGCCGAAAACGCACGCGCACTTGCACAAGGTCAAATTAATCAGACCGAATACTGGCGAAGGGTTCGGATGGGGGCGATTTATGGGGGCGCTTCAGGTCTAGCATTTAGCTTCTTGCCTGTGCAGGGGTTAACTCGGCAAGGCAACATTCCATTTCGTGGAGATGTCACTCCACCACCACGTTGGCTCATGGCTGGACCATTCTCGCCTCTACAAGCAAACTGGGCACCGCCACCGGGCTTTAACAACCTGCGCTTGGATGAACTTCCGCCATTGATGGAAGGGTATGCTTGGATTCGAACCACAAATCAAGGCCGAGTGCAATGGGAGCCAATGAGCCTTCATGGTCCAAACACTCAGCCCATCAGGTTAAGATGGTACGAAACACCAGCCTCGACATCACCCACTGCCAATTACAACTTACTTTCGGGGAATCAACTGCTCGGATCGCGTGGGACAAGACGTTTGTCAACTGATCCGTATGAAGGCCTGCCAGCCAATACAGGAGCCAATAACACTCCGTTACCGGGGGCACCGCGCAGTGAACGACAAGATTTCCCAATGCCGGATACTGCGTTTATTGAACAAGGGGGTACTCGACGCTACGTGCGCGGGCACAATGTTGATTATCGGGATACTACAGCCCGAACCGCACAAATCCCGGACTCGAACCTAGATCCCGCTAACTTTACACCTGAACCAACATGGTGGGGGGGACTGAATGGACGCCAACGGTTGACTGCCCGCATGTTGACTAACAACCCCGGCGGACAGATCCGTCAAATCAATCTCTATGCTGAAAATCCCCCGCTAACACAAAACGGAACACCCATTCCAGATCGAATTATATTTATTGAAACAACACCGACTGGTCAACCTCTGCGTGCTTGGGAGATTCCATTCGGCCCAACCAGTCCACCAAATGGACCTGTCAATACCGCAGCCAATATTGATGCTAATTACGGGATTCCACTCACGCAAGTCCCACAAGGGCTTCTAAATCTTGCACCACAAACGCCTGCCGCCACCGTAGGAGTCACATCCGGTGTAGGCGTTGGGGTTGGAATTGGGCGTGGTCAAACTGTCAATGTACGTGAAAGCAGGACACGATAAGACATGACGGAGCCTATTTTGAAGCAACTCTTAGACTCAGTCAATCTGGACTACACTCTGCGTTTTGATGAATCAGGGCGCTTGTATGCGGGTTTTCAGTACGAAATAGAACCAGATGTCACCTGCGCCTTCACAGCAAGTGTAAGGGCACACATGCTTCAATTCAGAGCGCACCAAATCTTGGAGGTTCCCATACTTGAGTCAGATCTTTGGAAAGTGAATGAACTTAATCAGCGCTGGGGTCGTGGCGCTATTTACTACAATGGTGAAGCCCATTGTTACGAAGCCCATGCGGGTCTATATATTGGAAATGACACAGTGCTGCCTGCGGAGGTTTTCGAGGTTTTACATAATCTGCGAGCAATCGTTTGGCGTTTAAGACGATACCCCGCCTGTCTTATGCAATCTATGGTATCACCTTACAGCTTCGACAGGTTCTTTCAAGCGGAATATGAGAACTTATTCGATACAGGAGTCACACTAGCGGCAGTTAAAGAGACTCTACACGAAATGGACTACGCTTTTATCCAATTAGAGTCTGTGCTTGCCCAACATTTCGTCGAAGACGATGGAAATGAATTTTTTGTTGAGTTTTTCACAATTGGAAACCGCCGCCTCGTAATTCGTGCCCGCCATCGTGATGATCAGACGACACAAGCGGATAGTCATGTGCTGGCACAATTGCATGAGCTAAACAGTCAATTTGTCGCAGGGTCATTCGTTCTGCAACCTGCTTCGGGGCGAGTTTTCTATTGGGCGGCCCTACCGCTTACCCTTGAGCAAATCCATCCTGCCCTCCTAGACTGGATGATTGATTTAGGTGCAACGGCAATGCGAGCAGCTAATGAAATTTCGTAGTGTACTGTTTGTGGTGTATGAGCTAACAGTGAGTCTGTGAGGTCATGTCGGGGAGGAAATCTTCCAGACAGGAGACTGCGATTTGGTTCAATGCCGCCCTGCTATTTCTGCACAGTCCGTTGTCCCCAAGAAGTCCACATTACCGACGTAATGTACACCCTAAAAAGGCCCATGTTTAACAACTGTGTCACGAAGGGCAACTTTTTTGGAATAGGCGTCAAGGATCAGAAAGATGGGTTCGAGAAGTTTGCGCGTTTTGATGTAGTAGTTCAAGCTGGAAATGGAGCCATAGCCCAAGTGATAAATGGCAATGCGGCGAGCGGAGACGCCCAAGCGGAGCAACTCGGCGATACGCTCGCAATCTGGATCGTAACAGCTTTTTTGGCGTGTGCCTTTGGGTTTACCGAGCGCAATGCCCTGTAACTTTTTGGTGGCAAGGGCTTCTTTAGTGCGACGGCTAATCATCATGCGCTCCATGTGAGCAAAAAGGGCGAGCATCGTGACCATGGTTAAAGATTGCAAATCATCTTGGGTCTGATCCAAAATAAGATTTTGGTTGAGAATAATGAGGCGAATGCCAGCCTTGAGTAATTCATCAATGAGGGTAATGACTTGTCCGGTACTGCGTCCCAAGCGACTCAGTTCGGTCACAAGCAAGGTATCGCCTGCTTCCAAGCGCGTAAACAATTCATCGTTCCGTCGTTCCTGCGGGGATTTACGGGAGGACAAAGTCATCAATCGGTAGGTGCTGGCGTCGCGCATATTCCAGTAGTTCAAGGCGTTGAGTATCCAAATCCTGTTTATCGGTGGACGCTCGGATGTAAGCCAAGCACTTGCTCATAAAGGGATGTCCTCGCTTAATCTCAAAATCACCGTAAGTTCGTTCATGGTCGCTGGTGACACGAACCCTACCTTTGGGCCTTCTAGCCCCCGTTTTGATCTGGTCTCCCACGTTTCAGTGCGCCTGTCTCTTATTTTTTCCCGTCGCTAAATCGGGGTAAGCTCACTTTCTCTAGGCGTTCCGAAATCTCAATCGGTGTTAAGGTTCGTCCAACTTCGATAAGCCTATGGAGGTTTTCAACCCCGACGGCCTCAGTTAAACGGGCTTCACGTGTCGCAAATTCAGCTTTTTGTCTGGGCTGGATTGCAAACCCTAATGTCTCACGCAGGGTCAATGCCGCGCCGAGGTATCGGGCCGCTTCTTCGGCTTGACCTAGATCGAGGGCAACATTGGCAAGCTGCTCCAACACATTCAGCATCGTTTTGCGATTGTTCATGCGATGCGCTTTTTGGAACACCTCACGATACTGGTGGAATGCCCCGTGAAAGTCGCCCATGCGATGGAAGGCTTCGGCAAGATTACCCATAAAAATCGTCTGGTGGCGATGATGGTGAATGGCATGGGCAATCGTTAGGGCCGATTCAAAATATTCACGGGCCAATTCATAATGCCCCTGATCGAGCGCGATGATGCCAAGCGTGTTGAGGCTCAATGCCTCCCCAACACGATCTTTGGCTTCACGGTGTTTTTGCAGCCCCAAATGACCATACTGTTTTGCCTCTTCCAACTTGCCCGACTGTAGGTAGACGACGGATAGATTGGTATAGGCCCGTGAGAAAATTTCGCGGAGGGCAACAATATCCTGAATGGGGGCATGGCTGTTGTAAAGTTCCACCATTTTCAGCAAATGTTCTTGGGCCAACGCTAAGTCACCCAGTTCGGAAACTACCCGCTTGAGTTCGCTCAGGGCCAACGCTTCTAAAATATAATCACCCGCTTGTTGGCTGAGGACTAAACCTTCCTCCAAAACCTTACGCGCTTCCTGAAATTCGCCCGTTTGTGTTAAAAGTCGGCCAAAACGCACACAGGCATTGGCCCGAAGCCACCCTGATGCAGACGGCAAGGCTTGTCGCAGCAGTTCTACCCCTTCCTGAACATGGATACCACGCGCGATCCAGTAATCAGGCAGGATTTTGGCTAGGTGCAGAATATACTGATATTGGGCCTCTCGATTGAGCCAATCAAAATACCACAGGTTGTGATATTCGCGGTCAATGGCGGCAAATTGTTCGTGGGATGGTAAATAGGCCGCGTGCAGTTCGTCAATCCAGCGTTGATAATAGGTATGGTGTGCCTGACGAGCCGCTTCTACGCCACCGACCTCAGCCGCTTTTTGGAAAGTAAACCGACGGAGTAGCTCATGTAATTGATACCGCCCCGAACCATCGGTACTCACCAGTGATTTCGACACCAATGAAATCAGGGTTGAAAGATGGGTGGAGGCGATAGCCATAGCTGCCTCTAGGTCAAAATGACTGGGGAAAACCGCGAGCGCCATTAAAATATCACGTTCTGCTTGGCTGAGGGTTTCCCATGTGGAATTCAGCAGGGCCATAATCCCTTGATGTCGGTCTGGGAGATCGCGCCGGGTGAGGGCCAGAAAATCCAAATTATCTTCGATCCGTTGGACAATTTGCTCCGGTGTCAAAAACTGGACCCATCCCGCCGCAATCAGAATACCCAGCGGTAACCCTTCCACCAATTGGCAGATACGCGCCACCATCGGCAAGGTTTGCTGTAGATCAAAAGCAGGATTGATCCGACTGGCTGCGCTGGCGAATAGTTGGATGGCAGGTGCGGTTTCGTTATGTTGGGCAAATGGCAGGCCCGTAATCGTAAAAATATGCTCTTCGGCGAGGTGGAGTTGTTCACGCGAGGTAACCAAAATCTGGAGATAGGGGCACTCATTTAATAATTGAACAACCCAATCCGCCGCCGCCAGCACGTGTTCAAAATTATCCAACACCAGCAGCATATGCTTCTCACGCAAGTCATCCAACAAAGCGTCCTGCTGCGTTTGCATCTCATCCACTCGGGCGAAATTTAATACGTTGATGACTGCTTGAGGGACAAATTCCGGCCCTGTTAAAGATTCCAGTGCCACAAAAAAGACCCCATCCCGGTATTCAGGGATCCGTCGCTGGGCCACGTAATGCGCCAAACGAGTTTTCCCGACCCCGCCGATACCCAACACCGTCAAAAGGCGACAGTGGGGGTCATCCAACCATGCTTCCACCCCTTCGACCAATTTGGGAACCGGGATGTAGTGTCCACTGAAATTGGGCAATTTATTCGGTAAGGTTTGGGGAGATGGGAGCAATCGCACTTGGTTGTTTTTGATTCGCTCAACCAGATCAATGGTTTCCTGTTCCGGTTCGGTGTCCAACTCGGTTTGCAGCAGATCATACAGGCTGTCATACAATTGCACGGCGGCAGTGCGATTACCCGCTTGAACATACAGGTTCATTTGCAGACGATAGGCGTCTTCCCAAAAGGGTTCAAGCGATATAAGGCGTTGGCCTGTCTCTAGCCCCGCCGCAAAATCGCCCTGCGCCACACACAGGGTCATCAGTTGATAGAGAGCTTGGGTGAAACGTCGTTGTAATCGCTCCCGTTCGAGGGATACCCATTGGTCAAGTTGGGGGGCATTATCGGTTTTCAGGCCCATCAGAAAATCACCCTGATATAGCCCGACGGCCTCGGTCAATTTTTGCCGCTGTCGGGTAGGGGAGATGGGGTGTTTATGGCGGTCATCCAAGAAATCCAGTTGTGCTTCAAAGACCTGCGCGTCACACCAGATTGCGTCCGATTGGCAAATCGAGATGGATTGGCGTGTCACCTCTAAATAGTCACTCAATCGCTTTTGGAGGTTGGAAAGCACGGTTCGTAAATTTTTGAGGGCCTGTTCACCAGTCGTCTCTGACCAAAACAACTCGGCCAAAACATCACGGGGAAGTTCACGGGGATGAAGCAGTAGATAAATAAATAGAGCCACTGTTTTTTGCGAAACAAAATCAGTGAGGGTCTCATCATCGAGTTTTAAGGAGAGTGTTCCGAACGTAAACACTTGAAGTTTGGGCATAGGGCGTATCACCTGATTTCCTCGTTATGCGCGATTTTAGCATACCCGTGAAATTTGGCGCTGTATTACGCCCCTGTTTCCAACCATAATCCAGTGGTTTGCCGATAGTAGGGGGTGGATTGATAGACAATTTCGCCCTTTTGCCGCAGGCGACCCATACACTCCACCGTCACCCTCAGCACAATTTCGAGTATTTGGCGAACTAAGGGTTCAATCTGCCTTGCCCCGATAAAAGCCAAATGGGGGGTAGGCTGGCGGCGCATGATATCAAAAACATCCGCATTGGGATAGACACGCGGATCGCGGTTGGCACTGGTGCTGCATAAATAAACAGTCTCACCTGTCAGAATGGGAATATTTTCGATGCGTGTTTCGGCGATGGGCTGGACTTCCCACAGCATCACAGGTGGGTCATAGCGGAGCATTTCTACAACGGCCTGTGGGATTAGGTTTGGATTCGCCCGAAGCAAAGCCATTTGTTTGGGATATTGCAACAGTGTCACCAGACCGTTAACCAGCGCGTGGGGGGTGATGACCTGAACTAACGGCACATCGTTTACCTCCTCAAGCCGAGTGGTTACCATTTGAACCAACGGCACGGCAACGTGGGTTAAAAAATCGAATCGGCCTGTGGCTTGTGCTTGATCCATCTGATGAAGAGCTACTTGCCTCAATTGCACGGCGGCTTCCTCACTCAGTGACAAATTGGGTGTAAATGTATCGGATGGGGCGACGGCTAGACATTCGTGAAACCCTAACACGACCCATGCACTCAGCGGATCAAGATAGGTGATTTTGCCCATTCGGCGAAGTTGGTCAAAAAATGAAAAGGGATTCTGAAAAAAAGAGGGGGTTGCCCATGTGGTCAAGAGATGGGTGGTATTGGTCATGGTCTTATTCCTAAAAATAAAGTGGGGCGACGCGACCGCCACCCCACTGATAGTTTTTTTACCTTGCAGCCTCACGGACTTTTTGTACAGCAGGGAGCAGCAGCCCCCACCGCACAGAGCCATCGCCCGGTGCGAGAATGTTGATGCCGGGGAAGGGGTTTTCGGGATTGAGCGGGATGAGGCTCATGTTGATTCCCCCCATGCAAATGAGGTGTCCATCCGTCGGGTCAGGGGTACACATTTCTTCAGGGACGTAATCCATCGCGCAGAACTCATGGCCCGCGACAGTGACACAGGCGGTTGGGTCGGGTGATGGTGCGGTTTGAGGTACGCCGCAGTGCAGCATCCCGGTGGCATCGGGTAAACAGACGATGTTGATTGTGTCGAGCAGGTCACTGGTATTGGTGGCGTTCGTGAGAATGATGCATTCGTCCACCGAAGGTAGAACCGTGTCATCCGCATTTGGGCAATACAGAATCGCCAGCGGATAGGGTTGGTTTGGTGTCGCCTGTGGGCCACCCCCCGGGCCAGCCCCTACAATGATGTCCATCACCGATGTTTCGCCGTCGCCAATTTCCAATGTGGATGTGAGGAAATTGAAGGAGATGGATTCACCAGCAGGCGGATAGTGGGTGTCGCCTGTTGTGGGATTAAAACTGGTGATGATGACATCTTCCATCGTGAGGTGGAGGTAGCCTTGCTCATCGTCTGGTGTTTGACCGCTATCAAACGAATCGGGGGTTTCAAATTGAGGGAAGATGACTGCCGAGCAATCGCCGCCCAAGCGCACTACCGCCGCCGCGACCCAACCAATCGAGCCGTTATCATCAATTTGATACCACAGCGAAAAGTCATCTTCGCTGACCCATTCCGGCTCGGCTATGAAATAGGCGCCTTGCATCGCATCCAACACCGGGGCCATCTGGTTGACCTCTAGTACCCCTATCTCATCGGAGAAAACCGTCGGGTATTGGCGGATATTGACATTTACTGTTCCCTCTGGCGAGGCCACACACTGTCCCTCCGTTGGCATAGGAACCGGTTCGATTTCGGGGCGAGGGCAGCCGCCATTGGACGGATCACCGGGGACAGACGGGCAAGCATCATCACTATCATTCACCCCATCGCCATCACTGTCCGGCGTGGTGGGGACTGATCCACCTGTTGGGTCAGTCGGTGTCACCGGGCAGCCACCATTTTCGCGTGGGCCGGCCACCGTAGGGCATGAATCGGCGCTATCCGGTAAGCCGTCACCATCGGTGTCGGGGTCAGTTGGGCAGCCACCATTTTCACGTGGGCCGGCCACCGTAGGGCATGAATCGGCGCTATCCGGTAAGCCGTCACCATCGGTGTCGGGGTCAGTTGGGCAACCATTATTTTCACGTGGCCCCGGTACGGTTGGGCATTGGTCAACACTATCAGGTAGGCCGTCACCGTCGCTATCCTCACCCCCGGTCTGGGCATTGGCGAGACTGGCCGAAGCCAGCAGCAGTAAAACAAGAATCGTCAGGAAAATTCGCTTGGTCATGATTGTGATGCTCCTTGAGTGATATTTGATACCATTGAACGAACTGAGCATGATGTTTACTGTGCGCGGGCGGGCACATCCAGATAGCGCCGTCCCTGCACGCCTTCAGACAAATATCCCGTCACATTTTGCCCATTCAGGACAAGACTCACCTTCCACAAACGATGTCCACCGTGACAGACTGGCCCACCGATAACCTGTAGGCTGACGCCAACTGGAACGAGATGGGAAGGCGTGGGATCATCAAAATTTGTGCGTAACGAGAGTTCGCCACTGTCTTGGACAGTGCGGGCCGAACCCCCAACGTGTAGTTTTGCTTCTACCGCAAGAGAACAGTCGCCATCACCTGTCGGGGCACGAAGTGGAAGCGTCGCGGTGGGATTTGCCGCAATGACCGGGGGAACAGGAGAGACGGTGGTGATTGCAAAAGGTTCAATGAAATAGCCCTCGGCATCGCCTTCCGCCGCCCAACCATTTTGGGCATCGGCCTGCACCTGATACCAGAAATATCCATCGGCGCAGGTCGGGCCTTGCAGCACGGTGAAAGTCGTCCCTTCGGGTAATTGGCCGACACGTTCACCCGCTGGGGATTGCCGAATATTCAAGGGTTGCCCATTGGTAAAGGAGACCCGCCCAGTTGCCCCAATGGTTAAACGCGGAGTCGGTGCGCCGGGACAGCTTGGCACATTGGCTTGTACATCATCGGCGGCATTTGCGCCTATCCCGTTATCCTCATTGGGATCGCCCACACTGCCGAGTTCAAAACTTGCCCCCATCGGCGTGACATACACCACGCTGAAGGCTTGGAATTGTGGCGAGTTGGTTGTATAAATCGTATTCCCGACGCTGGGTGTGAAGGCTTCAAATTGGAAGGTGTTGCTGTATTTGACAATCCCTGCATCAAGATCCACGAGGATAAAACCATCTGCCGTGCCATAGAGATAATCAAAATCTGGCCCAAATGGAAGGGATTCACTGCCGCCAGATGACATCAGATGCCACATGGTTGCAAAGGGCTGTTGTGCAACACGAAAGCCAACAAATTGACCGTTGTACAACCATTTGGGTTGATTAGCGAGGGCACTTGGTTGATTGAACATCGCGACCGCATTGTCGTAGTTACCCACATAGCCGCTGTAAATGTGGCTAGTTTCGGGCGTTTGGGGGTCACGCACTGAATAAAGGATGCGGCGGTCAGTCGGCAGGATATTAAAAAAGTCGGCTAGTGGAGGAATCGTGTTTTGAGCGCTGATCATATTCAGTTGCGGAATCCACGCCAAGCTAGGGGCTTCGATCTGACCTTGAATAGGGCCAACCGGGGTGAAACGAATATGGACACGATATTGACCTAGCCCCTCATCCACATCATAAAGGGCGATTTGGGGTGCCCAACCTGCCGGAACGACATTCGCTGGAATAATGGGATCACCTGCGGCCAGTTGAGCGATGGGATCACCCGTGACCGCGTTAAAAGCAACCACTCGCCAACTATTGCCATTTTGTAGTGCCAGCGCGACGAATTGAGAGTCAAGCGTAAAAGGGTCTTGCTGGGTTAGGCTCAATACCTCACCGGGTTGGCCTTCGTGGGTTTTGATGAAACTGGCGTTTTGCAGGTCATAGAAGCCAATACTGGCATTCCCATTGAGGTTCCATCCTTGAATGACCAAAACACGCCCATTTGGAGAGATGTGTAAATGAACACCCAATGCACTGTTTTCATTAGGTAATTTGGGACGTGGGATACTCGCCTGTTCGGTCACGGAGTTGACCCAATGCAGGGTGTCAGTGGTCTGGTTCCAAATAACCGCATACCATGCAGCGGCGGGCAGTTCATTCGCATGGGCCGATTGAAACTGTAGGGCTGCCAGTACCAGTATAAAGATGAGGCTGCGGATGATTTTCATAACGTTTGTGTGCTCCTTATCCATCAGATGGTTTCAGGATAGCAGCTAAACGCTTAGAAATCGCTTATTCGGATTTTCGGTACATCCTCCCGGGGTATACGACAAAGTATGTGTAAAAATGGGTCTTCGCCACTTTTCGTGAAATCGCTTCTTCTGTTTATACTTTCCTTCTAAACTTAGTAGAAGTTGATGAGCGAAATGGGGAGCCGATGTATAGGGTTGAACTGCCCGGTTACAGGGTAGATGAGGTGAAACAAACGCTAGAGCAAGTTGTGATTAAAGCCCGCAGTATCCACCCAACCGCCACACCTCGCCCTAGAGCAATGGACAGACCGAAGGCCACATTCAACGACTAAAATTGCTTAAGTGTCAGATGTATGGTCGAGCTGGATTGTACCTACTACGCCAGCGTCTTTTAAATCCTGTTTAGAGAGTCGGGAGGCCTATACTCACTTTCCACAATCTTTTTTGTTCTTTTTGGGTTCATAAATGTGTACATTCGTGATATTCATCACAAGTAATTGAGCGTAAAGCTACTAGCTCTAATGAGTAGATTCATATTTTATTAAAGAAAGGGGTACTGGGCCTATTTAAAAAATATATCTTTTTTGAACAGTATCTCTGGTAGAGGAGGTGCTTTTTGGACGATCAAAGTCTAAGAGTGCAAAATGCCTCTCCGCCAACATCTGGTTCTCCTCCCGGTAGTTTTTTACAGGAGGTCATTGAAGCCACACCCGGAGATTCCCGCCTCGGCATGTGTATCCAATGCGGGACTTGTGGCGGTTCATGTCCATCAGCCGGAGACATGAATCATACCCCTCGGCAGATCTTTGCCATGATACGGGCGGATCTGCGTGAAGAAGTGCTTCGAAGTAACACCCCTTGGTACTGTGTATCCTGCTATTTCTGCACAGTCCGTTGTCCCCAAGAAGTCCACATTACCGACGTAATGTACACCCTAAAAAGTATGGCAATCCGCGAAAAACGCTACGATGATTCCACCGCCCCCGATTTTTCACAGACGTTTATCGGTTATATCGAAAGTTATGGTCGCAGTTATGAACTTGGGTTGGCGACACGCCACAACCTGCGACATCGCCCGCTACAACTGCCCTCGATGGTTCCGCTTGGCTTAGGGATGCTGGCCCGCCGCCGCATGGATTTTGCGCCCCAACGGATTGAGAAAATCGAGCAACTCCAAGCGATTTTGGCCCGTGCCATCGAATTGGAGGTGGGGGTATGACGACGAAACTGCTCTTTTATCCCGGTTGTTCGCTACAACGCACCGCCCGACCCTACCTAGATTCGTTGGTCGCCATCAGTCCGCTGATCGGTATCGAACTAGAGGAAATCCAAGACTGGAACTGCTGCGGCGCGACGGAATATATTGCGATCCACCATCTTGCGTCTCATGCGCTGGTCGGGCGAAATCTGGCCTTAGCTGCCCAACAAAGCAACGGCACCCATACCGTTATGGCGGCGTGCAGCGCGTGTTATCTCAACCTCGCCAAGACCGACAGCTATATGCAGGTCAATGCCCAGTTGAATCGTCAGGTCAATGACGCCCTACAAGCGGGTGGCCTCCATTACCAACCCGGCACGGTGCGAATACGCCATCTCCTTGACATCATCGTCAACGACATCGGTATTGAAGAAATAAGAAGGCAAGTCGTTCGTCCCTTAAAGGGCTTACGAATCGCCCCTTACTACGGATGTATGATCGCGCGTCCAGACCGCGACAATCGCTGGGACAATGTCGAACATCCCCTTGCGCTGGACAAGTTGATGAAGGCCATCGGTGCGGAGGTCATAGACTTCCCCCTCAAGACGCACTGTTGCGGCGGGCACATGACCCAAATCAACATGCCTACCGCCTACGAACTCATCCGGCGCTTGGTCTATGGTGCGGCGCAGTATCATGCCGATCTCATGGTGACTTTGTGCCCCATGTGCCAACTGAATTTAGATGCCTATCAGTCCGAAATGAATCGGCATTTCCACACCAACTACCACATGCCGATCCTCTATTTCACCCAGCTTTTGGGGCTGGCTTTTGGTTTGGAGCCAGAGGTGTTGGGTCTGGGTAAGGAATTTGTAAATGCGAGCCAAGCGCTGAGTCGTATTGGCATTGAGTTGCCCGCCGCCGAGCCAGAACTCGAAATGGTAGAAGACAAGCCCGCCCGCAAGAAGAAAGCCAAAGCGGGTCTGCCCATGCCTCAGATGCTCCACAGTGAAGAGGAGGATGAATGATGTCCAAGATCAATCATTCAACAGCCGAGCGTGTGGGGGTCTATGTCTGTCATTGTGGCAGTAACATCGCCGGGGTGATTGACGTTGAGGCCGTTGCGAAGTGGGCCGCCGAACATCTCAAAGATCGAGGTGTTGTCATCGCACGGGACTACAAGTTTATGTGTTCCAGTCTTGGGCAGGAGTTGATTGAAAAAGACATCCAAGAGCTAGGACTCACCCGCGTTGTGGTGGCTGCCTGTTCACCCCACCTTCATGAAGCAACCTTTCGTGTGGCCTGCCAGCGAGCAGGGCTAAACCCATACCTATGTGAACTGGTCTCGATTCGAGAGCAAGCGTCGTGGGTTCACACCGATAAACACGCCGCTACCGAAAAAGCCAAAGCCATTGTGTCGGGTGGTGTTGAACGGGTGCTGCATCACACGCCACTCGATCCCCTACACGTGCCCATTCACCCGGCGACGCTGGTAGTCGGTGGCGGGATTGCTGGCATCCAAGCCGCGCTCGAAATCGCCGACGCAGGCTTTCCGGTCTATCTGGTCGAACGTGAACCCTCTATCGGGGGTCACATGGCCCAGTTTGATAAAACCTTCCCCACGTTGGATTGTGCGGCCTGCATCCTGACCCCGCGTATGGTCTCCATCGGCTCACACCCCAACGTCACCTTAATGACGTGGAGTGAAGTCACGAATGTTGCAGGCTATGTTGGCAACTTCACGGTGACGGTGAAAAAGAAAGCTCGTTATATCAACACCGATCTATGTACCGGGTGTGGCATTTGTCAGGAAAAGTGCCCCAAGAAAATCATAGATGACACCTTTGAAGCAGGCCTTGGCTACCGGAAGGCTGTCTATACGCCTTTCCCACAGGCCGTTCCCAAATACCCGGTGATTGACCACGTGAATTGCACCTATTTCCAAAAAGGCACCTGCCGCGCTTGCGAGAAGCTCTGTCCTACCGACGCGATTGACTTCAATCAGGAAGATGAAATCGTCACGCTTCAAGTTGGGAACATCGTGCTTGCCACAGGTTATGATATCTTCGATGCCCGTCGTGTTGCCCAATATGGGTATGCGCGATTGGCGAACGTCTTCACCAGTATTGAATTTGAGCGCTTGAGCAATGCCGCAGGGCCAACCAATGGCAACATCGTGCTGCGAGATGGTGTCACCGTACCCAAAACAGTCGGGATCATCCACTGCACTGGCAGCCGCGACCGCAATTTCAATAACTACTGCTCAGCCATCTGTTGTATGCAAAGCCTCAAATTTGCCCACCTCGTCAAAGAACGCACGGGTGCAACGGTCTATAACTTCTACATTGACATTCGCACGACAGCCAAAGCCTATGATGAGTTTTATCAACGAGTCCTAGAGGAAGGTACGATTTTTGTGCGCGGGCGTGTGGCGGAAGTGACCGATGCTGCACGGATGCCCACTGAAGAAGGCAAACTCATCATCCAAGTCGAGGACACACTCGCGGGCCGCCAGCGCCGTATACCGGTAGATATGGTTATTCTTTCAGTAGGATTGGAACCGCGTCGAGATTCCCACGCGGTAGCCAAACTGTTCGGTATCTCATGCAGTTCAGACGGCTGGATTATCGAAAAACATCCCAAACTCGACCCGGTAGCGACCATGACCGAAGGCGTTTTTGTTGCGGGTTGCGCACAAGGGCCAAAGGATATTCCCAACAGTGTGGCACAGGGCGCCGCCGCCGCCGCGCGGGTACTGGGGCGCATTCAACAAAAAGAGATTGCGCTTGAGCCAGTGCGGGCCAGTGTGGACGAGAGTAAGTGTTCTGGTTGCCGCATCTGCAATGGTCTATGCCCGTTTAATGCCATCCTCTTCCATGAAGATCGTATGGTCACGGAAGTGAACCCGGCCTTATGTCAAGGCTGTGGAACGTGTGTAGCCGCCTGTCCAGCAGGCGCTATCAGTGGAACGGTGTTCAGTAATGAGCAGATATTTGCCCAAATGGAGGGGCTACTGCTGCACAATATCGAGCGCCCACCGATTACGGAAGGAGTGCTGACATGAACGACACCTTTGAACCAGTCATCATTGGTTTCACCTGCAACTGGTGTAGCTACCGCGCCGCTGATCTGGCAGGTACCGCACGAGTCAAATATCCACCCAACATCCGGCTCATTCGGCTGATGTGCTCCGGGCGGCTTGATCCCACCTTTGTGCTCAAAGCATTGGCTTCCGGGGCGGATGGCGTTCTCATCACGGGCTGTCATCCGGGCGAGTGCCACTATTTGGAGCAAAACTATAAGACGCTCCGCCGTTATTTGATGCTGCGCCGGGTCTTGACCCAAATGGGCATCGAACCAGATCGCATCAAACTGGTCTGGGCAAGTGCCGCCGAAGGGGTCAAACTGGCCCAAGAAATCACCGATATGGTGGAACAAATCCGTGCCTTGGGGCCGTTTAAACCGCGCTACCCCATGCCGCTTAACCCCTCCGAAGTTGCTGATGTGCAACCAGTGGCAGAAAGGGGGACGGCATGAGCATGAATGGTAAACCTAAATTTGCCATGTATTGGGCGGCGTCATGCGGCGGGTGTGAAATCGCCGTGCTGAATATCCATGAAAAAATCCTCGATGTGGACGCGAATTTCGAGGTCGTTTTCTGGCCTGTTGCTATGGACGCCAAATACAAAGATGTCGAGGCCATGCCGGATGAAGCGATTACCCTGACGTTATTTAATGGGGGTATTCGCAATGCCGAAAATGAAGCGATGGCTCATCTGATGCGACGCAAATCCAAAATTTTGGTCGCGTTTGGGTCATGCGCCTGTGCCGGGTGTATCCCCGGACTAGCCAATCTCAGCACCCGTGAGCAGATTTTTGAGGCGGTATACGATGGGATCAGTACCGATAACCCAACGGGCCTTCGACCTGATTTTCAGTGGGCAGCCCCGGAAGGGAATCTGCACATCCCAGAGTTTTATCCCGTCCTCAAGACCCTCGATCAAGTTGTCCCGGTAGACTATTACATGCCGGGTTGCCCGCCAGAATCTCATCAGATAGGAGCGGTGGTTGATCTGGTGATCCAAGCCCTTCATGGGAACGCCACCCTGCCGCCAACCGGGAGTGTTATCGGAGCAGGCACTTCGACGGTGTGTGATGAATGTCCCCGTGTTCGTAATGTCAAAACCATCAAACAATTTACCCGCATTCAGCATCTGACGGAAATTGACCCCAATCTCTGTTTGTTGGAGCAGGGTATCCCCTGTAATGGCCCGGCAACCCGCAGCGGGTGTGGGGCCTTGTGTCCTCGCGCCAGTGCGCAATGTATTGGCTGTTATGGATCAAGCGATAGCGCTTTCGACTTTGGAGCGCGGCTGATGACCGCCTTTGCTTCGGTTATGGAAGGTAAGGAGCCAGCCGAAATTGAGCGGATTCTCGATACCCTACCCGACCCAGTGGGTCAATTTTACCGTTTCAGTCTCGCCCAGTCGTTATTGAGAGCTGCCCCGCTGGTATTGGAAGAGGAGGAGCAGTATGCAACGCATCAGCATTGATCCCATTACCCGATTGGAGGGACATGGCAAGGTCGAAATCTTTTTGAATGAAGCGGGTGACGTTGCCAATGCCTACTTTCAAATACCTGAATTGCGCGGTTTTGAGAGGTTCTGTGTTGGACGGCCAGTGGAAGAAATGCCCATTCTGACCAACCGCATCTGTGGAGTTTGCCCGGAAGCCCATCATATGGCCGCAGCCAAAGCCGGCGATGCCGTGTATCATGTGGATCCCCCGCCCACCGCCAAAAAACTGCGTGAACTGCTGTACAGCGCGTTTTATGTCACCGATCATACCACCCACTTCTATGCGCTGGGCGGCCCTGATTTCATCATGGGGCCGACTGCTCCGGTTGCCGAGCGCAATATCTTGGGGGTCATCCACAAAGTTGGCCTTGAGATTGGCGGCAAGGTCATCCAAGCCCGCAAATATGGTCATACGGTGATTGAAATGATCGGTGGGCGCAAGGTGCATCCTTGTACCTCCATCCCCGGCGGGTTGACCAAAGGCATCACCGAGGAACAGCGTAAGGAAATTGAGCAGATGGGGCGCTGGGCGGTGGAGTTTGCCCAGTTCAGCCTCAAACTGTTTGATGACATTGTGCTGGGCAATCAGGCCTATGTGGATTTAGTCGTGGGTGATACTTACTCCCACCGTACCTACTATATGGGCATGGTGGATGCAAACAAGCATGTGAATTTCTATGATGGACAGATCAGTATCGTAGCCCCGGATGGTGAACGCATTGGGATGTATGACCCGCGTGACTATACCGATTGGATTGCGGAACATGTCGAGCCATGGACCTATCTCAAATTCCCCTATTTAAAGAAAATCGGCTGGAAAGGCTTTGTGGACGGCAAGGATTCCGGCGTGTACTGCGCCACACCCTTGTCACGACTCAACGCGGCGGATGGGATGGCAACCCCCCGTGCCCAAGAGGAATATGAACGTTTTTATGCCACATTGGTGACGGAAGAAGCCAAACGTTATACCGCCACAGGCGACACTAAGGTGGTGCATCATCGCTTGGCAACCCATTGGGCACGCCTTGTTGAACTGCTCTATGCTGCCGAACGGTGGGTTGAACTTGCCACCGATCCGGAAATTACCTCGCCTCAAATTCACACGGTCCCCCAAGAGACCCCAACCGAAGGGGTAGGCTGTGTGGAAGCGCCTCGCGGAACCCTCACGCATCATTACTGGACAGATGAGCGTGGTATCCTGACCAGCGTCAACTTAATTGTTGGCACGACTAACAATTATGCGCCAATCACCATGTCTATCAAGAAGGCTGCCCAGCAGCTTATCCAACATGGAACTGTCGTCACCGAAGGCCTGCTGAATCAAATTGAGATGGCCTTTCGAGCCTATGACCCGTGTTTTGGATGTGCCACACATTCCTTACCGGGTCAGATGCCACTGGAAGTGATTATTCGGGATGCAACGGGTAATACGGTTGATGTCCTCCATCAGCACTGCTGAACGAATGGGATAGCGCAACATGATGGAAATGCGGTCAGCCAACCACTGCCACAGCACTGAAGATGGGATTCCAAAACCGCGCATCTTGATTATCGGTTTGGGGAATCCCCTACTGGGTGATGATGGCTTTGGCTGGCAGGTCGCAAGTCGTGTTGAATGCGCTCTGCAAGAACAATCTAAAACCATAGGGGAGGGAGAAACTCGTTCCTCTATGGTCAAGCCAACGAGTTCTGCCGTCGTGGAAGTCGAGCGGTTAGCGGTTGGGGGACTACGCCTCATGGAGGAACTGATCGGCTACGATGCGGCGATCCTGATTGATGCCATCACTTTAGGTCAGCAACCCGTTGGTAGCCTGTCTATTCATTCGTTGGAATCACTACCCACTTACCCAATTGGACATCTTTATTCAGCACATGACACCACCCTCCAAATGGCTTTGCAGATGGGACGTGATTTAGTCACCAAGCTCCCCGATACTGTATGGGTCATCGGGGTGGAAGTCGTACCGACGTTTATCTTTAGTGAGAACCTAACCCCATCTGTCATGGCGGCTGTCCCCTGCGCTGTTCAGATGGTTCTCGAAAAATTACATCAAATGATTGAGGAGGTTCTATGATATCTCCTGAACTACTGCGCCGCTTCCCATTTTTTGCCCATCTGGATGACACCCAACTCAAAGCGATTGCCATGCTGTCAAATGAAGTCGTCTATGAAAAGGGCGAGACGCTTTTCCACACCGATCAGCCAGCCCACGCCTTGTTCCTCCTGATTGAAGGGCTGATTGATTTGCATTATGTCGTAACAGACCGAGACAACCCAACCTTGAGAAAAGATTTTTATGTTGGGCATATCAATCCCGGTGAACCGTTTGGAATTTCAGCCCTGATCGAACCCTATCAGTACACGGCAACCGCATTGACGAACAGTCTTTGTCGCATCATTGAAATAGAGGCACCTGCCTTGCGTGCTCTGTGCGAAGAAGACCTCAAGTTGGATTCCGTGTTGGTCCATCACATTGCCACGACAGCGTTATCACGACTGCATGATACTCGTCTACAACTCATTGGCACTCACTCTTAATCCAACCAGCCAGCTAAGGAGAAACAAAATCATGGAAACGCTTGAACCAATCCTAACCCAACATCCGTTTTTTGAAGGACTCGACAAAATCTATCTCGAGCTACTGACCGGCTGTGCATCCAATGAGCGTTACGAAGGCGGCGAATATCTCTTTAAAGAGGGCGCTGAAGCCAACAAATTCTTCATCATCCGCTATGGGAAAATAGCCGTG
>JAIOHL010000102.1 GCA_019913005.1 Anaerolineae bacterium | reverse complement strand
TTCATCGGGCTGGGCGTGTGGGTTAGGGCGACTAACCCGGCGTGATGCACGGCGGCGATCAACATGCCAGTTGCAATCCCCACCGATTCGGTCACGTAATAATGTTTGACCTTGCGGCCATCCGGCAGCGTACCAAAACTTTCGGCAAAAATGGCAATCAGATATGGGGCAGTCTCCAAAAAAGGCTTGTGTTCGTCCGTACCGAGCGGAGCCAGCGCATCGAGCCATTCCTGTGGGGCGCGGCGCTGATAAAAATCCCGTTCCTCCTCCTCGGCGGCAGTGCGGATTTTGGCTTTAATCGCCGGGTCACGGATGACGACAAAGCGCCACGGCTGCATATTCGCCCCGGACGGAGCACTCAGCGCGGCGCGGATGCAGTCTTCAATAATCGTTTGGGGGACAGGGCGTGGACTAAAATAGCGCACGGTGCGACGGCGGTGCAGTTCATCGGCAAAATCGCGGGCACGGCGCTGCATCTCCTCAACTGGATATTCCTGATAATCGGGCAGTGGGATAAAGGTTGGGTCGGTCATGGGTAGGTGGCGTCTCCGATCTAGTCAATCAAATAAATCCGCGCCGCCGAAACACCACGACGACAATGATGCACAGGATAAGCGAGAGGCCCATGGTCACTGCGAAGGCATAGGGACTGTCTTCAAAGGGGAGGTTGACGTTCATGCCAAAGATGCTGGCAACCAGTGTGGGCAGGCTGAGGACAATCGTTGCAAGGGCCAGCAGTTTCATGACCACATTCAGATTGTTGGAGATGATCGAGGCAAAGGCGTCCATCATCTGGCTGAGAATATTGTTGGAGATATTGACCATCTCAATGGCCTGCCGGATTTCAATCAGCACATCTTCCAGCAACTCTTCATCGGCGGGGTATTGATGAAACAGGCCGATACGGTGCAATCGCTCCATCATCAATTCGTTGCTGCGGAGGGCCGTCGTGAAATAGACGAGGCTTTTTTGATACTTCAGTAAATCCAAGACCTCGCGGTTGCCCTGCGACACTTGCAAGCGATCTTCCAGTTTATCCACCGCCCGGTTGATGGCACGCAGGTTGGTGAGGTATTCGGTAGCGGTGCGCTGTAACAACAGCAGCAGGAAGCGATTTTTCTTGGAGGTGGAGAGGCCAAGTTTGTGTCCCCGACAGAATTCTTGCAAGATGATATGATCAACTTTGCACACACTGACCAAATGGCGCGGGGTCATGATGATCCCCAATGGAATGGTGGTATAGGGGATGTCGTGTGTCTCGCCTTGATAGTGGGGAATACGCAAGATGATGAGCGTGTTGAGTCCGTCTTTTTCCACCCGTGCCAGTTCGTCTTCATCCAACGGCGGATGCAGCAAATCGGGGGCGATGTTCAGTTCTTTGGAAATATGCTGAAGTTCGTCCAGTGTGGGGTTGCTCAGATGCACCCACGCCCCTTCCACAAATTCATACAACGTTTCGATAACGCCTTCGGGATTGTTTTTTAGGATCTGCATCGAGTGGCGTCTCCTCCCAACGACAGCTTGATAAGTCATACGGGATTCGGGTAGAGCGTAGCTGTATCAGCCCAACAATGGGTTTAAACCCATTGTTTCAAAAACCCATGAATTAGCCGAATCCGGTATCACCCCATTGTAGCCCCAAAAACCGATGGCCGCATTCAGAAATCTGCGCATTGATGGGAAATTCGTTCCTAAAGATAGGCCATGTGTATCCCCCGCCCCACGACGGCCTGCGGTAGAATTTAACAACATATAGCAGCAGCAAGGAGGCAGCGCGTGAAAATCGGATTTGTGGCGACGCGATTGGCGGGCGTGGATGGGGTCAGTCTGGAATCGCGCAAGATGGTACGAGTCTTGGAAAGCATGGGCCACGAATGTTTTTATCTGGCGGGGGAACTTGACCCCGATGGCCCACCCGGTCGGGCTGAACCCGAATTCAGCTTTAATGAACTGCTGGTCAAGGCCATGCACGATCAGGCCTTTTTCTACACGACCAAACCCAGCGGCGCCCTGTTTGACCTCGTTTTTGATGACGCCGACATCATCCGCCAAAAAATCGAGGCGTTTGTCAATGACTACGCAATTGATGTGCTCATCAGCCAGAACGCCTCCACCATCCCGATGAATCTATCATTGGGCCTCGCCATCCAAGAATATGTGGTGCGTTCACGCCTGCCGACCATCTGCCACCATCACGATTTTTATTGGGAGCGGGATCGTTTTTTGAATGCGGCGATTCAAGACATCCTCGACATCGCCTTTCCCCCGCGTAGTGAACCCATCCGGCATGTGGTCATCAGCACGATTATGCAGCGACGGCTGATGTCATGGCTGGGGATGCCGTCGTATTATCTGCCGAATGTGATGGATTATGACCATCCGCCGCCCCCACCGGATGAGTATGCCCTGTCGTTCCGTGCCGAAATGGGCCTGACCGCCGACGATATTTTGATCGTACAGCCGACCCGCGTCATTCGCCGCAAATGTATTGAAAAAGCCATTGAGATTGTACGCAAACTCAATAACCCCCGTGCGGTGCTGTTGATCACCGGGTATGAGGGCGATGAACGCGGCGGCTATGGGGCGTGGCTGCGTGAGGAGGCAGATCGGGCCGGCATCCGTTATCGGTTTATCGGGGATCACGTTGGGCCAGTGCGGTCACTCGTCGAGGGGCGCAAAATCTTTTCGCTCTACGATGTCTATCACAACGCCGACCTGATTACCTATCCCAGTACGTATGAGGGTTTCGGCAATGCCATCCTCGAAACCATCTATTTTCGTAAGCCGTTTGTGGTGCATACCTATCCGGCCTACGCGGTGGATATTCGTTCCTGTGGCGTACAGGGGGTCGAGTTTAATCACGAAGTTACCCCCGGCATGTTTGACGACATCCGGCAGTTGCTCACCGACCCCGCCTACCGAGAAGAAATCGTGAGTCACAATTACAAAGTGGCCCAACAGCATTTTTCGTTGGCGCGGATGCAGGCGGTTTTGAGCCGTGTGCTGACGACTTTTAAGGAATTCTAACAGCCTTACAAAATAGGAAAATGGCATCAAATAGCGGTTTTCATGGTTTGAATATGGTTAGATGGCGGAAAATAGCGGTTTTGCCCCCTTGCCAACTAAAAAGACCGTGTTAGAATGTGAATAACTCGGGATGCTTTACCGATTGGACTACAGCCCAAACAGGGCAAACGAGGGGCATAGGTTACCGGTTGACCTATGTTCCTTATAGACATGATTAAGAATCCGCATTATTGCAATAGTGACGCAAACGCCTGTGTTGACCCAAACACGGGCGTTTTCTTTTGGGTTTATCACCCCGGAGCGACCACGCGGATTCGGTCTTATACCAAATTCGGGTAAAGACTCACCCCATCCCAAACCCTTCCCCTAACAAAGGGAAGGGCTTCAAAAAGG
>JAIOHL010000101.1 GCA_019913005.1 Anaerolineae bacterium | reverse complement strand
TTTTTTACCATCAATCACTTAACAGAATTGGGTTTATCCCAAAGGAACACACATCATGTCACTCGTACTATATCAGCAACCCACCAACCTAACGGACATCATCGTCATCGCCCCACCGGTCAACCCCTATCGCCGCTTTTTTGATTTTCAGGCTGCCTATCGCTCCGTCATGGATCATGTATCCAGTCTCCCCAGCGACCACACCCCGGAACAGCATACCCGCAAGGTCTATATCGCTGGGCTGAACTATTTCATCAAATTTTTGGAAGATGAACTGCCCACGCCAGAAATCATGCGTTCCTATGTGGCCCATCTCTCCGAACGCAATTTGCAGGCCCCCACCATCAACGCCCGCTATCTAACCCCTGCCCGTCATTTCTGCCGCGCCCTCGCCAGCCAGCCGCTCCGGTTCGAGGACGTCGGCGATGGCAAGATGTTGTTTGGCCTCCCCGAATGGCGTGAGCAAATCCGGCAGGCCTCCGAATCTAAAGACGTGCCAAAGTACACCCACACCGATATTTCGCCCCTCTACGACCCTCGGTTTCATCGTCTCACGGTGCAGCAGGTCAATGCCATTCTGCGTGGCGTAGATACCAGCACCGTCGCAGGCCTGCGTGATTACGCCATGTTGCACGTCGCCTTCTCATCTGCCCTCCGCCTAGCCGAAGTTGCCCGCATCACCCTTGCCAACATCACTCCCGCCGACGGTGGCTACATCATCACCGTCCGGGGCAAGCGTTCCAATATGACTCCTGTGCCGGTGGCCGCCAAAGCCGTCGAAGACATCCGCGCCTATGTCGAGGCCTTCAATGCCGATCTCTCCCCCGACGATCCGCGCCGTATCACCGATGACACCCCCATCTGGCAGCCGCTGTTAAAGTCAAAGCATCACCCCGCCGCGACGGACTACCATCCCACCAAGGGCATCAGTGGCGAATCTGCCCGCCAGATCATTCGTAAACACGCCGAAAAGGTCTGCCCCGGTTTTAATCCGCATGACACCCGCCGGACAGCAGCCGCGCTCGCTTATGAAGCTGGGATGCCGCTGCCCCAAATCCAAAAGATGTTGCGCCACAAAGACCCCGGCACCACCCTGCGTTACATCGGCCAAAAACCCGACTACGCCTCTTCCAACCTCAATACCTACGGCGTCACCTTCGGTTAATCGGTTATAATCAAATCAATCAGGAGAACAATATGTACTATCAAATAGCCATTTACTACAACCAACAAGCAATAGATAGAATAAGCGTGTTCAGATATAACATGCCCGCTTCATCACTCCTTGACGGGCCGGGCATTATCTTATCTGCTGTTTTCTCAGAGGATGAATTGGACAAGCTCGAAATGTGGCTTTCTGCTCAAAAGGGAGTTGAAGCGTTTAGACGTAAACTTGAATATGAACATGAAATTGATCGGATAGTCCGGCTTCGCCCTCGTTGATAAGTGGGCCTTGTGCCCACTTTCCTTCATCTTTTGCAATTCCTACCACTTTCCCCTAAAATTATCTGTATCTCTCTATCAAGGCAAAGGATAAAACCATGTTTCGCAAACTGACGAGCGGGCTTTTATTATTGTGCTTGTTGTCCATGCTAAAACCAGCCACCGCGCAAGAGACCTATTGTGATACCTCCGCATGGGTGCAGGATACCGAAGTTTACCTAGATGAATTCACCACCGATATAGACGACGTTGATCCAAGCGATGTCCCGGCGATGACTGAACTCTATTCGAGGATCATGGACGCGGTTTATTATTACGAGGACTTGAACCCGTGTGGTGAACTAAGCACCGCTAACCAATTGATGCTTAAAGTGCTGAACGGGATGCAAGATCGGCTTTTCTATGTCATGTCAACCATTGCCCGGCGCGAAGGTTTGCAAATCAACGCCTCCATTGTGGAATCTA
The DNA here is from genome assembly GCA_019913005.1 of Anaerolineae bacterium. Lineage (GTDB taxonomy): Bacteria > Chloroflexota > Anaerolineae > Aggregatilineales > J027 > CFX10. The sequence goes on along the minus strand of JAIOHL010000101.1, from coordinate 25,340 downwards.
CCGTGCAGCCCCGCTATGAAGAAAATTTGGCCCTCTTGAATCAAGAATTGGCCTCCCTTCAATCTGCTCCCGTGTCGTCATCTGGTTTAGGTAACATCGCCGCCCAATCGGTTGAGATTCTGACACTCCACTCATCTGATCCCGATGATATTTTTGGCCCTGCTGAAGTCACCGACGGGTTCTATATGTTATCGTTTGATATACAGGATAGTAGCCAAGATACCCGTCTGGATTTAAGCGCCGATTGGACGGACGGCTCGTTCTTTTGGGCTAATTCAGTTCTGCAGGGGCATGTGGTTTATTATTTTGCAGCCGGGTCCGTCGCGGCTAATGTCTCGTTTTCTGATGCGGATTCATATACCCTAACGTTATCGTCTGCTCCATTAGAGCCTGCTGAATCTTTATCATTGAGTGGCACCACCGAGGTACAGGATGTTTGGGGTGCTTTGTTTTTGGAAGCGGGCACTTATATTTTGACCTACCAAGTGAAATTCGACGGCGATCCCATTAATTCGGCGGGTATCCTCTTGCAATGGGTAACATCTGGTGAGTACGCGGAAAACATCTGGACTTATGAATCAAATGACATGGAAGGCCGCCAACTCTATCAATTGGATGGTGGCATTTACTATATCAATTACGAAATCTCCAACGCCACAGAATGGGCATTCTCTCTAACCAAACAGTGATGACAATTTGCGCTATAATGAGAGATATACACACACCCGTTCTAATCGAAAGACTTCGGATGCCCTATATGTTGACTAAACCCCTTTTCGACATTCAATTCAATCAAGAAGCGCTCGAATCATTAAGTGCGAAACTGGCGCAGATATTTCAATCTGTAGCAGAAATCGCCGCCGGGGTCACATTGGATATTCCGGGTATCTTAGGGCCTGACTTTGTTGAAGAGGCCGAAACGTGGTGTGAACAGCAACTTGCCCTCCGCCGCGACGAAGCTGCCAAGCTAACCCGCGCTGCCCGCACCTACGGCTATCGTGATGCCAAAGTCGTCTGGCTGCAAGACCCTTGCCAATTCGCCTTTATCTATCTGGACGGCCTCGTGTGTGCCGACATCCCCCAGATTGGCGACGATTATGCTTCTGCCCTGCGTTGGATCCGCGCTGAAGCTGGAGACTGGCATTGAAATCTCATCACATTAGTATTAGGAAAGCATAAAATGGACAGCAGAAAGAAAGTGTTTCGGTGGACATGGTATGTAGAATATAAGGGAGAGAATATAAGCGGACGCATTTGCATCACTCCGGCAAGCAAACAAAAACCTTCAATTTCAGCCCAAAAAAGTTATAAGTGGGTTGCTTCAAATAAGGTTTATCGAAGGCCAGAACAGGCACAGGATGAAGCCGAAATGATTTATCAGCGCGAATTCATAGTAATTATCGAGGAGGAGTAAAAAACTGGAGTCCTAGGCGTGGCTTATCGTTCTACAATTCTCCCCGACGGCAATATCCATACATTTTCTATCCGCCATATCTTGGTGGCGTCCACCTTATGTCTCCGTTTTTTCTTCATGGTGACGGCTCCGCAATCACCACCAGCCGATCCGGGTAGGCCCCACGCTCATCCGGCTGCCCCCAGCACGTAAACAACGTCAATCGCTGGCTCTGGGTCGAATAATAAACCCACAGCGCCGTCTCTTTCACCTTAAACATCTCTTTGACCGCGAATTTATACACATCCGCCGCGTCATACAGATAAAGGACATCGCCGACCTGCAATTGATCGAGGCTATCAAACACACCGGGGTTGTGTCCCACCAGCACCGTATTTCCCCCGTCCAGCCAATCCAGATATTCCAGATGCCCAATGCCGTCCCCCAGCCGCGAGGTATCCCACTGATACCCATCATACGGCACCGTCACAACCGCTTGGGAAATCCCCAGCGCCGGGATATGAATCCAACGCCGTTCCCCTTCCGCCTGTGCCGCTCCCGCCGGGCCAAACACCCCCGCCATGATGAGTATCAGTGTGATAATTCTGTTCATCTGCCTGCCTCGATCAGCCCGCTGGCCCAATGTTGGCTTCACCATCTGTCACGGCTTCCCCAAACTGTGCCGCCTGATCCAGCGTGGCCGCCACATTCCTAATTTGTGCCGCGACTGGTGCAGGTACAGAGCTTGGATATTGAAACCCTTGTGCTAGATATTGGGTCAGTTGCTGCAACCCCTTAAATACATCGTTCATCGTGTGGATCACAGGTTGTGGTACAGAATCCGCCAGCAGCTTCTCGGTGCTGTCCTTAAGCTGCACGTTCTGATTCGCCCGACTCATAACCACAAACACCGTTCCTCCGCCTGCCAGCACCCCCGACAGCGCCGAAATGAGGATAAACACCGCGCTCCAATCGGTGGTATTTTCTACCACCACCGTCGGCTCTGGCTGTCCAGTTTGCCCGCCGTCCTGCGCCTCGACCCGAATCGCTGGCCCGACCATCAACACCAGCGCCAACACCAACAACAATATGAGTTTCGAGAAGTTCATTTCTATGGCCTCCTTTGAGCCTAGTTATTCTGTGTAAAACTCATCTGTGGCGATAATCCATACCATCCCCACAGCGAGCATGGCTATCAAACTGAGCAGTGCAATTTCGTAAATGGTCATGGGTTATCAATACGCCCCCAGCCGTGTCGCTGTCCACCACGTTTTCTCCACGCCAAAATTCATATTGCGGGAAGCTGCCCCACCCTCGTTCTGCCGGATCAACACCTGATAACCCGCCGCGAGGGACATATAATCCTGAAACCGCAGCCGCATTACTTGGTCAGCCACCCCTTTGCCCTGAAAACGTGCCTCCGCAATCGTGACCCCGGCCTTCTGCAAATAGATGAAACAATTCACCCCTGCCGTGATCGCCGCCGCCCACGTGATTTGGATGCGATGTAGATACAGCCCTGTCGCGCCGGGCACGTAGTTGTAGGCGCTTGTTGAATAACACAGCCCCAAAGTCCCATCGTTGAGTTTAGGCTGGTTATAGCTTGTCGCATTAAACTGCACGACAGTATCAGTGGTCGCGGCGATGAGTTGAAACCCCGTTGCCCGATACGCTTTAAACGCCGGGGTGATGCGTTTGCCCGTGCTGCCCAGCACATTAAACCCGACGGCTTCTATTTTTATCATCACCTGTGCCCCGGCCCGATGCAACAGAAACTCCCCGACGACGATGTGTCCGCTGTTACTGGCCCGTTCCAAAATCAACACATCGCCCTGATTCACCCCGTTAATCGTGAAAATCTGCTCGGATACCTTCGTCGTGCGCACCAAGTGGTAGGACCCGATGACGTTGATCGCACCGCTGGCGTTGGGAACGAGCGGAATGGGGTGTAGCTCAAGGCGCAATTTCTGAAACGACAAATCGCCAATCCGCACGTTTTCAATGGTGTCATCAATCCCGTCCACCGCCGTAAAGACCCCGCTGGGATTCGGCGCGGTGCCGGGGATAATGCCGCGTGTATCTGCGTAAGGGTAAGGCATGGCTCCTCCTTAGTTCAGTTCTCCGACACGTACCCCGGTGAAATAACACTGGGTGGCTGAAGCGTAGATGTTCCGGCTGCCCGCGTTAAAGTGATATGTGAACACCTCATAATAATTAGAGGCGGAGGTAGCAAGGTCTTGGTGACTCAACGGAATCGTCAAATCCGCCACGCCTGTCCCAAACTCATTGGTCTGGGCAATCACACTCCCGTTTTTCGCCAGTGTCACCACCACCAACCCGCCCGCGTCCATTGCACTCGAATAGGTCACAAGGATGTCGAAGTCATAGACCCCCACCCGGCCCGGCGTGTAGCGATAATTGGTCGTTGGGTCATACACATTCGCCCCAAGCGGCGTCGTCTGCTGATAATCCACCCCGTTGTATTGAACCTTCGTATTGGTGGACGCGGCGATGGCTTGGACGCTGGTGATACGAGTCGCGCGGAAGGCATGGCGCAGCAGTGACCCATTGGAGGCCAACACACTGAACCCCACCGCCTCCTTCACAATCCACACCCCTTGATTGGCCCCCAAGAGGTAATCGCCAACAATGATGTCCGCCCCACCCGAACGTACCAGATAAATAATGTCACCTTGATTGGCCCCGTTGATGGTCGAAAGCACTTGCAGCGCCGCGCTGGTAATCGCGTGGTACGAATTCGTGACGGTAATCGCCCCCGCCGTGACGGTCAATGTTGAGGCCGTTGGGTCAAAGCGTAATTGCCCAAATTCCAGCCAACCCGTGCGTAAATCCTCAATCGCCTTGTCCAGCGGAATGATCGCGTCTAAAACATCCTTTGCCTCGGCTGTCTGGCCCGCAGCAAGGCCGCTCGTGATGGCACGCGGGTGTGTGGTTCGTGGCATACCCCATTACTCCAATCGGTTGACTTCTTCCATAAAACTTGCCATAAATTCATCGTCGTTCTGTTCCGCTTGGTCAATCTCCGACAGTTCCAAATTGACCGCCAGCCCACTTTGGTTAAATTGTTCCGTCACCCGGATCACCCACAAATCCCCCAAAATATCAACGGGCCATGTCTGGGTTTCCCCTTGCCACGCATCCCCCTTGTATTGCAGGAATGCTTTTTGGCCGGGTCGCATCGTCTGCCGGATGTTTTTGAGGGTGCAGCCATAAAAGCGCTGCGGTTGGCTATTGCGGGCCAGCCATGTCGCCGCCGCTTGGTAGAGCGCATTGGCTCCCGCCGTCTGATCGGGTACGGAAAGGGAGGCCGCCTCAATATTCGGGTAGGACAACACCGCCTGAATCTCGCCATATTCATAAATGCTCTGAAAATCGGCCAGATAGTACACCGCCCCAAATTCGTTAATCAGTTGTTGCACCGCATAGCTGGCTTGGGGTACGCCATAAATCAGGCCCATGCTCAGGTAATCCGCCCCCGACGGCGAAACGACGTTGGCTATGTTTTCGCTGTTGATGCGGTATTCCAAACGGGTAATCAGGGCAATGTCGGGGTTCTCAGAGAAGCTGCCCCGCCCGCTGGATTGATAAATCTTCAACCCGCTGTCATCGCCCATCGCATCAAACAGCACCCGCCGTCCTTCTTCGAGTCGAAAGTGCAACCCCGTCGTTTTGGCAATCTCACGCACCACCGTAAACACCGATGCCCCATTGAAGGCGAGGGTGGTCAATGTGCCGTCTGTACAAACCACCTCCCACGCGGGTGTGTGGGTGAAGACACTGTTGAGAATCGTCTGGGCCGCCAGATTGTTATAGACCGCGTTATAAAACAGGTTGGCGCGGGCGAGTTCATTTAGGATGTCTGGCCCGGAGACCGTGAAGGTTTTGCCGCCCTCGGTTTCGTTCCACACCAAGTTGCGCACAATCCCATGTAACATCTCGCGCGGGCGTCCGTTTTCTTCGACGGTCACAATGATGCGCCGCTCGGCTTGCAATAAATCCAGCGCCCGCCCATCGGCCCCACTGATTTCCACCGCAAAGTCCCCGATGCTGTCCAAGATGCGATTGACCGAAGCCGCGCGGATATTGATGATTGGGCCGTCGCCTAATCGGTTGCCTATCGCATCATATACATCGGCCCATACCCGCATGAATCTCGCTCCTAGTTACTCCGCAATCGCGCCAATTGGCCCAAAGCGTGTCTGTGCCCCGTCCGTGTCACGGCGAAACAACACCCGGATGCTGTGCGCCCCGGCGGGTACATTGGCAAGGCTGTCGTTCATAAATTGACCCGACGGTGTAACGGTGGAGTTCTTTTGAAACACCCCGTCCAGATAGATGCGCGGGGTGTAGCCGTTGGCGGGTTTGGTAAAGGTCACGTTGATTTGGGTGTTGACCGTGCCATCGCGGGCCACTGTCACGCTTGCCGGGCCATCCTCATCGAGCAGTTCGGGAATGGCTTCACCCATGACAATGCCCGCCGCGCGTTTCTGCATATATTTGAGAATCGCCTCAAGCGTCTGCATCCCCAGCGCCTTTGCCAGCGGGGGATTACTGACCGCCAGCGCCGCCTTGACCAAAATCAGCAGTTCGCGTTTGGTCGTCGCCAGCACCAGCAGCGATTTAATCACCGTCTCAATCCCGGCCTCAATCGCCAGCGGCACAAACGCATCATTCACCACCTGCGCTTCCAAGATTTCGCTTTCCAGAATTACAATTGCCACAAGTCCACCTCCAACTCCCCGCCGATCAAGCTCGGTTCTTCAATCCGAAAGCGCACTGTGTAGTGGCCTTTCGGCACAATAAAAATTTCATGGGCTGTATTGCCGTTGACTGTCGCGGTGCCGGCCCCAACCACGATGCCGTCCTGTACCAATTCCGTCATGACCGTTGCGCCTGCCACCGCCGGGTGGGTGCATTCCACGCGATAGGGCTGGGTTTGCACCAGCGTCAAGGCCCCCAGTGCCAATGCCCGTGCCACGCCTTCCGCCTCACTCACGCCGACCACCTGCTCATTCCAATACGCCACAAACGGCCCGTTGCCATCGCTGTTGTCCTGTATGCGAATCGCCCCGGTTAATAAATAGGGCCGATACAGCGCCATCAATCCATTTAGGAGTGTCATGTGTAGTACGCCGTCCTCCAATTCATCAATATCGAGCCGCGATCACTTGAACGCTCGGTGTAAACCTTCAGTACCCCCGCCTGCGCTGCCGTAGGTCGCAGCATCAGCCAATCCGCCGAGGCCACCCAGAAATTGCCATACTCCTGATCGGGGGGCCGCGCTGCCGAGAGCAAAATGAGTTGCCGCCGCGCCGAATCTATCACCAGCGATTCCCCCCCCGACAACACCCCCTGCCACCGTGCCTGATACCACACCCGATTGTCGAATTCGAGGATGATATGCGGGTTATACAGCGTCTGGATCGCGCTGGTGGTGAGGGTCAATTGCAATGGGGTGGGGGCTGTCCCAGTGTAGCCAAAGGCCTGAATGGTGTCATAGTCCACAATGCTAATCGGGCTAATTTGCAACCCGTCCCACACCAACGTCCCACTCGCATTCCACACCAAATTATCTGGCCCATTGGTGTAGGCCCACTCCGCCGCATTGGGGGCATTCTGATACCACAGCGGGTCTTCTACCTGAAAATTAGCTGTGACGACCCGTTTGTATTGTTCAAAACTGCCCTGTAGGTCTTCGCCGATGGTCACACTGTTAAATTTCGCCATGCAGTAGCGGTACTCGGTAGCCGACGCCCCATGCGGCCATTTGCGCAATTCCTGTTTGCCGTAGGCCGCCAGTTTGCCCAAGTCGTCTACTAAATCTTGCAAGGCCGTGTTGTCATAGGTGAAAACAATGAAGCTGATCGCCACATTGCCAATTTCCTGTGGTGCGGTCTCGGTGCCAAACGTATCAAACCCGCCGTCCATGCCATGGATCCGTTCGGTCACAGGCACAAAATTGAGGAAGTTATCATTGATGCTCTGCGGCGTGGGCAGCGTATATTGTCCAAAGGTGATCTGATAGGTCATCGCTTCTCCCTATACCCTTCGTGTCCCACTGCCCCGGCGCTGCAAGGCTGTTTGTATCCCGCGTCCAATCCCCGCCCCCTGCAACTGTGGATTATTCGTCTGTGGGATGCTGTTGTGTGGCACAATCACACTGATCCCGCCAAAATTCGTATTGCTAATTGTGCTGCTGACGGGTGCCGGTGCCAGCGCGGGCAATGCCGAGCTAATCCCCATCGGACGCATCGCTAGGGCATTCAGCGCATTAATCTGGGCCATGGCACCCTGCACCTGCCCGTTAATCTGATTCGCCATCATCATCGCCGCGTTGACGGCCCCCTGTGCATTGTCATTAATCCCGTTCTGCAACCCATCTACAATGGCTTTGCCTGCTTCCCAGAACTTCCGACTTGGACTTTTTGCGCCAATTCCTTCCATAAAAGAATTCCAACCTCTTTCAGCAAACCCTCTAAAGAGGCCGTCAATATCTAGGCTGTCCCACATGGACTCAAGTCCATTGATTAGCCCATTCCATATATCGGTGGCAATTTGTGTCCAATTAATGGCCTTGAATTTGGCGACGAGCGGATTGATAACCTTTTCATCCAGCCATGGCCCCACTCGGAAATATAAGAGGACGGCAAGGTTCATCGCCGTCTTAAAGGCTTGCCAAAGGTCTCTTCCGACCTCATTCCACTTGATTTCCTTGAATTTCTTTATCATGGGGTCAATGATTTTTTCATCTAGCCATGGCCCCACTTGGTAGTAGGTCTCCACCGCCAAAGTCATCGCGCGTTCAAACATCTCCCAAACATCGCGGCCTACGTCGTCCCACTCGATTTCCTTGAATTTCTTTATCATGGGGTCAATGATTTTTTCACGAACAAAAATCGAGGTATTCCATAGCAGCGCCAACGCCACACCTGCCGCTTTTTTCGCCCCGTTCCACACGTCCCGCCACACCTCATTCCAGTTGACATCCCCCATGCCGTCGTTAAACCCCTGCATGAAGCCGTCCACCACATCCACCGCCAACCCAAAGAATTCAGGAATCCCGGTGGTAATCAGCCACTGCCCCACAATCGCCAGCAGCGCTACCAACCCGGCGAGTACCGTCGGCCCATATTGGATAATGAGATCAACCAACGTTCGTAATCCGCGTCCCACCATCTCACCCAGATTCTGTGCCAATCCGGGTGCTTGCGCCCGAATCCATGCCCACGCCCCGCTGATGAGCGTATTGAGGCCTTCAAGGAAGATCGGCAACCCCTCAATCGCGGCTTGTCGCAGAGTGTCAAACACCCCCCGCAATCCACCAGCCTCGAACGCGGCCACCAGCCCGGTCACAAATCGCCGGACGGCCTGCACCCCATTCATAAACGCCAGCGCAAAGCGGTTAATCGTCCGCCCAATCGCCTCCGCCCGCACCTGCGCCATCCCAAACGATTGCAAGATATTGCCGATCCAGCTTGAACCGTCGCCCAGCGTAGTAAACACCTGCTCCCACGCTGCAATGAAGCCGTCCTTGCGAATCAGTCGAATAAACCCGCCAATCGCCCCCACAATATCGAGGATGCCCTTGACGACCCCCTTGCCCATCTTCTGGAATGGCCCACCGGCTGCATAAAATTCCTGTAGCGCCTCCGATAATCCGACTTCTCTGATGCGATCAATGAATCCCTGCACCGTGTCCACTAACCGTCCGACTTCGGTCACAAACCCATTGACAAAATCCGCAAACCCCAAGAGGTTAGTTTTATACGCCAGCACCAACACGCCAAGCGCCGCCGCGACTGCCAGCAGCATCGGCAAGAATGGCCCAATTGCCGCCATTGCAGACCCGATGGAGAACGTAGACATCAGCATCGAAATCAACCGCAGGCCCGTCCCCACCGCAATCAATCCCGGCCCCAAGAGGATCAGGACGCTCAGTACCAATCCGAGGCCATACGCCAGCGCTGGGGATTTCTCCAATACATCACTCACCCAATTGAGCATTTCAATGCCCCGGTCAATCAGCGGCTTGAGTATGTTTTCGGCCAGTGGTTTGAAGATGCGGATCATCACCGTTTCCAGCGACCCCAACATGCTTTCCAGCTTGCCTTTAAGGGTGGTCATCCACCGTTCAGCCACCTTCGCCGCGCCTGCCTGCTTTTCCATACTGGCCGCCATCGTGTCAAATCCGTTGGAGGCGAGTAACACTTCCAGCCCCATCTGCCCATAGCTCCCGGCGAGGGTAATGATCGCTTCGTTGCGATCCTGTTCAGTCATCGTAGCCAGTTTGCCATTCAAATCCTGCAAGACCGCGTTCAGAGGTCGAATGCGCCCCTCGGCGTCATACAGGTTGACTCCCAACTGTTTCCACATCTTTTGCACGTCATCCGTTGGCCGGGTCAGATTGGTCAACATGGACTTCAACTGTGTGCCAGCTTCCGCCCCCATAATCCCGTTGTTGGCAAACTGGGCCAGAATCGCGGCGGTGTCTTCCACAGAGAGACCAAAGCGGTTGGCGATTGGCCCCACGTTGGCGAAGGCCTGTCCCAAATCGGAGACTTCTGCTCGGCTTGCGGCGCTGGCCCGTGCCAATGCGTCAGCCACCCGTCCCGATTGATCGGCTTCTAAATTGAACTGGCCTAAGATCGTCGTGACGACACTCGCAGCTTCAGCCAATTGGATATGCCCGGCGGCTGCAAGGTCAAGTGTGGGTCGCAGCGCGGCAATGGCTTGGTTGGTATCCATGCCACTCGCCAGCAACTGCAACATGCCCTCAGCAGCTTCTTTGGCGGAGAACGCCGTCTGTTTGCCCATGTCGAGCGCCACTTGCTCAACGATCTTCATTTGATCGGCGGTGGCTCCGGTGCGGGCTTCAATCTCTGCCAGCACTTCTTCAAAATTGGCGAAGGCCGCAATCCCTTGTCGCACGAACCCGGCAATCGGCAACGTGGCAATCGTAACGGCGGTACCAATCCGTTGCAGATTGGCCCCCACGCGATTCATCGAATTCGCCACGCCACGTTCCACCGTCGCCATGACGTTTTGTAGATTGCGTTCGACATTGGAATAGTCAATCAGGACTTCGCCATACGCTGATCCCAGATTAACTGCCCCTGCCATTGGGCTTGCCATTGACCACCTTCTCTATAGAGAATGTCGGTTATCCAAAACCAAATTCCGCCACGTTAATCGTCCGCACGGGGAGAGGCATCCCCAACAAAAGCTCGATCCGGTGTTTGGGCACATGTTTAATGTTGCCCTTGCCATCCTTGACCTCTTTGGTTTGCGCCATCATGCCTTCCACCCAGCGACCAAACCAATGCACCGCCTCGTCAAACCACACCGCAAGGATGGGGTGTCGCAGGCCCTTAATTTGGCTCGGTCTCTGTCCGTAGTCCTGCGCTTGCAGGTGCAATGACCAAACTTGCGGTCTCTGGCGAATGAAATCGTTCCGCCGCAGTCAAGGCTTGCTCTCCTCCGCTGATGTGTTCAAACACTTTCATTTTGTAATTGAACGGGATGCGCACCAGCGAATAGCCCTTCTCGTGGCCTTGTTCTTTCAGGGGCGGATTGATGACAATATCAATCAGCAATTGATCGAGCGCCCGTGAAAGTTCCGCCAGCTTCTCTGGTTTATCCAGCAGCGCCGCTTCGTTGATCTTGTCCAGTTGGGGTCTGCCTTCCGCATCGCGTTCGACCATATCTTGGATGATCGCCAAGATCGGATTGCGCCCACCCGTCAGCAGTGCCATCACGTCATACCCGGCCACCTCAATCGAGAGCCGGTCACTGACCTGAATGATCTCGCTGTTAAATTGATTCCATGCCTCCAAAGAAGTCGGAGCATGGCCGTTTCCGTTCGTCTGTTTTCCCAATTGTTTGCCTCCAAATCAACCCATAAGGCCGCCCGCGTTGACGGCCTGCTTCGGTTAAAAAAATCTGCCTGACTTACGGTGCCAGCAGTTCGGTCTTCCACACGTTGAAATCAATGGGTAGTGCTGTCGGGGCGGGCCATCGCTTCAGCCGCGCCGGGTGCAAAATCGTGGTGCTGGTCAGCCGCAGCGCCATCGCCGTTGCCGTTACATCCGAGACCACAAACTTGTTGCGTTCTGCCGCGATGTTCCAAATGTCGTCATTCAGCATCACATACGGACACAGCAGATGCACCTGCCCGCCGTTGTCCGCTGGCATCGCAATCGCCAACCCAAAATAGCTGAAACCGCCGCCGCCCGCTGCGAAATCGGAATACTGCATCGCGCCCGATCCGCTGTCGGTTACAGTCCGGCCCGTCATTTCGGTCATCGCCGGGTAGTCCATCCCCGTGATGTTGAGTTTGAGTTCAATGTCCTCAAGGATCGAGATCATGCCCTCGGTTTTGCCAAAGGAATAACGCTTATCCGTTGCCCGATTCGGCTTAAAGTCAATCGCCTGCAAGGATGCCATCGCCACTGCCGTCGCCGTATAGGTGGATGTGGATTGTGTCCAGCGTGCAACCTTCGCCGCGACGACTGAATAGGGATAATCCTGATTCACGTTCGTGAGTGTCATTTAGTAATCTAGCCTCCTGATATGCACTTCAAAGCGGGTGCGTTCCATGCTGGCCCCCGCCATCTCGTCGTCTTTCATGTTCAACACGTCCCCCGCCCACAATATCGCATGGTTATACTGATTCGTCGGGGTATCAAAACTCACCCGCTGTTGATGGAGTAGTCGTTTCACCCGGTCTCGCATGGTGGTAATCACGTCATACCCTTCATGCTGGTAGAAATAGACCTCAAAGAAGGCCCTTTCCGCGTGCAGCGTGGCATCATTCGTTCCAAACGGGTCGCTCGTCGTCCACCCGATATAGATGCCGGGCCGAATCAGCGGTGATCCAGTCGCCTGCAATGCCGCTGGGGTCAAGCCATTGCGGTTATCCAATGAGTCATCGTCATGGATGCCGCCTGTCGCCAATGCCGCCAGCGTTGCATCGCCCGTCAAGACCGCCAGAACTGCTTGCCGGATTGTTGTCATCGCACCACATCCTGTAGGCTGCCCCAAATGCGCGGGTAATAGGTTTGCAGCGTCGGCATCACGATCTGATACTTCCCGCCATTAGCTAGTTCCAAGAACAACCCATAGAACATCTCCTGCTTGGCGACGAGTGCCCATGTGGTTTTTGACTTTTTATGGGCGAATGCGGCTAAGGTCTGGCGTGCGTTGGCGGTTTGGTCTGTCCAAGGGGCATCTCGCTTCATGGTTTGTTCAATCGGCCCTGCCCAAAAACTTAGCAGTTCCCCGATTGCCATATCCAGCCGCGCCACATACACCGCCGCGCCTGCCTTCCAGACCTGTGTAGGGGCTTGCCCCGTTTTCCACCGAAACGAACTACCCGCCACCTTGCAGCCTTTCCGTATACGCCTGAATCTCGCCGGGCAACCGAATCACGTCCACAATCACATAGGTGTCGGTTTCATATTGCAGCATGTCCCCGCGTTGGATGTTGGTGGCCGCCACTGTCGGGTGATTCCGCACTCCAAACACAATCAGTTGGCGTTCACTCGGTTGCCCTGCCACCCCTTGCATTTGGGCTGAGGTGGTTGCTTCGCTATACTCAAGTCGGACGGTCTGCGCTCCTAACGCAGATTCGTTCCGATACAGAGTGATGGACGTGGGGCGGTCTTGTATGCGGTTCCATGCAGCAGCCGCCCGCGTCTCCTCATCAACAATTGGGATATTCGTATTGCCCAGCCATCCGCTGATACTTGGCATCACAGAATGCTCCTTATCCCGTCTTAGGAATCTGGCACTTCATAACTCCGCGACGGTTTTTTCCGTAGACTTCCCCACACCGCGCCGCCGCCACTGCTCGCCGATGCCGCGTCATCCCGAATCCCCTGCCACAAGTCCAGAAGCTGTTTGAGATGTTTAAAGACATCGCTCATGTTCTCACTGCTCTGGTTTTGTTTATAGGAAACCCGCTTGGCTGCATCCGCCAACAATTGCCGAATGCCAATCACCCGCATTTCCGCCTCATACGTCTCGGCATCGGAATACGCCGCTATCGCCCGGTCATAAATCCGGTTGACCGCATCATCATCAAAGATCGGGGGGCTGCCCACGTCTCCGATGTCCTCCCGAAAATCACTGATTTGTTGCGCTGTTGCTGGCATTTGTTTTGGCCTTTCTCGCTCGACGACGTGCCCGTAGTTCTGCATCCGTGCGTGGCTTGATCGCGTCCTGCCACACCCTATACATGCCATCCGCAAATTGCTTCCATGAGTACAGCGTCCGCACGTTGCCCGCACTGACCTTCCCCATGTAGTTGCGCATTTCCGGCTTGGCTTGGTGAATGTATTGCATCTGTTGGACAAGATGCTCCACATTCGGCTCGGCCCATTCACCGAGGCCCACGAATACGCTCCGGTCAATCCACTTCCCGACGGCTGCCGATTCGCCTTCCCATGCTGGCACCAGTTCGTATCGGATCGGGTATCCCCATCGTGGTACGTCGCTGGCCCACCATTCAGTCACCAGTGCTGGCCCGCCCGTCGCGGCAAATTCGCGGGGTGGCAATCCAAACCCTTCGCCCCTCGATGGGAAGATCATGCAGTCCATTTCGGCGTAGAAGGCCTGCATCTGATGTTCATCAAAGTCCTCACGCACAATCCGAATGTTGGCATTGGTCAGGTTGAACTTAAAGCCGCCATCGCGTGCCTTAATCACCAACTGCACATCATCCCGATCTCCAAATGCCTGCACAAACGCCTGCACCGCCACGTCCCATCCTTTGCGTAGACCCCGGTCTGCCCAACAGACAAACTTGAACGGGTTTTTGGCGGAATACTGGCGACGGCTCCGGTCAACCCATCGGAACGTCTCAGAGACACCCTCGGCGACCACATGCACCGGCACCCGTACCCCGTTTTTCTGCATGATGCTTTTCTGCAAGGGGGTAGGCACGGCGACGGCGCGACACTCATTTAAGATTTCAACCCATCCGGCGGGCAGATGGCTAGATTCAAACATCGTCTGGGCCACCCGATGCCCATTGCTCAACATCGCCCCGTATTGCCCATACGTCGTCGGATACCCCAACACAATCCCCCCAAATGCCATTTGAATCGGCTTTTGGAGCAGGTCTTGAAGGGCCTGTGTCTGTGTCGAATACACCGCTTTGTCCAGAAACAGCACATTGACATGCACGCCGTCTTTGCGCTGCTCATCTGCCGGGTCTGGCATAGACAGATGTGCGACCAATTCACACGCCTTCCTGCCATATCCCGAATACGGATCATAGTCCGGGCTGCCGATGCTGATGATGGGTTGCGTCATATGTCTACCTCAGCTACTAAGCGCCGCTGGTCGGCAGGGTGATTTCTTCCACCGCCGCAATCGGATTCGCATAAATCCCGAAATGCACGTCCCACACGATTTGTTCTTCAATGAAACGGGATACGTCGGGGTTGCCCATCGCCATATCCAGCGTTTGTTTGAAGAACGAACGGAAATCCTCAAAGCGACGATTCAGACTGATGAGATAGGCGGTGTTGGCCGTCACACCCGCATAGGTCACGGTTTTCTTGCCACGCACGCCTGTCCAGCCGTTATAGCCGATCACGGTCTGGATCACCCCAAACACCGGGGAGATTTCATCAATGCCGTCTTGAATGCGATACCGCAGCGCCTTATCCACATCATAGACATTGGCCGGGTTGATGAGCAGCGCATACGGGCCGGGACGCGGGTTCGTGCTGTCGTTTTGGGCATTGGCAATTGCATCAGCAATCGTCTTTTGCATGTTTTGCACCAAGCCACCCTGACCACTGGCGGCTGCTGTTTGGTTGGCCGCTGCATATGAATACGCCAAGATTGGATTCAGGTGAACGTGATTGAGTAGGGCATTGTAGGCAATCCCAGCCTGACGTTCCGCCACCGAGACGTTCCATGTTTGGTTATACAACCGCAGCTTCTTGGTATATTCCAAGCCCGCCGCGTATTGTTTGATAGGCACGGTGATTTCGCCGCTCTGCACCGTGATGAACTTGACTTCGCCGCCTTCTTTGATTTCCTCAAAGATGACACCCGCTGGCCCCAGACGATAGATATTGACCGTCTCAGGCAGGCTGGCATCGGTGATGACATCATAGATGCGATCATAGATAACCGGCTCTTGATCGCGCCCTGCGTTGACCTCATAAATCCGCCGTTCGTTCCATTGACTGGCAAAATCGCCCGTGCCAATGAACTCCGCAATGATCCCCGGCGTCTTGACCTCGGTGGTCACTTTCCGCAAATCAAAATCTGGGGCAAAAGACAACGATGGCTTCTGCTTCACCAGTTTTTCCCTCATCACAAATTCCGTCATGCTACACCTCGCTCGTTTGGATAACTGTCTTTCTCTGAATCGAATTCGATGACGCCGCGCTACTGTTGCAGCATCTTGACGGTCACAATGTCGTTGGCGTCTTGGTCAGAAGTCGCCTTGAAGAAGCGTACCCGATTGGCACCCGTCGCCTTGTAGTACGCGGTGGAGTCTGGAATGTGCCCCGTTAGGTCGGTCACATCAATCCAAATCTCTTCACCCTTGACGACGGCCAATGCTGTCGGCACGGTCAGTTGATATTCGCGCTCGTCAATGCTCAGGGCAATCGTGTCACCGCTCACCCCGTCATCACTGGCGATTCCCAACCAGCTATCCACATAGGCCACTTGCCCTTTTGCAACCGTGCTGGTCAGATCAACGTTTACCGCCTTGCCATCACTTTCCAAATAGGTGTTGTCACCTGCTGCCATTTCTCATGTCTCCTTCATACTCATTCGCGTTCAATACCACTTCTTCCCCTCTCCATGCAATGGGGAGGGGCTAGGGGTGGGGATTTTTATTTCTTCGCTTCGGCCAGCGCCTTTTGGCTCTCAGGACTCAACATCCCGCTGCCTGCCTGTCCTTTTGGACTTGCACTATGCCCCAACGCACCGCCCATTTCCTTGACGACCACGCTGGCATACAGCCCCTTCGCCAATTCACCCTCGGCGATCTCCTTGACGACCTTCGCCACGTCACCGAGTCCGGGTTTGCGTGCCCGTACAAATTCCGCGATGGTTCCCCGGACGGCCTTCACGCCATCAGTTTCAACCGTGACGCTGGGCATAACCTGTGCCTTCACTTCGCTGATGATCGCGGCTTCAATCGCCTCGGTTTCGATCTTGTCCTGTTTCGCCTTGAGTTCAGCGATCACTTTCACAAGATCGGCCTTCTCATCCAGCCCCATTTGTTGACGCATCTCCGCCAACACCTTGACGGCTGCCGATTCGCCTACAATCGCGTCTTTCAGCGGTTGGGGAATCTCACCCACCGTCAATTCCTTGATGATGTCTGCCTTCTCTGGCATCTTCATGTCCTCCTGCTTTGTCATTTCCGATACGACTACTGGTACACGCGCCAAACTTCCGACGCCTGCCCGTTCTGATGGAGCGAAATCTATATGCTCCAAATTGAATTCTTTGGCGATGGCAACAAAGGCAGCACGTGTCTTGTCCCACACTCGATTGCCGGTCCCATAAATCGAAGTCGCCATGCCTCCCCCCACTGCCAGAGCGCGTAATACCATCTCTCGCATCGGGTGATTCGGTGGCAAATAAGCCTTGCCCCAGAGTGTTTTGCCTGTGCGGGTCGCGCCCACCCAATAGCCCGCCGGGGTTGGGAAAACCGTCTCGCGGTCTTCATCCTTGATATGGCCCTGATTGCCCGTCGGACGTTTGGCAATCATCTGGCGTTCGATTTCCGATACAAATTCCTCGCTGTAATAAATCCCATTCGCGCTAACCACGTCAGCTTCAGCCACCGGAAGTATCACGTACTTCGGTTCATTATCCCCAGCCGTCAGCGAGTCAATATCCACGCCGGGGAATAGCGGTATGTTTTTGGGGTGATTGCCCTTAAACTCAGTAAAGAGCCACCCGCCTTGAATCCGTGCCATCTCCGCAATCGGTTCGGCCTGCCCCGGCATGGTCATCATCAGCGGGTAATTGGCGATTTCTACATACTCGCCTTCACTCAGGGCAAAGCGCTCGACCTGCAAATGAACCGGCGTGGGCAACTCCATTGATAAATGCATCGGCTCTTCCGGCATCGGCATATACGCCAGTGTGATATGCGGTTTCCACAGCGCGGGCCAGCTTTTGTCACTCAACGCCATGCCATTCCAAAACGCGCCATAAAACAACATCGTCTGCAAGGCCGTCAATTGTGGATTGCGCTCCACTGCCAAATGCACCGCGAGGCCGTCTGGCGTATTGAAATAATCCAATCCCCATGCCCCGATCCCAAACGCGGGCAGCGCGGGCGGGGTAATCGTGCTGGCATCCTTCCCCATGTCATCCGTGATGAACACCAGCGTGATGTGGAACGTCGCTGGGTCTTGCCACGTTGTCCCCTCTGGCAGTTTGGCGCGTAGATACTGCTGCACCTCCATCAGTACCGGGTTGTTTGCGAGTGGAATTGTGAAATACTTCGCTGCCATCATAGCCTCACAGAAATTGGCTTATCAAATCTCGACGATTGTTAAATCGGTTCGGTCAAATTCCCCGTAGGGCGCATCCCGTTTTTCCGGCGCGATATATCCAGTCATCCAAGGAATGTTGAACGGGGTCATATAGGTTTCTTTATGTGGTTCCCCGCCCCATTTTTTCATGTAGTAGGCTTTATTGGCCTCGAACGTGCGATTGTGCTGCTGGCGATAATCACCCCCCGCAAACCGAATCGTAGCGCTGCCCCCGTGTTCCAACTTGGTATCGGTGCAATGCCCTTCCGTCAATCCGGCAAAGGTGGCCCGCCGGTGATAATCGTCATCCTCAAAATAAATCGGGAAGAAGTTCTGATCGAACATGCCCACCTGCTCCAATGCGACGGGGTTGATGGCAAAACACGAATACCCAATGCTGTCGTCTTTGCCCAAGCTGTGATTCCACCCCCGGCAGGTGACAATGAAGTTTTCGCGGTGATTGACGGCATATTCGGCCAATTGGTCAACATCGCCTTCTGAGAAAACAATGTCATCATTGACGATCAACACCACATCACACCCGTTGGTGTAAGCCGCCAACATGCCCTCGTTCCATGACCGCGCAAGGCCTCGATTGGTGCCATAGGGGTAATAAACCACCGCTTCATGTTTGGCCCAATGTTCGCAGGTGCTTCGTACCATCCCGTGTCCGCTGTGCAAAAACAGGTGCATTTCACGTTCGTGTTTGGCATCCCGCAGTGCCGTCTCAATCATCTGATCCGTCGCGGCTGCCAGTGCATAGGCGGTGGTGACGATGCCAATCTTCATTCCACAACCTCCAAACAATACAGCCCGCCGCGTGTCTGCTCTTCTCCATCTTCAACGTGATAAATGCTGTGAGTGGAGAGCCATCCCACATTCCGCAATCGTGGCTTGCCAATCAGACTTTTAATCGCCGTCCATACCGGGTGATACAGGGCATCGTGGAAGACAATCCATGCCCCTTTTTCACACAAGGGCAGTACGCCGTGAGCGTCATCAAGCACGGCCTGTAGGGTGTGTTCCCCGTCCACAAACACCAAGTTAAAATCCCCACCTGCCATCTGATGTGCTTCCCGCAGCGCGGCGGGTGAATACCCGATGACCAATTTCGCCCGGTGTTGAATCGAATATTTCACTTCCTCCGGCCATGACGGTTCCGGATCCACACACACCAACACACCGTCATTGCACAGCCAATCGAGGCCATACACCAACACCCGTGCTGCACCACCCTTCGCCGTCCCGATTTCGAGGATGCGTTTGGGCTGCAATCCCATGACGAGCGACAGTAGTGCTACCTTCTCGGCATAGCGCAGAAAGGCATCAAAATTCAAAACAGCATTCAGGTCAATCGGTCTGTCTTGGTAATAATTCATTACGCCGCATTCTCCTGTGCATCTTGTCCCAACACATCTACCACCCACGCCCCCACCAGCATCGCGCCGACGGCCCATACTGGGTTAAACGCCCCTTGCAATCGCTGAATTTCGGGGGGTCGAAGCTGAATCGGCGCATTCAGCATGTCGCGCAATTCCTGTGTCACCTGTGCTGGCGTCCGTGTCACCATCGGCTGTAGATTGCATCGGTCATGTGGATGGGCCGGGTAGAGCGGGACTTGATTCTTTTTATATGGCCCGTTCGCTGCCAATTGGTCACAAATATCCGCGTCTTTTGGCCCATGCCGATGCGACAACACCCAATCAATCTCCTCAATATAGAGATTCCCTGCGCTGTAATTAATCAGGCTTCGACCACTTGCCGCCGTGATTTCCGTCCGTGCCAGCCGCCGTGCCCAATAACTACCCACTTCCCCATAAGGCGTCCGGGTTGTCACCTTCGCCGCTTCAGGCCACAGATACGGAACCAGCATATCCGCCATATCAACCGCGCTTGTCCCGCGTGGCACATGTAAATCAATCAGCGCATCAATCGCCTTGCGCGTCTGGTCTGCCGTCTCCCAACCCCGGTCACTGAGTCGGTACGGCTGATCCCCATACACAAACAAATGGAACGGGTCATACGTCATCACTCGCGCCGTCCCCCCAATTTCCCTAATGACTCCCTTCCCTTTGTTAGGGGAAGGGCTGGGGATGGGGTTCATCTGTCGCTGAATCGTAAACGGCCTCGGCCCGGTCAAATAATTGAACACCGTCTCATCCGCATACTTCCGAATGATGGCAATCTGCCTATCCAACTGAATTGCAATGGCCCCGCGTACCCCGTCCCGGATCGTCCGCATGTAATCCGATTGCGGCTCTGGCCCAATCAGCGGTTCGTCTCCGGCCCCAATGAAATAAGGCCGAATCACCTGCTCCCAAATTTGCGTCTTCAGCCGTTCACGCACGGCCCGGCGATTCGGTGGCACAATCGCTAACCCGGCATCATTGCGACCCGTCGCGGCGCGTTGAATCTGTGCTCCTACCTTGTCGGCAAGGGCCAGCAATTCACGTTCAAGGCGTTCATCCATCGCCCCTTCGTGCTGTCGCTGTTTCGATTTCCAACTCTGTGCCACTTTGATAAGCGTCTTTCTCTAAACCTACGCCGCCAAATCCACATCGGCCTGATCGTCGTCATCGTCCCCGGCATCCGCACTTCGCAGCGCCCGCGTAAACTCCCGATCTTGCGCCTCGTCCGGGTTATTGCGCTCTTCTTTCGCCTTTGCCAACACCGCGTCAATATCCTCGATCTTCTTGGGTGCCAACATCAGCGCCGTCTTTTTGTCAATCAACCCTTCCGAGTAAGCCCATTCCACATACTTCTGGGTCAAGGCCCCGTCTTCGCTGGTCAATTCGTCCCACATGATCGTGGGCTTCTCACGGGTCACGCCGGGCATCGTCAGCGCCTGCAATGCGTTCACCACCTCGGCCAACTGCAACACCCACCCCGATACCTGTCCGCGTTTTTTCTCAATCCAGCGGATAAATACGGGCATTTGGGTTTCCGTGCTGGCTTTGGATGATGCAATCGCCGTCCCCATCACAAACTCTGGTATCTCGGTGTGTTCGAGAAGTATCCAGTAGAGAATTCCGAGAAACTTTTCGGTCTCGACTGCAAACGCCCCCGGCGATGCGTAATAAAACTTGCCCGCAATCGCCACGCCGTTATCCGCGTCAAAATCAATATAGGTGTTTTGTTCACCCGTTTCGCTATCGGTTTCCGTCTGCCCATAATGGCCGAGGAAGTGGTCAACCGCCGCCTTGTCTTTGAGTTCAAACACCGGGGTGGGACGGCCCTGTTTGATATTCCCTTGCAACCCGGCATCAAGGATTTCCCCATACTGATGCAGCAGGCTTTTGTTATTTGTCACCAGCGCTGCCCCCTCCGGCTGTCCGTAGACATCATTGGAAGCGCGGTTATTGGCGATATGAATCACCGGGCAAATCCCAATGAGATTCGGAAATCGCTCGGTCTGCTCCTGTCCTGTCTCAAATTGCACACGCCGCACCCGTTCGGTATCGGTGTATTCATTAATCTCCACCATGTACCGCCCGATCTCAGTCGGATGCTGGAAACGCTGCGTAATCTTGTACCCAATAATTTTGGAATAATCGTTCTCATCAACAATCGGGTCAACCACGTCATCCGGGACGGCAGTAATGCTTAAGTCCGCGTTGACCACCAAATAATAATTGCCCAGCGCCACGCCTTCTTCATAGCCAAACAAAATATCGCTGTGATGTTCGGCCCACCATTCATTCAGCGCCTCTTGGTTGCGCGGATTGCTCTGCTTAAATTGCAGCGGTTTCCCCATCACCCATTGCGCCGTCTTGGAGGCCAGTGGCTTCAGCAGCAGCCCGGATATTTCAAGCCCCGTTGCCAATCCCCGCCGTGCCTTGTCCCAAAACGCCGAATCGGGCCGGGTCAAGTCCTTGCTTGGCCGATACGCCCACCGGGTGCGGATGCTAATCACCACATGTTGCGCCCGCCCGATCAACTCTCGAATCACAGGCCATTGTTTAACTTTCATCGCCGTGCCCGTTTCTCTCGAACTCGAATCTTATGCACCGCTGGCCCCAAATCTTTCAGCGCGATTGAGGCAATCCGGCTCGCCATACTCACTGCCACTAATCCGTCAATGCGTTTGCCGCTGGGTTGTTTCACAATCCGAATGACCCTGCCGTCGTCGTGTTCTTTGGCGTTGGCGTTTTGTACATGCTCACGCAACACCGCATTCCCGCTGTGTCGAAATTTGCCTTGAATCAACCGACTCAATAACGCGGTGTCGGCCTGCAAGCGCGGCTGGGTCTGACTGAAGGGGGTAAACTCAATCCCCGTGTAGGCCTTCGCCAACTGCGTCATAAAATCGTGCATCTGATATTCGTCATAGCCCACCGCGACCACCCGATAGCGGGCAAACATGCTTTCGAGGGCGGGTTTCAAGGTCTCTTCGTAATCAATCTTGCCGCCTTTGGGTGGGTCAAAGATTTGGGTCTCCAATTCAATCGTGGTGTCATCAATAAATGTGACCGCACTCGCCGCCGTCGAGTCATTGCTCACTGCCGCGTCCACCGCGATCACCACCGGATAATTAAATGGCATCTTGATGGCCTTCTCGCCCGTGTTTTCAAGGCTGTCCCACACGCCAATCTGCACAAACTGATTCTCGCTGCTGACCCACTCGTTCAGGTGCAGGCGTTTAAAATTGATGGGACGTTCCCCGGCCTCGGCCAATTGATAATATTCCGGGGTCTGCCAATACATGCGCCGCGCCTCAGTCCCCGTATCAATGTAGGCAATCAAACCCGATGGTTCATGCACATAAATCGGGTATTCATCATGGATCCGCTTGCCTTCTTTGATCGCGCGTTCCCAAATGGTTTTGAGTAGATTGCTTTCCCCGTCATAGCCCGCGTAGCTCTCCACAAATCGGAAACTTAGCGGCTGCGTCGGAACGGGCTGCAATTCGTCATACATCCGCTCGTCGGCCTCGTAGATGTACCCATGAAACTCTGTCCATGTCGTGAGCCGCTGATTCCCACCAGCTTCCCCCGCCGCATTCACGGGTAGGGGCTTGATAAATGAATGCGTGGGCAAATGGGTCAGTCGTGTGGGTTGAATGCGCCAATCTTTTTTAAACGGCGAAAGCTCAATGCTCCGGGTGGTAATCATGAAGGCACGTTCTTTGGCTTGCTCCAACTTATTCCCCATGTGGTAGCACTGCCCATAATCGCCCCATGTCTCACATGCCCACTGCTGCACCATCGCGGCGATAGTCGTCTTGCCAGATTTTTTGATGGTCGAATACAGCCCGGTCTTGTACTTAAACTGACCATCTTCCCGACGCTCAAAAAAATATTGCAGTACGGTCTTCTGGACAGGTTCCAAAACAATAGGCCGCTTGGTTTCGGTGATGTAAAACCGATCCTGCCCCCAGTCCACAATATCCGGCACATCAGGGATTGCATTCAGAGAATCTCCATTATTGGAGGACTGGCGATCCAGTGCATAATCCACAATGTCATCAATGGAGCGTGTTAATGTCTGCATCAAGCACCTCCATCGCTCGTATCAAAATCTGCAAGGGGTCTTTCCCCGCTCGTTGCGCCTTCTGCATAAACGACGGGATCACTTCTAAAATCTCGGTGGGTAATCCTTGCAACAGGCGCATCTTATCCACTGCCACCGCCGAGGCCGTAATTGCCTGTGGGCCTTTCGTATCTTCGACCACGTTCTCTTTAAGTGCGTGATCCAAATACTTGTGTGCGGCCAATCG
This sequence comes from Anaerolineae bacterium, assembly GCA_019913005.1. GTDB lineage: Bacteria > Chloroflexota > Anaerolineae > Aggregatilineales > J027 > CFX10. The sequence continues at coordinate 1,687 of JAIOHL010000101.1, read as the reverse complement.
AAACTTCTCAGCCAATTCAGCTTGCGCGGCTTGAATATCGCCTTCCGTGACCATCGCCTTTTTTATGCGTTCGCTTCGGTTCGGCATGTTCGGTTCGGTTCGGTCACTCGGTTCGATTGCCAAATTCAGCCATGCCGATAAGGTAGATTTGGACGGCTTGCGACCCAACGCGGCCTCAATTTCGCGGATGGCTTCAACCGTCATCCCACCGAACTGACGCATAATCGCAATACCTTTGGCCTTCTCGTCTACCGAGTAACCCATCTACTTCGCCTTCACCATCACATATCCCTTGCCCCCACAGACTGGACAAGGCTGCTTTTGATAGTTTTTGTTCGGGGTGCCGCCCGCATTACATCGCTGGCATGGCACAATCTGAAACTTCGCCACTGCTCGACCCTTCATCCGGCCACCTCGTACATCGCTCCCACCCGCCGATGCAAGTTGTCGGGTTGATGTTTGCGTCGCAGCCGCCGCCATTCGTCGCGTCCATCGTGGGTCACGACAAGCGCGTTATTACTCACAGTCACCCACCGAAGCAGCAACAAACGTCGCAAGGTCGCCTTATTCACATCTTGCGCATAAAGCGTTTGTCGGATGGCACTATTCAGCACCGACCAATCCCCGGCCAGCTTGCGTGTTTGGCGTTTCATGATTCCGGCTGCCCCACTCCATCCCCCGGTTGATTTCCCAATGTCGGCATCGGGATCGGCGTGTTAGGCGGTGGAAAATTCCCCCACTCTGTCGGCACATCACATCGCACCAAAACAATATTCCCCGCGCCGTCTGTGCCATATTCCACTGTGATAGGCTTGGCTTCATTCCGCCCGTGATTAAACACTTGATACACGTGCATCTGGCCTATATCCCCGACGGGTGTAATCCGCAGGTCAATCACATCAAAATTATTGTGGTCAAGCGCAACATCCGGCGCATCTAACGCCAGCGTGGGGTTTTGCAAACACCGCCATAAGTCCATCGGGATGTCTGGCTCCGGCACCGCCGTATAGTAATAAATCGCTGGGATGACAATCGGTGTGACAGGTGCAACCTTCACCCGCGTCTCCTCCGACCACTGGCTATCGGCATACACCAACCCACCCACGACGGCAAACAGCACAATCACCGCTGCAACGATGTGTTTCATAGTGGGTCATTCCCCTCTGGCTTCTGGACAATCGCACTCTCCGGCGCGGTCAATACCAACGTCGGGTTAAGGTTTTCGGGCTTCGGTTCGCTGGCTTTTTCGAGCGCGGTGACTCGTTTGGTCAATTCGATTTCGGCCTTTTCCGCCCGTTCTGCCCTAATCCGCAAATCGTCACGCTCTTTGGTCAGGGTCTTGATGCTCTCGTTTAGCGTCTCAATACTCTTGTTTTGGTCATTGACCGTTGCGGTAAGTTCTTTAACTTTTTTTTCGAGTGCGGCGCGGCTTTGATCGTCACTTTCGATTTTCTCTTGGAGGTTTTGAATCGTCAGCAGGCGGGCATCGGATTCGCCCTGCAATGCAATTATGCGTGTATGGAGCTTGCTAATTTCGTTTTGCTGGCCTTGCATTTGGCGGGCCAAATCTGCCATGTCATTCTTGAGATTAGCTTGATCTTCTAAGCCCTTAATGCGCTCTTCTTCCGCCGTGTTGCGTTGCTCAATCGTCTTATCCAGCTTTTGAACGAGTGTTCCAATCACCGAC
>JAIOHL010000100.1 GCA_019913005.1 Anaerolineae bacterium | reverse complement strand
CGGCGTCTGAGTAAAGACTATGAATACTTGGTGTCGTCCAGTAAAGCCATGATTTATCTGGCGATGTCCAATTTGATGTTAAATCGTTTAACCCGTTAGCCTGCGAGGACTTTTTAGACACCCTCTCAGACTGACCCCTACCACCCCATTTCGTAGGGGTAGGGCTAAGACCTACCCTTTACCCGAATCTGGTATGACACTAATAGAGTTTGTGTTCTATGAAACTCCACTGGGTTTTTGGCAGAGAGGCTAGGACTCTTGATCGGCCAACCGGAGCAACCGACCCGCGTCCAGCACGATGTATTCGTGGGGCAGAATGCGAATCAGGCCGTCTTGCTCAAATTTTTTGAGGGTGCGATAGACCACCTCACGTGCGGTGCCAACGTTCGCGGCCAAATCTTGCTGGGACAGGATGCGTGGAATCGTGATACCCTTGGAGGTTTCCATCCATTCCTGCTGCAACAAGACCTCGGCCAGTCGGGTCGGCACATCTCGAAAGGCGAGGCTGTGTACCAGATTGGTAAATTGGCGCAGTTTTTGGGAGATGACTTCCAAGAAGATCATCATGAAATCGGGCTGACTGTCGAGCAGTGCCATGAGCGTATCGGCGGGAATCATGAGGGCGCTGCCAGCCGTCAATGCTTGGGCGGTACAGGGGCAGGGGGTATGCGCGAAGAGGGTCTCCGCCCCAAAGGTTCCACCGCCATGTTCCACCGCCAAAATCTGAATTTTTTCACCCGACTGGCGGAATAACTTGACATGGCCTGTCTGTACCAGATGCAACGCGCTGAAATCTTCGCCCTGTTGGAAAAAGACTTCACCCGCCCGAAAGGTGATCGGCACAGCCGCCGCGCTAATTTTCAGACAGCTTTCTTCGCTAAGGGTTTTGGATAGGCCAAATCCCCGGACGACCTCAGTTGAGACAGGCATGATGTTCCTCGATCACTGAAGCTGCAATGGTTGGATAATGTAGAGATAGCCGCTGTGCAGTTCAACCACCCCATGTTCGGCTAATTTTTCAAGGTGACGGGAGGCCACTTCGCGCACCGTACCCGCCAATTCTGCCAATTTCTCATGGGTCAAGTGAACAACGGGATAGGGTGACTCTGGTACCGCATGGTTCAACAAACAGTCATTCAGCCGATGGGCCACTGTCCACATCGCCAGACATTCACTGAGGCGGGCCAATTGATCCAGCCGCTCGCTGTAAAGTTGCAGCAACGTTTTGACTAAACACGGATTTTCCTGCATCAAAGCGGTAGTCTGGTCGTCGGGCAAGACCAACAATGTCACCTCATCGAGGGCTTGGGCACTGGCTGGGTTGTTTTCTGTGGAGAATAACGGACACGTCCCAAAGCATTTACCCGACTGTGTGATACACAGGGCTTGGCTGCGACCTGTGCTTGAATGTTTTAGAATACGTACCCGCCCGCTTAGGACAAACCAAATCCCTAGCGCCTGCTCCCCTTCGATAAAAATCATTTCACCGGGGGCAAACGTGCGACGTACCATCACTTCGGCCAGACCGCGTTGGCAGTCTTCCGACAGGTGGCGTAGAGCCATAACCGTCCGAATTTCTTCCAATCGTATACTCATGTCTCTCATTGTATGGGTTCTTGGCCGACAGAGTAATGCCAATCGGAACTATTCGTTGTGACCAATGTCACATTTATCAAATGGCAATTGAAAACGTGTCTTTAGCGCATGTAATCGCGGAAGATACGCAGCAAACGATGGGCAAAGGTCGGGTTGTTGGAGAACGTCTCGCCGGTAAATTTGACGTTCAAATATTCGCTGTATCCCGGCACATCCTCTGGTTTGACCGACTGAAGATTGACAAAGGCCATCTTCCATTCCGCAAAATTACGTTCGGTCACTGGACGTTCGGCGATTAACATCACCCCTTTGTGGCGTTGGTCTTGCCGGATGACCTTATAAAGTTCGCGCACGGTTTCGGCTTCCCCTTCCAAGACCTGCAAGAAGTTGCCACCACGATAGAGCAGCATCCCGGTGATGCCCAAACGTGCATTTTTCTCACGGGCTTTTTCCAAAATTTCGAGCAGGGCGGGTTCGGTCAGCATTTCTGTGGCGGAACTGGCATAAATCAGATTAATCATAGCGGGTGACTCCTACATGGAATGAATAGATATGCTGTGAAGGATTTTGGCAGGCCAAGCCTAGTGTTATCTTGGGAGAAGCTAAATAAATGATGAGTGATATCGAATTCAGTTATTTCATGGTTTTTCGGAACAATGATGCTTCTCGAAAACAGGAAAGCTTAGGCAACAAGGGGTGGTTCGGCGTTTTCCCAACATGATAGGGCCTTGGATTGCAAATTGGCGCGGTGGCCTTTGTCATCGGCAGCTATTATGCGGCGGAACTGTTGAAACATCGCAAACGCAGCCATCGTGTTGCTGCACCCCAGCGCAGCATGGCCTAAAAAATCGGCCTTTGGACTGAGGAGAACCGGGGCGAGTTGTTTTATAATAGAATGACATCGCCCTTTTCTTTGCAGTTTCAAGGATAATTTGGATGGCTCTTGCGACGTGGTGGAAAAACGACCCCCTACCGCTGTTACGTCCCCTGACCAATTTCACAACCGGACTGGCAAACAACCATTTGCTGATGGCGCGGCTCAATCGGCTGCCTATTGATGAGGTTCGTCAGCGGCTCCAAGCGGGACATCGGCCTTATATTGGCTATTGGGAAGGCCAACCTGTCGCTTATGGGTGGGTGGCAACTGAATCCGCCTCGATTGGTGAAGTAAACCTCGAATTTATCCTGCCCCCCGGAGATCGCTATCTGTGGGATTTTGCCACCCTGCCAGAATTTCAAGGGCGCGGCATCTATCCCCATCTGCTGCAAGGCATTTTACATATTGAATCCCGCGAGGCCGAGCGTTTTTGGATTTTGTATGCCCCCGAAAATCTGCCTTCCGGTGCGGGTATGAGCAAAGCGGGTTTGCTGCCTGTTGGTCAACTGTCCTTTCAAGCCGGTGGCCGGGTGGGTCTAACCATCTTTGACGGCTCAGATCGTGCCGCCGAGGGTGCGAAGGTGTTTGGTGTGCCGCTTGTCCAAACCATGCTGGCCCCGTGCTGGCACTGTGGGGGTATGATGGAACAAACCCTCACCGCTGAAGAGCAGTTCTGTTGGCCGCCATCCTCTATTCGCACGACCAACACCACCCACTGCACTTGCGCTATCGAAATCCGACCCTCTTCTTAGGGACAGTCTGCCATCGCTTCGGTGATTAAATGCACCAGTTCAAGGCCACCGCTGGCATTATTTTCACGAGCGTTGCGGGAGCTTTGTACTGCCACCACACGCGGCCCTTTTTCACCTGCCCACCAGCCAAAAAACGGCCCACCGGATTGACTCGGCCACACGTCGCCACGATGTGCCATTGATTCGTGGCTGTCCTCCTGCCAATCCATGCCATCCAGCGCGATGCCAGCTTGATAGGTGGGGCGATTGCTGCCCGTCGTGTGACCGGGGTAGCCGATATGTGACCAATAGGGTTTGCCGTCCCACTCGTCGGTGTAGGCGCGTGACCCCATCCAACCTGTCAAATCGCCGATACGCCGATCCAACACGACCACCGCGTAATCATAGCGCCCTTCAAGTTCATCAATCATTGGCCCGCGCACCTGATATTTGTAATAGACCTGCACACCCCACGCCTCGCCAAACGGAGTGCTGCCATTAAAATAGGCGGGGCGAAAGCGCACCCATGCCGTTGACCCATCACGTTTCCAATAGATGACATGGGAAGCGGTTAACAAGTGGCGCGGCCCCACCATCACCCCGCTCGCAATTCCGACAGGTGTATCCACCCGCCCAACCGTGCCCCAAGGATAACTCGTATCACAAAACACGCGCCGATTATCAGGGGAAAATACGGTGGTGGCTTGATTTTCATCGTCCACTTCCGGCAATGGTTCATCAAGATCATCCGCTATCGCTTTGGGAATCAGGCGCAAGGGCAGATGATCGGGCAGATGCGGTTCGGTCTCCGTCGTTTTTGCCGATGCCCCAATCATTGGAATCTGTTTAGCTTTTGACCCGGCGGGAAACACATGCTGCCCCACCTGAAAATTCCGCACACGCAACTTGAGTTCAACACCTCCGCTGCCTTCAACATGTTTATCGCCCGCCTCAATCACTTCAAACTGGGGAGCATCAGTCACGGGCACAAACAGGCGTAGGTCAATTTCGGCTTCTGCCAAGCGGGTTAATGCGGCACGCGGCATAATGTTTTGGGTTACATCTTGCGCCAAAAGGGGGGTAGAGGATTTCATAAGACAACCTTTAATAAATTTTGGATACTCAAATCCATTATAATGAAACCACCTATCTTTGGAGTCGGCCCAGTGCCAAAACACCTCAATTTTTGGGAGCTATCCGTGAAGATTGTGCCATTTACACCCGATTACACCGAGCAAGTGGTAGATGTGATTTTGACCATCCAGAACACCGAATTTGACATTCCGATTACCCGTGCCCAGCAGCCCGATTTGGATAACATCCCCGGTTACTATCAACAAAACGCAGGCAATTTTTGGGTCGCACTCGATGGCGAAAAAGTCGTCGGCACGATCAGCCTACTCGATATTAGCAATGGGCAGGGGGCGCTGCGCAAAATGTTTGTGCATCGGGATTATCGGGGTGGGGAACGTGGCGTGGCCCGTCAACTCCTGCAAACGCTCTTGGATTGGGCACGCACCCACAACTACGGCGAAATCTTCTTGGGCACAACCGATAGATTTCTGGCCGCGCATCGTTTCTATGAAAAAAGCGGCTTTATGGAAGTCACCGCTGAAGATTTGCCACCTGTTTTTCCGAAAATGGCGGTGGATAACAAGTTTTATAAATTTATGCTCTAGTCCGTTTTTGCTTGGGGGATATAAAAATGACAAACTCGAAACTCCGGGTCGTCACGTTTCTTGCCCCTAACATGCTGCCTGTCTATCAGAGCCTTGTGCGTTATATCGGCGACCAATTGGGGCTGCCAACCGAACTGGCAGTGGGCACGGCCTATGATGAGCTTCTGGATTATGACGCCTGTTTCATCTGCGGCCTGCCCTATATCTTATATACCCAACCGCGCCGCCCATCTTCGGCCCTAGAAGCCATCGCCGCCCCTGTTTTGCAAGGCGAACGCTACCAAAATCGGCCCATCTATTTTTCGGATGTGATTGTCCACCGCGATAGTCCCTATCAAACCTTTGCGGATTTGCGTGGTTGCTCATGGGCCTATAACGAACCCTTATCCCAATCGGGTTATGGCATTACACGTTACACGCTGGTGAAAAAAGGCGAGATACAGGGCTATTTTGGAAAAGTTGTGCAGGCGGGCTTTCATCAAAAGGCGCTTAAAATGGTCTGTCAGCGTGAGATTGATGCTGCCGCAATAGATTCGCAGGTGCTGGCGATTGCACGGCGCGATCATCCCCAACTGCGCGATCAATTACGGGTGATTGACGTGCTTGGCCCTTCAACGATTCAGCCCTTTGCCGTCGCCGCCCATCTGCCGGCCAGTCTCAAATCCGATATTCAGGCCGTCCTACTCCATGCCCATACCAATCCAGCGATGCAGGTGATCTTGACGCGGGGATTTATCGAGCGATTTGCGGCGGTGCAGGACGCCGATTATGAGGACATTCGCCTGATGTTATCGGCCTGCGAACAAGCTGATTTTATGGCGCTCCGCTAGACAGTCCCCCGCTGATGTATCCCCCATAGGATCATTGGGGTGAACACCCCATGCCGAAAATGGGGTGCTTGCCGAATTTAGCCCCGCCCCTTGATCTGGTATCCTGTAATCAAGAAAACAAAACAGGACACGAAATTACACCAGAAAATAACTGGTAGGAGGCTAAGATGGACGGATTGTTATTGACACTAAGCGTAATCGGGCTGTTTCTGCTGCGCGTTGGAGTTCCAGTGGTTCTACTCATCATCGTGGGGATGCTGGTCGAGCGTTGGCAGCGTCATCGGGAAGCCGAAGTCAAGCAGTATATTGCAACTCACCCCCCCGTTAAACACTAGGCTAAGTTAGACACCGACCACTATCCGTCGAACCAATCTAATCTCCTAGCCAAATGAAACACCCAAATGGGCTTGCTGGAAATATCTCTGGCAGGCCCATTTTGCTGCCATAACAAGATCGGAAACATTAATAACCACAGCTCTGGCTTTGATGTCCACCCTTATCGTATCTTTGCGATACGCCCTCGAAACACCCGATCAAAAACAATCATTGCATCAATCATAATTTCTTGGAGTTCAGGCCATGTTTCAGGCTCACTCAAACTTCCGAAGCCATCAATTCGCTGACTTATGTTGCTAGCACGCTTATCATCAAGTCGTCGCCATTCTAATTCTTCGCCAATTTCCATTTCAATGACATCTTTTTCCAGAAATAAGGTATCGAAAACAGCCTTATTCCTATCATAATCCCCCGTATCAATGTAAACCTCAAGAGCGGCATCATCTTTCCGAATAAGATAACCGAAGTTAATTCCTGTACGACCTGCACCAATACTTAACCAGTGATCGGTACCGGGAGTCTTCCCCGAAAATAAGCGAGTTTTGGATTGGCTACGTTCCAAAAGGGCTGTCCAAAATTCAAGGCGTTTATGATGCCTTTCTGCAAGTTCCTTTTTTGTTTCGCCAATCTCACGAGTTTGCTCGTCTGGACTGACTACAATCGTAAATAACGGCGCATAAGGCGAGTTCCCGATACGGACTGCCTTAACTTCAACAAGATAAAATGACATATTTTCGGGGGTGGATTCATTGAGCCAGTCCATCACGCGCTGATGTTCGGGTTGCGCGTCGGTTGTCACCCAAATGGCAGTAGTCGCCTCAAGATTTACCAAATACGTAAGGACTTGCCCCAAATGGCGATGGTCTGTGCGCTCCAATTGATTTTCAACAATAATGGTATTTCCTTTGGCATCCTCGCAAAGGAGGTCAACATTGAAAGACCCAACGGATTTTTCACGAGCGATCACGGTAATGGGAAAGCCAATTTCTTCAGAGAGAGCCTCAATATTTTGCTCTAGCCAAACAGTAAAGTTATGTGCCTCGTGGCGAAATGCCTCACGAATGGGAACGACCTCTAATTTGCTGACGTTCATGACCGTCTCACTATCTTTATTTAACATTCATGCGGTTTTCTAATATTAACATGTGAAATCGAGATTTCCACATGATTGTTATTATTTTTCAGTCGGTGCATTCGGTGTCACCCGAAAATAATAAAATCGCCGTTCCGGGTCGCGGATTGGCTCAATCGTCAGTAGGTCGAATACTCGCCACAAACCTGACAGCCATTCATCAAAATGCAGTAGCAGGCATGTTCACGATTGCTGCCATGCCGGGGTCATGATCTTTCAAAAATCGAAAATATCACGCAAAGAGGCTAATGGTTCGCTAGAGAATTTTGACCACTGGCTTACATACTCCACGTCTTCCGCAGCACCCGCGCCCAATTTTCATAGGCGATGCGGCGCAAATCGCTATCCCCATACCCCGCCTGTCGCAGGGCGTCAATGACTTTGGGCAAGCCCGTGATGTCCTGAATCACATCCGGCATCGGCACATCAATCGGCCCAAAATCCGACCCAAAGCCGACATGCTCGATTCCCATGCGATTAATCAGATAATCAAAGTGCCGCACAATCGTTTCCATTGCCACATCGGTGCGGTCACTGGCATCGGCATTGAGAAAGGCCGTCACCAGATTGACCCCCACCATGCCGCCCGATTCTTTGATAGCATCCAATTGAGCATTGGTCAAATTGCGGGTAATCGGCACAAGCGCATAGGCGTTGGAATGGGTGGCGACCAGCGGAACACGCGAAATCCGTGCCACATCCCAGAACCCTTTTTCGTTGAGATGGGAAAGGTCAACCACAATACCCAATTGATTGCATACCCTGACCAGTGCCTTGCCCAAATCCGTCAGGCCGGGGCCAGTATCAGGGGTATGATTCACCATGAACGGTACACCTTCGCCAAACAGGGTCGGGCGACTCCACACAACCCCCAATGAGCGCAGCCCCGCCTGATAATAAACTTCTAGCTCATCCAAATCCGGCCCGATGGGTTCAGCGCCCTCAAAATGCAGCACCGCCGCGACGACCCCCGTGCTCAAGCACTCATCGAGTTCATTGGCTGTCCGCACCACCTTCATTTGCCCATTAGAAAGTTTAGCAATGCGGTGAAAATTGGCGACCATGTGCATGGTGGCCTGTTGAGCAGTGGCAAAATCAAGTGCGGTTGCCTCAATCTTCTCCCCCTGTGACAGAGTATTCAGATTTTGCAGCAGGGCCATTGAGGAGGCATCTTCGATAAACACCGCAAATATGCCCCCGCCGAAATGACCATCTTTGGCGCGTGGCAAATCAAAGTGTCGGTCTGTGTTGCGCTGGAAAAATGTACCAATGGGTTGCGAATAGGGAGGTGCAAAACTCATCAACACATCATTATGACCATCGAAAATGGGGAAGTTGCGCATGATATACTCCTTTGGACGATCAAGACGCAATTAGGATTATAATAGCCTATGAATCTGCCATACATCCCAATTATGCGGGGAGGCCAGCGATGGAAGCGATGAAATTTGAAAGGGAATGTTATGGAAATTGCACCACCTAACACCTTGTTTGATGAGATTGTGGAGTTTCTTACCTCTGAGCCAAGCAACGAGCGACTCATTGCTTTTCAGCCATCAGAAACCCTAAAGCAACGTTCGCTTTATCTGCTTGAGCAAAATCGCAATGGCAATTTGACCGATGCCGAACAGATGGAATTGGACGAGTTTCGGCGTATGAATCATTTAGTTAATATGCTCAAAATTCGGGCACGGCAAAAGTTGGCGGCACCCGAATGACTTATATCAAGGCATCGCTGCGACGCTTGGTCATTGCAAGGGCAGGTGGGTGTTGTGAATACTGTCTCTTGGGACAGGAAGATAACTTCTTGCCGTTTGCAATTGACCATATTAGGCCGGAAAAGCATGGCGGGCCTACAGAGGAACAGAATCTATGTTTGAGCTGCTATGATTGCAATAGTTACAAAAGCAGTGATGTCGGTTCTTTTGATCCTCTGACAGATGAGTTCACATTTTTCTATAATCCTCGCAAACATACGTGGTCGGAGCATTTTCGCGTGGATAATGGCGTGATTGAACCCCTCACCGCCGAAGCACGTGTAACCGTTCTAATCTTTCGTATCAATCTGCCAGAACACGTTGATGAGCGTTTGGGGTTAATTAAAATCGGACGGTATCCATGCCAGAAAAACCAACAATTTTAATGCGAGGAGGCGACATGTTATGGAAGCGATGAAATTTCGGACGCGGGTCGGGCAGGATGGTATTTTGCAGTTGGAAATGCCAGATGAGCTATGGGGTCAAGAGGTGGAGGCGATTCTGGTTTTGCGGGCACTAAAGGAAATAGAAACCAACTCTCTAGGCTGGCCTGTCGGATTCTTTGAACGTACCTATGGGGCGTTTGCTGATAATCCGATGGAACGTGGCGATCAGGGTGAACATGAAATTCGGGATGAAATCGAATGATCTATTTGCTGGATTCCAATACCTGTATTCGCTATCTCAATGGGCGTGCGCCAAACATTCGGATGAAAATGCAGGCAATTCCCGTAGCTGATATTGCCGTCTGTTCGATTGTCAAAGCTGAATTATTCTTTGGATCTGCGAAGAGTAGCCATTCAGCAAAATCTTTGGCAGCCCAACAAGAGTTTTTAAGCCAATTTATCTCATTGCCCTTTGACGATAAGACAGCGGTTATCTATGGGCCAATGCGAGCCAAATTACAATCACTTGGTACACCCATTGGCCCACTAGATATGCTGATTGCGGCAATTACGCTGGCAAACAACTTAATTCTCGTGACCCACAACACGGCGGAGTTTGGGCGAGTAGATGGCCTCCAATTGGAAGATTGGGAGTAATCCGGCTATTTCTGCATCACTTGCCGTTTAAGGCCGTCCTCGATTTTTTCGATATCAAGGGGTTTGAGCATAAAATCCAAATCGTCCTTGACCGGACATTCGATATCGAGTTTTTCAAGGATGGCATTGACCATCGAAGCCAAGCGTGTAATCTCGTATTCCATGATAATATCCATCTGCACATCCACTTCCTCGCGTAGTTCCGACACCGCCGCGCTGCGATTTTCGGAGATCAAAACAAAAATGGAGAGAAAAATGGCCTCCAATGAGACTGCCATTGTCAAAAAGCTGAAGGGATAGGCGTCGAAAGGCTTGAGACCGGGAATCACCTCGATATTGAGAATGATCCAGATGGCAAACCACAGAAAATTCGCAATAGCAAATCGCATATTGCCAAACATACGGGCAGCATTGTCCGCAAATCGTTCAACGGGCGTGCGTTCTCGATCCAATTTGGCTTTGAGGCTTTCAACCAAACCATCTTGCTGCTGAATGACTTCGGGAATAGGGGAATTGTTCTGGTGACTCATGTTGGACTCCCATGTTGATTTTCCGACACCATTTTCTAGTGCATGTTCCCATTCGACATATTAACACACTCGCCACTACCCGCGCCGCCAATAATCTATATAATGGGGAACGCAATTGTTGACCTAACCGCAGAGGTATTGAACACGTGTTGGTAGATGCCCTCCTGAATTTTGCGGCTTTTCTCTATGTCGCCTCAGCCGTTTTTCTAACCATTTTTGTCAGCAGTTTTGGTGTGTTGCTGGTGATTTACTATTTCACCAAACACAAGCACCCCGTTCGCCCCGATGTCAACGACGATGAACTGCTTTCCATCACCATCCAACTGCCGATCTACAACGAGTCCCATGTCATTGACCGCCTCATTGACGCCTGCGTTGGCCTCGATTACCCGCGTGAAAAATTGTTCATTCAAGTGTTGGACGACTCCACCGACGAAACCACCGAGGTCGTCCAAGCCAAAATTTCCGAATGGGAGTCGAAGGGTTTCAAAAATATCACCCTTGTGCGCCGCCCCAATCGCAAGGGGTATAAAGCCGGGGCGTTGGCCTATGCCATGCAGTATACCCAAACCGACTGTGTAGCGGTGTTTGATGCCGATTTTGTCCCACCAATTGACTTCTTGCGCCGCACGATGCCCTATTTCAGCCGCGACCAGAAATTGGCCCTGATCCAAACCCGTTGGGAGCATCTCAACCTCGATTATAACTGGCTGACCCGTGCCCAAGCCCTGAATATTGACGGCCATTTTGCCATCGAGCAGGTGGCCCGTAGCCGAGGACGGTTGCCCATGTCCATGAACGGCACGGGCGGGATTTGGCGGATTCAGGCCATTAATGACGCGGGTGGTTGGTCATCCTCGACGCTGACCGAAGACCTTGATCTATCCTATCGCGCCCTGATGAAAGGTTGGGATTTCCTGTATCTGGTGGATGTCGCCGTGCCGGGTGAACTGCCGCCGCAGGTGCAAGCCTATAAGATGCAGCAGGCACGTTGGGCGACGGGTTCAACCGAATGCCTTATCAAACATGCCGTGCCACTTATGAAATCCAAACGTTTTTCGCTGCCGAAGAAATTCATGGGCTTGATGCACCTCTCGCAATACGTCGTGCAGCCGATTATTTTGTTCATGTTTTTGTTGACGCCGATTTTGCTGGTCGGGGATATGTTCGACAAACTGCCCGACCTACGAATTATCGGGGCATTCGGCATTATCCCGCCCCTGCTCATCGCGCTGGCCCAATTGGAACTGCATCGCAATTGGCGCGACGCCCTGATCTATTTCCCGGTGCAATTTGTGGTCGGGGCGGCAGTCGTCCTGAGCAACAGTCGAGCTGTGTTTAATGCCTTCCACCGCCCGGGGGTTGAACGCGAATTTAAACGCACACCGAAATTCCGCATTACACGACAGGGCCAAAAATGGGCCGGCAGTCGTTATGCCCTCAAGGTAGATATGATTACGCTTGGCGAATTGGGTTTGGCCGCCTATGCCTTCTTGGGTTTTGTGCTTGCGCTGATTAAAGTGCCCGCGATTTCGCCCTATATGCTCATCTATTCCATCGCCTTCGTCTTGTTTGCCTTTTGGAATATCTATCAGGTGCGCGAATTGAATCGCCAACAGGCGGAAGCGGAAGCAGCGGTCTCAGCCGTCGCCACCGCAGCGGATTAAACGGGATATGTTTGTAGGGGAGCGTCCCCGTGCCCTCCCCAAAACGAGCCTACATAGGGGCAGCATGACACCGACTACACTCATCATTTTGCTAATCTGCGCCTCCGTGAGTATATGGGTGATTATGATGATCGCCTTCCGCCGTGCTCCCTACAAACCGCCCTATTTCGATAACGAGGCCGAATGGGTACAAAATGCCCCATCCGGCCCGTTGCATTCCATCCGCCCAACGGTACTCCACTTGGCCTACCTCCTCTCCATCCATCGCTATCGAGATGAAGCCATCGCCTATATCGTGGCCTTCCATGACCATTTCCCGCGAATGCCCGAAGTGGATGATCCGGATGCCCTTTTCCTTGAGGCGGTACGTTATGCGTGGCGCTTGGAGGTCGTGGTCAAGGAATGGCGCGAAAAATCGGCATTGACGCATGAGGCCACCCAAAAATTCGAGGCTGGATTAACGATTTTGGAACAGTCCGGTTGGCGTGTCGAAAGCCGTCCTGCCGATACCGCTGAATTGAAGTATTATCGCTTGGCCCGTTAATTACCCGCATTCTGCTACCCCTATCCTAGCTTCTGCACTATACTTTTCCTATGCAACCAAACCTTGACCCCCAACTCTATACACTATTGGAAACCCTGCTCACCCAAATGCAGCTTATTTTGGGCGATAAGTTGGTCGGCCTATATCTGTATGGCTCATTGGTGACGGGTGATTTTGACCCCACCATCAGCGATATTGACCTGCTGGCGGCGCTGGCCTCGGATTTGAGTCCCGTCGAATTTGACACATTGGATGCCATGCACCATGACTTCATCGCGCAGCATCCGCAGTGGGACAGCCGCCTTGAAATTGCCTATTTATCCCTGCATGGCCTGCAGACGTTTCGCACTGAATCTAGCCCCATCGGCATTATCAGCCCCGGCGAACCCTTTCATATTATTGAGGCTGGACACGATTGGTTGGTTAATTGGTACGTGGTGCGCAAACAGGGGATTCCCTTGTTTGGCCCACCCGCACAGGCGATTATTGGCCCGATTGCCACTGAGGAATTTATCGAGAATATCAAAGACCATGCATCGCATTGGCATGAATGGCTGAAGGATGACGCCAGTGTCCCCTATCAAAGTTATGCCATTTTGACCATGTGCCGTGCCTTGTATAGCTCTACACATGGCGAACAGGTCTCCAAAGTCCGCGCCGCCGCGTGGGTAATGGAGCAGTTGCCGCAATGGGCCAACCTCATCCAAAAGGCGCTCCGCTGGCGATTAGGGTGGCGCGAAGATGTTGCCGACCCCGCCGCGATCTTGCCGGAAACACGCCGTTTTATTGAATTTATGCAGCAGGAAATTTCACATGATGCGACCTAAATTTTGTCCACTCCTCCTCATCGTTGTCATCTTGAGCGCCGTGTTACCTGTGCCATCCCCCGCCGCCGCCCAACAGATTGCGCCGCCTATCGGCACGAACCTCGCTGGGTTGGTGGATTGGTCAACCGAATGGATGTTTGTGGACGCTTTCAAAATGTCGCGTGATTGGATTTCACAGCGGCAGGGGGCCAATTGGGGCGAGGGCGGGCCATTAAATCTGACCCCCGATGGCTGGATTGCCTCATTGGAAGAAGGCCAGTCAGCGGAAACAGTCATGTTCACGGCAGGCCATCACCCCGGCGGCGATTATGTGCTGCTGTATGAGGGCGAGGGCGAGCTAGGCTTCCCCATCAATCTGCCGACCATCGTCAGCGAGGAAAAAGGGCGCATGGTGGTCAACTATCCCGCCGACAACAACCCCCTATGGCTCTCAATTCTGGCGACCAATCCCGATAACCCGATTCGGAATCTCCGCTTTCTGATGCCCGGATTTGAGGAAACCTATCAGACTCAACCGTTCCATCCGCTGTTTTTGGAACGTCTTGCCCCGTTTAAGGCATTGCGTTTTATGGATCTGCTGAATACCAACAATTCGACGCTTCAAGAGTGGGCAGACCGACCCACACCCGCTGACCCGCGCCAATCGGTCAAAGGGGTGGCGGTGGAATATCTGGTGCAGTTAGCCAACACCCTGCACGCCGACGCTTGGTTTAATATGCCACACCTTGCCTCGGATGATTTTGTGCGCCAATTCGCCACCCTTGTGCGCGACCAACTTGACCCATCTCTCAAAGCCTACATTGAATATTCCAATGAGACATGGAATGGGCAGTTTTTGCAGGCGGGTTATGTCATCGAACAGGGTGGGGTGCTCGGTTTGTCCTCCGATGATTTTCAGGCGGGCCTATTCTTTCATTCGCAGCGGGCTGTCAAGATGTTTACGATTTGGGAAGAGGTGTTTGGTGGGACAGATCGTCTTGTGCGTGTACTGGCATCCCAAGCCGCCAACGCATGGACAGCCGAGCAGGTGGCAACGTGGCAAAACGCCTATGAACACGCCGATGCCATCGCCATCGCACCGTATTTCAGCGGCAACCTCAACGGCGATTTTATCGGCAGTGCAGGCAATGAAGCCGCTGTCACCAGCATGACCGTTGACCAGATTTTGGACATCGCCGGGGAGCATATTCGCGGTGAGGTGCGCGACTGGATCGAGGCCAATCTACAGGTCGCTGCCCAATATGGCCTTGAGTTGGTGGCCTATGAAGGCGGTCAGCATTTATTAGGCATCGGCGGCGCGGAAAATAATGAGGCCGTCACCCATCTGTTTATCGAAGCTAATCGCCACCCACGCATGGGGGAGCTATACACCGAATATCTGACGCAGTGGCAAGAACTCGGCGGTGGGTTGTTTATGAATTTTTCGAGTACCAGTGAATTTTCCAAATGGGGCAGTTGGGGCGTCTTGGAATATCAAGATCAGGACGTCACCACCGCGCCCAAATATCAGGCCCTTGTATCGTTTATCGAAGGGGCAAGCAATTAGATCGTCTTTTGTAGGGGCAGGGCTAAGACCTGCCCGATTTCAATCCCATCCAATGGAGTAAACCATGCCCTATCGTAATCCCATTTTGCGCGGCACCTATCCTGACCCCAGTATTTGTCGCGTGGGGGAAGATTATTATTTGGTGACGAGCAGTTTTTGTTATTTCCCCGGCGTGCCGATTTTCCACAGCCGCGATTTGGTGCATTGGCAGCAGATTGGGCACTGCCTGACCCGCCCATCCCAACTCAACCTCAAAGGGATTGCCTCTGCGCTTGGCATTTTTGCCCCCACCCTGCGTTATCACGACGGGCGTTTTTATATGGTCACAACGTTGGTGGCGGGGGGTGGTCATTTTTATGTCTGGACGGACGACCCGGCTGGTGAATGGTCAGACCCGGTTTGGCTGGAACAGGATGGCATTGACCCTTCGTTGTTTTTTGAGGATGACGGGCGGGTGTATTTAACCAGTACAGGCGAACCCTCTGGCATTTATCAGGCCGAAATTGACCTCAAAACGGGCAAGCCCCTCAGCGAAAAACGACTCATTTGGCGGGGGATGGGTGGGCGCTATCCCGAAGGCCCCCATCTATACAAGGTTGGGTCAACCTACTACCTGATGATTTCGGAGGGCGGTACGGAATATGCCCATCGGGTGACAATGGCCCGCGCCGATTCGGTGTGGGGGGAATTTGAGCCATGCCCCTTTAATCCAATTTTCACTCACCAAAATTTGCCTCACCATCCCTTCCAAGCCACCGGACATGCTGATCTGGTGCAAGATCATACGGGGCGGTGGTGGATGGTGTGCCTCGCCATTCGCCCGAACCAGTTATATTTTCCGGCTCACCATTTGGGGCGCGAAACCATCCTTGTCCCTGTTGCTTGGAACGCCGATGGGTGGCTCATCGTAAACGAGGGCAAACCTGCCGAAATTGAAAACCCCATTGATCCTTTGCCTGTCCATCACTGGCCCGAACAGCCAGACCGTGATGACTTTGAGACCTCCTCCCTTAATTTGTATTGGAACTTTATTCGCACGCCAGAATCCCCATTTTGGTCAATTAGTGAGCGCCCCGGTTGGCTGCGTTTAGTTGGGCAACCCGCGACCTTAAATGACATCGCTGCCCCGGCCTTTGTGGGACGCCGCCAGCAATATTTCGCCTCGACCATCCGGGCCTTGATTGATTTTGACCCACAGCAGGAAGGCCAAGAAGCCGGGCTGACCCTTTTCCAGAATGAAGACCATCATTACGAAATTGGGATTCACCGCGAAATGGACGAGCGAGTGGTTTTTGTCCGTCAGCGCATCGGCAGCTTGGAGGCAATTGTGGCCCGTGCATCCTTACCAATGGGTACAATCATCCTCACCATTGAAACGACGCTTTCGGAATACACTTTTGGCTATCAACTGACCGATGGCACGTCCCACGTCTTGGCGACAGGCCGCACGCGCTATCTAACCTCCGAAATCGCGGGCGGATTTACGGGGGTGTTTGTCGGGATGTATGCCACAGGGCATGGCACGGTCAGCACGACCCCAGCGGATTTCGATTGGTTTGAAATTCAACCACATGGGGATTAATCAATAGGGGTTGTGGTTGAGCGATAAACCCTACTTGATATTTCAGCCTACATAGGTGAAATGGCTTCCAAAAACCCTTCACCTGTCCTAACCCAAATACCCCTAGCTTGCCCTCGTAGATCGCTCAGATTTCGCCCACAATAAACTACGAGAACAATATACCTACGAGGGAAAAGAAAATGGTGGATTATTTATTTAAAAATCGTGCTCATGCGGGTCAGGCGTTGGTGGAAAAATTAGCGCCGTATGCTGATCGCCCCCGGACGGTGATTTTGGCTCTCCCGCGTGGTGGTGTTCCCGTCGGTTATGAAATCGCAATGGTATATGATTTTCCACTGGATGTCTTTGTGGTTCGTAAGTTAGGCGTTCCCGGTCATGGTGAATTGGCGATGGGAGCGATTGCGACGGGCGGCATTCGGTTTTTGGACGAGGATATTGTGCAGGGTTTCGGGGTCTCGGATCGAGCAGTGGATGCGGTTACGTATCAAGAACGCCTTGAATTGGAACGCCGCGAAAATTATTACCGCCAGTCTCAGCCGATGCACCCCCTGACTAATCATCATGTCATGTTGGTGGATGATGGTTTGGCTACGGGGTCATCCATGAAAGTCGCGGTCATGGCCGTGCGCCGTTTCCGACCTGCCTCCATCGGGATTGCCGTGCCTGTCGCTGAGAGACACATTTGCGGCCAGCTTCAATCCTATGTGGATTATGTGGTTTGCCTGCATACGCCTGCGCCATTTATTTCGGTAGGGCGCTGGTATGCCAATTTTCGCCCCACGACTGATGAAGATGTACGTACCCTGCTGCACCAAGCCCATCAGCGTTTCAACGATACCAGCATCGCCTAGCCGGGTTGAATTTTGTATTTGTTATGGGCGCATGATAAATTTGGCGTTTTTATCGCTAAGTACCGCCATAGGAATCAAGATGCCCAATCAGGAAAGCTCACCCGAAAATCCGCTGCTGCCAACCCTGACCATGATTGAACACGCCGAGTTTTTGCTTGGGTTGTCGTTTAAAGATGACGAACGTGAACAAATGCTGCAAGCGCTCAATCGGCGGCTGGCACATTATCAAAATTTACGGGCGGCCAAACTCGAAAACGGCCTCCCCATGAGCTTAATATTTGACCCGCGCGTTGTGCAGCCTGCCAAACCCGCCCAATCCCCGCGTCACTATGCCATGAGTGCCCCACCCAAATATGCCCGCCCCGATGATCTGGAATCACTGGCCTTTGCGCCGATTACCCAACTTTCCGAACTCATCCGCACCCGCCAAGTGACTTCCGTCGAATTGACCCAAATGTATCTAGGCCGTCTCAAAAAATACGACCCCTATCTGCAATGTGTGGTCACGCTGACCGAAGATTTAGCCATGCGACAGGCGGAACGTGCCGATCAGGAAACCGCGCAGGGCATCAATCGCGGGCCGCTGCATGGCATCCCGTATGGCGCGAAAGATTTGCTTGCCGTCAAAGGCTATCCGACGACCTGGGGCGCCGAACCCTATCAAGACCAATCCTTCGATTACGACGCGACGGTGATTGAGCGCCTTGAGCAAGCCGGAGCAGTGCTGCTTGCCAAATTGACCTTGGGGGCGCTGGCCTATGGCGACATCTGGCATGGCGGCAAAACCAAAAATCCTTGGAACCTTGAAGAAGGCTCTAGCGGCTCATCGGCGGGGTCGGCTTCGGCAACAGCGGCGGGTCTGGTCGGTTTTTCGATTGGCACCGAAACCTATGGTTCAATTGTCTCCCCGGCGACGCGCTGTGGGGTGACGGGCTTGCGTCCGACATTTGGACGGGTCAGCCGACATGGGGCGATGGCGCTGAGTTGGAGCATGGACAAAATCGGCCCCATTTGTCGCACGGTGGAGGACTGCGCCCTTGTGTTTACGGCAATTTATGGCCCGGATGGTCAAGATCGCACCGTTGCCGACATTGAATTTCAATGGCAGCCCACTCTCAAACTCGAAAATCTGCGAGTAGGGTATGTGTCAGCCTCTTTTGAGGAAGATCAGCCCAATAAAACCAATGATGATGCGTCGCTGGTGGTAATGCGCCAACTCTTCCCTAATCTGCAACCCGTGACCCTACCCAGTCTGGATGTGCAACCGATATTGTTGATGTTAGAGGCGGAGGCAGCGGCGGCCTTTGAAGAATTGACCCTCAGCAATCGGGATGATTTATTGACGTGGCAAGACAAAGACGCATGGCCGAATTTGTTCCGCGCGGCGCAATTTATCCCCGCGATTGAATATGTCAATGCCAGCCGTCTGCGGATGCGCTTGATGGAAGAAATGGCGCGGGTGATGGAGGGCGTAGACGTGTTTACTGTGCCGAGTTTTTCGCCAGCACTGCCGATCACCAATTTGACCGGACACCCCTGTGTGGTCGTGCCGAACGGGTTTAATGAAGAGGGATCACCCACCAGCATTTCCTTTATTGGCGGTCTGGACAAGGAAGCCGAAACGTTAGCCGTTGCCAAAGCCTATCAGGACGCCACTGATTTTTATCGCCAGCATCCGCCGATGCCCTTTGCAAAATAGGCCCACTCACCCTCATGAAAACCCCCACTTGTCCCATGAGGCATTCGCTGACCTATGGCATTCTAAGGGATGTGAGTCACGTAGAGCTTTAGCTGCAAGGAGCGAAATCATGCCCAACAAAATTGACCGTCGGGATGATGTCAACCCGCAAGAAGGTCTGCGCGAATACGGGGATGTGGAATTTGCCGATCCTGTAAATCACAAATATCCCATTGATACCCCGGAACACATCCGTGCGGCGTGGAGCTATATCCACCATGAAGCCAACGCCGAAAAATATGACGCGGATGAACTTAGGACGATTAAAGAAAGAATCAAACGTGCCGCCAAGAAACACGGCATCGAGATTTCTGGAAACTAAGCGTCCTAAAAGGATGGGCACAACGCGGCCCATCTTTTTATTTGCGTGACAGCAGTTTGGACAGACCCTTTTTGCCACCCCGTACCGCGAACACCGCTGGGGATGTCACAGTATCCACCGCGAAACGTCCGACCACGCCTAACACTCCACGATCCTCATCAACGGCCCTTAATGCGCCATTTAACCCCGCGACAGGTGCGAGAACCGTGCCCACAATCGCACCCCCGACAATTCCGGCGGCAGAATCAATATCTTTTTCGATCTGGCTGCGCTCATCTGACATAAGCAATTAGTCTCCTTGTATAGTTGATAGAAGTACCCTACTACAAAATACGAAATATTGGCTAGGAGGGTTTCGCTATTTTTTCCATACGTATACCCTTTCACAAAAATTTAGTCTAGGCGAAAGGAGACTGTAAGCCACACTTCGATTCCGTTAGTTGGGTTGCAAGGGCTATCCCCTATGATAAAGCATAGTAAGGTTTGAGGTCGAAAAAATGCTTTTGGGGGATCAAGATTATGCAACTCTCACAAACAAAACAGGGATATAACAAAAACGCGGCGCAGAGCCAATTAAAAGTCACCAGCGCCAGCCTGCGGACATGGGCCTATTTCACCACCAAACGTGCCATTGATATTGTGGCGGCCAGCGTGGTATTGCTCTTCGCAGGTATCCCGATGCTCATTATTGCCATGTTGATCGAAATCGAAACCCCCGGTTCGGCCATCTTTGCGCAGAAACGGGTCACTGCCCGTCGTCGTCGTATTGTGAATGGCAAGGCGGAGTTTGATGTCGTGACCTTCACCTGCTACAAGTTCCGCACCATGTACAAGGATGCTTCCAGCGAGATGCACCAAGCCTTCATGAAAGCCTTCATCAAGAATGATACGGCGGCAATGGCAGCGATTAACGGTACTGAGAATGCTGAAATCAAGAAGATCATCAAAGACCCCCGTGTCACCTTGATTGGCAAGTTCCTACGCAAGACCAGTTTGGACGAACTACCCCAATTCATCAACGTGCTCAAAGGTGAGATGACACTGGTTGGCCCCCGTCCCTGCATTCCTTACGAAGTGGAAGAGTATGAGGCATGGCACAAGCAACGGCTACAGGCGACAGGTGGAATCACCGGTCTGTGGCAGGTGAGTGCCCGCAGCGCCGCCGATTTTGATGGGATGTGCAAGCTGGATATTGAATATATCCAAAGCCAGTCGTTGATGACCGATATTAAGCTGATTCTGAAGACCCCCCTCGTGATGATTTTTGGACGCGGCGGGTTCTGATTCCTCCATCCTTTCAATCACCTTTCAAACCTTGCAAAAAGGACAGGCCGTACACCTGTCCTTTTTATTTTGCTTTACATCGGTAAACTTTGGAATTGCCCCCTACACACAATGGCTTTAACACCTGCCATAGATTTTCCTACCCTGCTGGGCTTACAGTAAAAATATCAACTCAGCTTCGCATAAGGAGTACACCATGACGATTGGTCTATTTTATGGCACAAACAATGGAACGACGGAATCCGCAGCAGAGGAGATCAAGGCCGAGTTTGAGAAAATTTGGCCGGGGATGGTGAATCTACATAAGGTTGGGCAAGTAGACATTACCACAATGATGGACTATGACAGCCTCATTTTGGGTGTGCCAACCTATAACATCGGCGAATTGCAGGACGACTGGTATTTCATCTACGACAAATTGGATACGCTTGCTCTGACAGGTTGCCGCGTGGGAATTTTTGGGCTTGGTGACCAATACGGTTATCCCGATACGTTTCAGGATGGCATCGGCATTTTGGGCGAAAAAATCCGCCTGATTGGTGGGGAATTAGTCGGATTTACGGCGACGGCGGGTTTTGAATTTTCCAATTCACGCGGGGTCGAAAACGGCCAGTTTATGGGGCTGGCCCTTGATAATGACAATCAGCCCGATCTCACGACGGCCCGTATTCAGGCGTGGGTGCAGCAACTCATCGGAGAGTTTGACTTGGAGCTAGTGCTATCGTAGAAAAATTTAGGGAAAGTGCAAAGGTGAAATAGTCCCTTCAACTTTCCCTAAATTTCTTCGACTAATTTACGGCGGTTCTCAGGTTGCGTTACCCGTCTTTCCAGCTAGATTCAGCACGGTGGCTTTAGCCCCGTGTCCTAATGGGTCAACTATAAGGGTAGGGATGCAGGCATGGCCTCTTCATGCTCCAAGAGGATGCGTTTGCGTTCGATGCCCCACCGATACCCTGTCAATTTTCCATCCTTGCCGATGACCCGATGGCAGGGGATGACAATGGCGGCGCGGTTGCTGCCGATGGCGCTGGCGACGGCCCGCACTGCTTCCGGCTGACCAATCGCGTCGGCAATCTGTGCATAGGAACGGGTTTCGCCGCGTGGAATTTGCTGCAACGCCCCCCACACCTTCCATTGAAAGGCGGTGGCTTGAATATCCAATGGCAGGTCGAGATGGGGCAGGCGGCCTTCGACATGCGCCATGATTGCGGCAACCCACGTTTGCAAAGTAGTATCCTCGCGGCTGAGCGTGGCACGCGGATATTCTTCATGCAGAGCGGTGACGGCCTCCTCTTCGGTGGTATGGAGCGTGATGGCACAAATGCCGCGCTCGGTTGCCCCGATGAGCATCTGGCCTAAATAAGTCTCGATTACCGTGTATTGAATGTGCATCCCCTGTCCTTTTTGTTGATACGTGGCGGGTGTCATGCCGAGGTGGGTATCGGCACGTTCATAGACTCGACTGCTTGAGCCATATCCGGCGCTGTGGATGGCGTCGGCGACATTATCCGTTTCGCGTAGATTGACCTTGAGCAATTGTAGGCGTTGGGCATCAGCATATTGGCGCGGCGTTAATCCCAACACCCGCTTGAAAATGTCTTGCAGGTGATGGGGGTCAAAATGAAAGGCCGCACTCAGCGCTTCCAACGATAGCAGGTCGGGTTCGGTCAGGTAGGTATTGATGTGGTCACAGATACTTTGTATCAACGCGACTTGACTGTCTTGCATGGCGACGGTGTTGGGTCGGCAGCGTTTGCAGGCCCGGAATCCGGCGGCCTCGGCAGCGGCAGGCAGTTGGAAAAACTGCACATTTTCACGCTTGGGGCGGCGCGATTTGCACGAGGGGCGGCAGTAAACCCCGGTAGATTGCACGCCGTAAACAAATGTGCCATCGGCGGCAGGGTCACGGGCGACCACATGCTGCCACAATGGATAGTCGTCGGTTAGATGCTCGTCGGGCAGGCTGAAGGATTCGTACATGATTGGGATGCCTCTTTGTTTCGTCGGCGATAATTCTATTGTAGGGCAGGGGGACGCCGGGGTCTATCCGATTGTGGGGGCGTAATTCTTCTGGATATTCTATAGCAATTCTCATCTGGGCTGACCTGTATTTCCAGCTAGATTCAGCACGGCGGCTTTAGCCCCGTGTCATAACAGGCCAATCGAGTTGAAAACCGCTGTGGAGCCCATCAAAGTTTTCATCAGCGGCGAAACGCATCATTTACCCTTTTCGCGGCGTCTTTCTTCGGCGAGTTTACGAAGACGCTCATGGAGCGCTTTTTGTTCAGGGGTATAATTGGCCTCAATTTCCTGCCTGATTTGCTCGGCTTCTGCGTCGCGGCGCTGCAAATAGGC
This sequence comes from Anaerolineae bacterium, assembly GCA_019913005.1. Taxonomy (GTDB): domain Bacteria; phylum Chloroflexota; class Anaerolineae; order Aggregatilineales; family J027; genus CFX10. The sequence goes on along the minus strand of JAIOHL010000100.1, from coordinate 7,178 downwards.
GTCGAGTTCCTCCCGATGCGCCAAATAATAGGCGATCACCGCATAAATGTCATTTAGTGGCAGGACATCAAAGCCTGCATGGATGTCTTCGGGGCTATCCCCTTGCTGATAACGAGCGATGACGGTATCAAGGGTGACACGAGTACCACTGACTCGAATTGCCCCATGTGCATCGGTTTGCAGTGGAATGGTCATGGTTGGGGGATTCGGAATCATTTGTTTAACCCTGATTTTCTAGCCACGACACGTGAACCATAGTATTGTATCACGGATAAAAACAAGGCAGGCAGTCGCCGGTTCTATCCGATTGCGGGAGAGTAATTCCATTCGGGATAATTTCGAATATATCGAAGACCGAGCAAGAGGCGTTTTTGCCATCCTGCCCGTTGCAGCTTATCGCAAGCCGTTGAACGCATCACATTAGTCATACTCCACTACTTTAGGTAGCCCCTTAGCAGCCGAGATGGTATTACGCAATTCTTTTGGCAATGGGGGTATACCCTCAAACCCGGTCCGTGCCACAAAGTCAATGAGCATTTGGCGCAGGGCTTCCGGCTCCCACTCCGCAAATTTGTCCGGGGTATCGAGGCCAGCATCGTAGTAGAGCCGAGCACGCACCCGTTTGACTGCCCCCAAGCGGCTTAAATCAGAGAGTTTTACCAATTCCAATATGACTTCGGGCGGTACACCTGTTTGCTCCGCCAACTTCTGCCGCGCTTGTAGAGTCCTCCCCGCCTCCAGCATATGCTCAACCGTAATGATGCCGATTGCCTCTAGTTTGCTGATTTCATCAACACTGACCCCAAGAAATTCACGAAGTTTGAATACCCGACGGGTCACAGCGATTCTCTGTTCGCGGATTTCTCCTGCCGTCCGTGCCAAAACCATGTTGTCTGCAAACTGATAGTAAAGGGCCAATCCACGCAGTGTTTCCTTGACTTCAGCCCCGTCAAGACTATCAACATAATCCCAAATATCCTGTGCTTTGGCTGAGTCCAGTGTCGTATTTTGTGCCTGCGATAGATACGATTCAAATTCTCTGACTTGCTTGACCAAAGCCTCAATTACATGCGGTTTTTTACCAGACCTTTTGAGGAATTTCTCAAATGCAACCTCATCCATCGGCTAACTCGCTTTTTTGAGAAAAGTTTCACAATAAGTATATCACCAAAATTATCAGGATTTCCGAACGATTCTTTCTCGATATGACTTGTTGAAGGGCGTATCAGCATGTTCCCTGTTATCAAATAGTTTTGTCGAGACCGCTGATCGTTCATACCCTTATGGATATGTTTGAAGGATTGGCGCTCCAAAGGGCCAGTCCTATTTCCCAGCTAACATAAAATCTTACATGAGTAAAGATTTTCGCCCACTTGTCACCCGTGATACAATGTGCATAAGGTGAGAAACTTGAACATAAGTTAGTAACTTACTTTGAATTATGATTAGGAGTCTGAACCATGAAGCGACGCATCTCAATCATAACATTACTCGTACTCACAATCATGGTTGGCTACCAGACTCAGACTCAAGCCGAATCCCCAAAGCGACAAGACGACGACAACACCTTTATTGTTTGGGGGCCTTCGGGCCTTGAGCTAGATGAATATATTATTGAAACGTTTCAAGCACGTCACCCCGAACTAGAGATCGTCGTCATTGATCAAGGATGGGATGAGGCCCTTCGCCTGAGCCTAGAGAATGCTATTCTCATGGGCAGGCCGCCCGATGTGGTCATTGGTGAGAACTATTTCCGCACTTTTGCAGCAGAAGGTGAGCTGTTGCCCCTTGATGATATTCTTGCCAAATATGCTGATGATATTGTACCTGTTACCTATGCGGGGACAATCTATGAGGGCAGCGTTTACGCCCTTCCGTTGTTTACGGGCGTTTTTGCCTTTGAACGGAATTGCAGCGTCATCGAATCGGCAGGTTTAGATTGTGATGAACCGCCACAATATTGGGATGAACTGCTCGCTGAAGCCGCTGCCATAACTGAGGCTGGCGCGGGCGACTATTTCGGCTATACCCTCCAAGGCCCCGGCGGGACGGCGGTTGGATCGGCCTTCCGTATCGCTGTTTTTCAGGCCCAACTCGATGCCCTGCCGTGTGCGGATGACGCTTGCACCATCCCAAAATTTGATAACCCCAACGCAATACCGGTTTACGAATTTTTGCGTGAAATCGCCGCTTATACCCCGCCGGGTCTAATGGACAATACCAATGAAGGCCAAGTCTACGAGGCCCTGTTCCGGGGAATCTCGGCCTATCAAATTGCCGGAAGCTGGCATGTGGGGTGGGCTGCCGATGCCGGGTGCGATACATGTCGCTATTCGCCTATTCCGATTCCACGTGAAGGACACTCGGCCAGTCTGTTGGTTGGCAATGTCCTTTATGGGGCGCCAAGCCATGCGCCCCATCCCGAACTAGCCAAAGAATGGATCGAACTCCTCATCAGCCCGGAGGTTCAGGAACGTGTTTTCCTGCAATTGGGCCGATTGCCCGTGCGGCGCTCTGTATTGAGCAGCATCCGAGAAACGGTAGACCCCGCCACAGCCACTTTCATTGATGAACTGCTGTATAATGAAGACCTAACCATACTCCCGCAGTGGGCCAACAACCCGCGCGAGACGTGGGCCATCTACAACGACCTGCTCATCGCTGTATTAAAAACTGACCGCCCAATTCCAGAAATAATGGCCGAGGCTCAAGCCGCGATTGACGCTTTGGAGTAAAATTGCCTTACCTAAAATGGCCTGTCTTATCGGCCAGAAAACTTGCCACCTCGTTTCAAACGCGGCTGCTCGGCATATTTCTCATCAACACGCTGCTGACAGTCATTATTGTAATTGCCTTTAACCAATGGCTGCGCAACCAACTCCTCCACGAAGCCGATAATTCACTCCTTGTGAGCGCGGGTCAAATCGCTGATAGGATTGATGAATTTCACCGCAGCAATCGCCAGACCTTCAATGTAGGTACCAAACTGCCCGACCTTGTGCATTTTCTTCAGGCCGATGAAGCAGCACGCCAAGACCCGGATTTACAAGAACGGGCGCGTATTACCCTAGTTGCTCTCGACATCGAGCCGTGGGATCAATACTACATCCTGTCGAAAGCGCTGCTGGATGAAAACGGGATGAATATTATGGATACTGCACCAGCGAATATTGGTGCCGATGAATCCCAGCAAGATTATTTTCAGGCCGCGCTTTTGGGCGGGTCTATCAATATCTCGTCCATCCAGTATCGCCCCGAACGCGGCGGTATCTATTTTTTCTATTCGGTACCCATCCGACTGAACGACACGGTTACCGAAGGTGTCATCGGGGTGTTGCGGATTCAAGTCGCTATCGCAACCGTCCAAGATATAGTATTTGCCAGCGTTCGCGGACAAGAAATAGAGGCTACCCTATTCGATGCGAACTATGTGCGCGTGGTGGATACGCGCTATCGAAAACTGCTTTTTCGTAGTATCACCCAATACTCATCGGAAGAAATAGCCACACTCCGAAGCGAATATGCCTTGCCTCCCTTGTCGGATGATGAGGTGAGTGTTCCCCTGCCCGATCTGGTGGAGCAACTTGCCAACAGCGATCAGGAATATGTGGTATCCGGCTATATGACCCCCGATTCCGACACTCAAGAACGCCTCGCTATTGTCCGGCTTAAGACCGTCCCTTGGTATCTGGTGGTGTCCCAATCTTCCTCCCAATACTACGCACCAGCCCAGCGGCAGACACAGGGCATTCTCCTTCTCACGATAGCATTAACGATGATTTCCTTGTTTTCGTCGTATTTCATTGCGCGGCGTGTCACGCGGCCTATTCGTGTTCTTACCGCCGCCGCCGAACAGGTAGCCGAGGGCAAGCTGTATGTTAAGGCCCCCATCACGTCTCAGGATGAAGTCGGCACACTCGCGCAGGCCTTCAATTTGATGACGACGGAATTGGAGGTGGCGCATTCCACGCTGGAAGAACGAGTCGAACGACGAACGCAAGAATTGTCGGAAGCGAACCAGAAACTGAAGCACGAAATTGCCGAACGTGAACGCTATGAAAAACAGGTGCTTGATCTGGCCTTAGAACACGAACGCCGCCGTATCCTCTCGGAATTTATCCAAAAGGCATCACACGAATTCAGGACGCCGCTCTCGATCATTAATGTTAAATCCTATCTGGTGAAACGATTACTGCCCGCCGAACAACAACATCACCTCGATGTCATCCAAGTGCAGGGCGAACATATTCATGAACTGGTCAATCGCATGGTGTTGATGTCGCGCCTTGACAGCGGGGTACAGGCCACCTCGGAATACCTCCAAATTGACGGCTTTATGAAGTCCGTCTATACGGGCAGGGCCAACGCCTTTAAAGAAAAAAATGCGATAGCCCATCTGGAACTGCGAGCGCCGGACACGTGGGTTTATGCTGATCCTGACCTGCTGTCCATCGCACTGTATAATATTCTGGATAATGCCCTTCAGCATTCCCCTCCGCCAGTCGAAATCACCATCAAGACCCGTATCACTGGCGAGACGGTAGCCATTATCATCGAGGACAATGGCGTCGGAATCGCACCAGAACTGCATGATCGGGTTTTTGAGCGCTTCTTCCGGGTGGATGAGGCCCATACCACACGTGGTTTCGGCTTGGGCCTGCCGATTACCAAACGCATTATTGAGAATATCGGCGGGTCAATTGACTTAGAAAGTCAGGTTGGACAAGGTACCACCATCACTATCAAATTAGGCATCAAAAGCAAGCAAGAGTCTCTGTCGGATGGTTATCAGCCCGATAGTTTAGCTGCCTCCGACTGAACCGCCGCAGCACCCTCGCCAGTTTCAGCAGGGTAACTCTCAAAAATAGGATAACCTTAATTTTTCGGGGATGGCTTGGAATAGAGCCAAACGGAAACAGGCGGGCAATCCTATATGTTGGATCACCATAAATGCGTAACGGCAGTTACGGATATATGGCTGTCAGAAATAGAACAATTGTGCTAAAATTGAAATCGAATATACCGTATAATAGTCATAGAGTATGAATATTTGGAGATACACTATGGATGATCCAGCGCTGTGGGCAATCCAAGATGCGGAACGGTATTTGATGACGATAGATGAAGCGGCGGCGGCTTTGGGGATTGGTCGGCGAGCGGTGGAGGGATTGGTTGCACGCGGGAAATTGACCAAAGTGTTTTTGAAAGGCCGTCCCTTTTTGGCGAAGTATGAGATTGAACTCTATCAGTTTAACAAAAAGAGGAAAAAATCTATGCTACAAAACAGCGAAAATCAATTTATGGGGGTCAATCCGCACCTGATGAGTTTATTACAAACGCCGGGGTCGGGGGCGGATACTTCTATCTATCCGAGTTTTCATGGGCCGCATATCGCTCACATTACCGATTTCCTGAATGATGTGCTGCCACCGCATTACATCGCGGTGCAAGAGCCATCCTTGCAAATTAAGGGGCGAGAAGCACCGGATGAGCCATCACCGAAAAAAGGCCTACCAAAGCCGGATGTGGCAATTTATCAACAGCGCCAAGCTGCCTCGATACAAGCAGCCACCGAAGGCGCGGTTACGCCAACATTGACGGTTGAAATGGTCTTGCAGGAACCCTCCGAATTGACCGGGATTGCCATCTATGAGGTTCACGCAATGGAACATGGCGTACATGGACTGCCTGTGGTGCGTATTGAACTGCTGTCGCCTGCCAACATGGTCGGGGGCAGCTATTATGAGGTGTATCAGCAGAGCCGCACTAAAGCCCTTGCCGCCGGGACGCCACTCGTTGAAATTGATTATCTGCACGAATATCTCTCCCCAGTCAGAGGGGTGCCGATTTATCCACAGGAGGCCAATGCAAAGGCGTATAATATTACGGTGTCGCGCCCGAAGGAAAAAGTCGTGGATGTGTATTTGTTTGGCATCAACGAGCCGATTCCGACGGTGTATATCCCGCTCAAAGAGGAAGAGTATCTAAATTTTGATTTTAATGGGCCGTATCAGCATACATGGAAAAAATCGCGGTTTTGGTATTATGTGGATTATGGGCAAGACCCATTGCGGATGAATACCTATTCGGTGGATGACCAAATCACAATTCGCGCTCAGATGGCGGCTGCGGCGGAGAAGTTGGGGGAATAGACTTTTTTCGTGAGTGGTCAATTTGGAGAACCCTATGAGCGATGATGTGAATGATATTCGGGATTTTTACAATCAAGACCCCCAGCGAGAACATGACCGTCTGGAACGGCATCAACTGGAATATGAGTTGACATGGCGCTATTTAGATCAATACCTGCCCGCGCAGGGGTCTATCTTGGAAATTGGGGCGGCGACGGGGCGCTATACCCTAGAACTGGCGAGACGGGGCTATCGGCTCACGGCGGTGGATTTGTCGGCGGCACTGATTGAAGTCTGCCGGAAACGGCTGGCTGACGAAGGGCTAGCGAAACAGGTGCGGCTGGTGGTGGCGGATGCACGTGACCTTCGTGAAGTCACCGAAAAACAATTTGATGCGGTGCTTCTGATGGGGCCGCTTTATCATCTGATTATCGAAGCGGATCGAAAACTGGCCTTGCAGCAGGCATTTGACCGATTGCGGGAGGGGGGCATTATTTTCTCGGCGTTTATCAGTCGGTTTGGCATTATGGGCGATTTGATTAAGAAGGTGCCGGACTGGATTGAGGATCAGGCCGAGGTGGAGTCTATTTTGGCAGATGGCCGCGACCCCGATGTTTATCAACACGTCGGCTTTCGGGGATATTTCGCAACCGTCTCCGAAATTGCCCCTTTGCATGAGGCGGTGGGATTTGAAACCCTCAAATTGGTGGGGGTTGAACCCGGCATCGCCTCGGATGATGAGAGTTATAACAAATTGGAGGGTCGGCAGCGCCAATTATGGCTCGATTTGTTCTATAAGCTGAGTACGGAGCCGTCCATCATGGGTGCATCCCGCCATCTGCTCTATATTGGCCGGAAAAAGTAGCTTGGTCTATGATGACACGGGACTAAAGCCGCCGTGCTGAATTTAGTCTCAGTCAGCCGGTGATTGTTTGTAAATCAAAAAGGGCATGGTTTCTGTGACCTGCCCTTTTGTCGTTTTAGATTGGTAGGTCTTATATCAGATTCGTGTGAAAACTAACCCCATCCCCAACCCTTCCCCGCAAG
>JAIOHL010000012.1 GCA_019913005.1 Anaerolineae bacterium | reverse complement strand
CCACCACTCCCACCGCCACCATTACCACTGCCTACACGGGGAGTATATTGTAGAAAGTAACCTGTATTTACCAAATCAGACGCATTAACCGTGACAGAGAGTAAGTCTCCTGCCCGCCCTTGAATAAGATAGTAATAGATGGGTTTATCACCAGTAACCGTTCCCTCGACGCTTCCCCCCACCTCCAACGAAATTAAGGCAGATTGATAGGGAGGCAGTATAAAGCCAGAAGCGCTCGGATTCGACGGTTCTGGTGTGAAAGTATTGACCGCCGTGCTTTGCGGGGTCGCCGATCCCTGCAACCCCACTGCCCCAATCGTCTTATCCTCACGCGGAGACATCGCCGCGAAGATGATCGCCGCTGCAAATAGCACGACAATCAGAGCCGCCGCGACTAGCGAAAAATTCAAACGCCGTCCTGTTGAATACCCTTCCAAACGAGGGGCAAGTGTACTGTTCATCATTTCCTCCATATTCAGTTGTCGAAGCGACGAGTGAGTACGACCATTTGAAGAAACAGAAGGAGAGGATTTTGGGGCAGCGATCATCATTTTTTCCCACACACGCTGTTGTACGTCAGACACCAGAGTGTCTACTCGCTCCGCACCCATCAACTGGCGAGCAAAGGCCGCCATTTTTTCGTCAAGGCCGGGGGGAACAGGTGTTTGTGGGTCACGGATCAAGGCTTGCAGATAGAGATCGAGCAGTTCGGCTTGGGATCTGTGTTCGTTCATCGTGTTTAATCCAATTCCAACTCATCATATCGAGCACGTAATTTGCTGATAACGCGATGCAATTCCACCCGCACCGCCCCGGCGTTTTTGCCGATGACTTGACCGATTTCGGCGGCACTTAAACCTGCTACCATCTTGAGTGCCAGTAAATTTTGTTGCTCATCCGATAGGGTTGCCACCAAATCTCGTAAGGCTTGTTGGGTTTCGTCCCGCATCATGTTCTCTAAAGGGGCTGGGTTATCCGCAACAAGGTCAAGCCCGGCATCCTCAATCGAGAGATGAGTGCGCCGACTTCTTAGGTGATTTACCACCGCATTATGGGCGATTTGAAATAACCAAGCCGCCACCGAACCGCCGCGATAGCCCCCAATTGAAACCAGTGCCCGCGTAAAAATGACACTCGTCAAATCCTCGGCCTCTTCAACCGCCCCCACCCGGCGCACACAATAACGATAGATGCGCCCAAAATATTGTTCATAAATGGGGGCAAAGTGTGCCAAGTCGTGCATCGCAGCCTGCATCTGACGTGCCTCAGTTGCAGCGTTTTCCAAATTTTCCATTTCTGGATTGGATGGAAACAATGTTTTTCTCCGCACCTGTATCATTCATGAATTCTCCAAAAGGTAGCCACTCGTCGTGCATCCCCTAGAGACACCTGTCATGCCAAACCGTTACATCAAATCCCTTAACATTTCTCAAACCAGTGTGCCGGACAAGAATTCAAACTTGCCGTCCATTTTCTAAACTGGTAATGTTAAGGTCTGGTTTTTATCGAAAACATCTCAATGGAGAGCCGATGAGTGTCGATAATCTCGCCGGACAGACGCTAGGTCAGTACGAGCTACGAGAACTGCTTGGCGCGGGCGGCATGGGTGCAGTCTATCGCGCCCATCAAAAAAATCTCAAACGCTGGGTTGCTGTTAAGGTTTTACCAGCAACGCTCGCTGGACAAACCCTCTATTTGGAGCGCTTCAACCGTGAAGCCCAAACCGCCGCTTCCCTTGAACATCAGCATATTGTGCCTGTTTATGATTACGGACTTCAGCGCGGCACAAGTTATGTTGTGATGCGTTTATTGACGGGCGGCACTTTGGCTGACCGCCTCAATGACACGCTCGTCAATGAAAAACCCCTCCCGTCCCCGCGTGAAGTCGCCGAACTCATCAAACAAATCGCCAGTGCCCTTGATTATGCCCATGCCAGAGGCGTAATCCACCGTGATGTCAAACCCAGCAATATTATGTTCGATGATCAGGGTGTGGCCTTTCTGGTAGACTTTGGCATCGCTAAATTGATCGAGGGCACCGGTGCGGGTTTAACGGGCACCAATATGACCATGGGGACGCCTTCATTTATGCCCCCCGAACAATGGCGCGGCGAAAAAGTTACCCCAGCCTCAGATCAATATTCATTAGCCGTTATCACCTACCAATTATTGGTTGGCAAGCTCCCCTTTGAGGCCACCACCCCCTACGCTTTGATGCACAAGCATCTCAACGAAACCCCACCGCCGCCCCATTTGGAACGCAGCAGTATCCCTGAAAGCCTGACTGCCGTACTTGGGCAGGCACTGGCGAAGCAACCCGAAGACCGTTACTCAAATTGTACAGCCTTTGCAGAAGCCTTTGCCGATGGGTGCTCCGGTTTCGCCGATGTAAAAACAACCTTCTTTACGACGCCTCTCCAAGTGCGTACCAAAGTTGCAGCTCGCACAGTTCCCAAAGAACACACAGGCGAAAAGGCCACCACCATTTTACAGACCTCTCGCCCAGTTCATAAGAACCCTATCACATGGCTCATCGCGGGCGTTGTGGCGCTGCTATTGGGCGGGGTAATCTTTGTTCTCGCCAGCAATCCGGATGACGACAAAAAAACTACTCCGGCGCCGACTTCGATTGCCCAAATAGACACGCCAACCGAAGAAGTAGCCGATACCCCATCACCAACCGCAACTTCATTTGATTCTGAATCAGCCGCTCAAGCGACTTTCGACGCCCAAAGCACCAAGCTGGTAATCGAGGCTTCTCAGACGGCCTTTCAGGAAACCGTCGCTGCTGGTGTGATTGCCCGCGCCGAAACCGCAACAGCAACCTTGTGGACAAAAACACCGACATCCACTTCTACCAACACATTGACACCGAGCAGAACACCTACCAATACATCAACATCAACCCATACGCCGTCACGAACCGCAACCGCAACCGACACATTGACGCCAACTCAGACTTTCACACCTTCAGCGACCCACACTGCCAGTCTGACCTATACACCATCACAAACACCGACGCCCTCGGACACACCGATAGCCACCAACACGCCAACTGCGACGTCAACTTCATCATCTACGCCAACGGCCACCCCGCGCCCCTCGAACACCCCTGCGCCCACCGTAGATACCCGCGCCACCATTTTGGCAATGCAAACCCAGCCTACAGCAACCATTGTGGCGAACTATAATCCTCAATTGGTACAAAATGTGCCCGGAACATTGGTCTTTGGCCCACAAAACGGCAATTTTACCTATCGGGATGACGGTTTCATCCGCAGTGTCATCTCCGGCACAGATACCCGCGACTTCATTGCCGAGGTGACGTTTGTCAATCCCTACCCCACATCCGAGGCGGTATGGGATGCGGGCTTCTTATTCCGTGAAACCGCTACCGATGAGCAGTTGCGCCTGATTATAGACTCCAACCTAAACTACAGCCTCAGCAATTGGCAAACAGGAGAAAACGTCACCGATATTGAATCCGGCAAGATTTACGGCTTAAATTTGGAAGATGGGGATACCAACCACCTTATGTTAGTGGTCGCGGATGGAACCGGCATTTTATTCATCAACGGCAATTTGGTTGTTACCCTCAATGTCTCAAGCCGTACCGACAGCGGGAGCGTCTCATTTGGCACAAGTTTGGTACAAGGCAATCTATCCGAAGGCGAAATCATGCGTTATCGAGATTTCGCTGTTTGGTCAATCCAAGAAAACGCCTGCATCCTTACACCCGCCCAATCACAAACTCGCCTGCGTGAAGAACCAAGCACGGAATCTGAAGTTGCCGCGAATATTGCATTGGGGGATCAACTCCTAGCTACTGGCATCACATCGGGCGAGGATGGGTTCAACTGGTTACAGGTAGCGGGCAATGTCTGGGTTCGTGAGGATATTGTCACGACCACTGGCGACTGCGCCAGTTTACCCACCGTGAGTGCCCAAGTTGCGACTCCAACGCCAACACCAACCTTTACGCCGTCGCTCGCACCCACCATTCCAACCGCCACCCCCGCATCAGTGGGTGATGCCTCTAGCTGGCCGATTCAAGCGGCCCCCGTGTTCGGACCTTCCTCTGGCATTTTGGCGGCATTGGATAACGAACTCATTGACTACGTACCCGCCCAAGTCAATCTAAAAGACTTTATGGTCGAGGTAGTATTCGCCAATCCCTCCCCCACTAGTCAAGCATGGGATTTTGGTTTCCTGATCCACGATCAAGGCACTGAGTTCTATACCATTGCGGTTAATTCGACTCTTGAGTGGAATGTCGTGCTGACGCTCGACAGCGGCACTACCCCACTTGCCAATGGGACTTTGAATAATTTCGACACCAGCGAGGGTGGGTCAAATCGGCTCCGACTCGTCGCGGCGGGTAATGTTGCCCTGCTCTATTTAAACGATGAGTTCGTCACCGCCATAGAGTTGATCCAGCTACCGGATGCGGGGGATGTGTCTGTCGCGTCTGGTTTGGGCACGGAATATGATGTCGAGCGGCGCTTCAACTATAGCAACTTCGCCATCTGGTCACTCGAACAGATTTATGGCCCGGTGGCGGGTAACCTCAACCATGAAGCCGATGGTAATCTTGAAACTACCTTTGCACGTGGCTCGGCAAAGGATTTTGTCATGACCACGACCTTCACCAATCCTTATGATGCCAGTGCCAATGCGTGGGATTACGGTTTCTTGTTCCGCAACAGCCCATCCGAAACCTATATTTTCGGAGTAGATTCAAACCATCACTGGATACTCTTCTTGCTGAAGAACAATCAATACACCACGCTTGCCGAGGGCAATGTTGACCAATTGAACACAGGCGCTGGTGAGCAAAATCAAATCACGATCTTGGCGATAGACCATCTCGGCCATCTGCTTATCAATAACCAATGGGTCGCATCCCTCGATCTCAGTGCCCTAACGGCCAGCGGCGGCTTTGCCCTCACGGTTGGCTTGGTGAATGAGGTCGCTGGCGAAACCACTGACTACAGCGATTTCAGCATCTGGCGACTCCAATAAATTACGACTGGCTCAATTCTTGTATCTTCAAGACAAAAATTTGCCGAAGATCAAGATTTGAGCCTATACTCTCCTCCATATTAGACCATACCCAACAACTTACTGCTTTTCTGGAGGATATATTCTTATGTGCTCACCTAATGTCGCACAGGCCGTTCGTGAACGTATTGCCCGTGAAGGAGTTCCACAAGTCAGCCGACGCAGCTTTTTACGCATGGGTGGACTCACCGCAGGTGGGGTGGCGGTTGCTTCCATGTTAGGCCCCAATAAATTGAATCGAATGGCAGTCGCCCGCGCCCAAGAAGCTACTGAAGTCATTGACCTTAGCCATGTGTTTTCCGTCAACGTCCCTACCTATCTGATTGGCGAAGGCCCGAAGCGGGAGACCTTTGTCACCGTCGAACAGGACGGTTTCTATATTCAGAAATGGAATTTTGGGGAACATGCTGGAACGCATGTGGACATTCCCGCCCATTTTGTCGCCGATGGCACAACCGTAGACAACTATGATGCGGTCAATCTGGTCAGCCCCGCCGTCGTGATAGACATCTCCGCCAAAGCCGCCGAGGTCGCCGACGCCACACTAGATGTCGCCGACATTGAAGCATGGGAGAGTGTCAATGGTGAAATCCCGGCTGGCGCAGTGGTGTTCCTTTATTCCGGCTGGGACGCCAAATGGAATGAACCCGAAGCCTTCCGCAATGCGGATACCGATGGTGTCCAGCATTACCCCGGTTTCAGTCCCGATGCCGCCACCTTCCTTGTAGAACAACGTGATATTCACGGCATCGGCGTAGATACCCTCAGCCTCGATATCGGCGCTTCTACGACCTTTGATGTCCATGTCGCGGTCTTGGGGGCTGGCAAATTTGGCATCGAAGGGGTCGCCAATCTTGCTGCGATTAAAGATCGTCAGGCGACGGTTATTGTGGGGGTTCCGCGTTGGGAAGAGGGTTCGGGTGGCCCAGCCCGTATCCTTGCACTTGCCTGAATTTGAGATGATGAAGGGCGAGCTTCAAAAAATCGCCCTTTTTTCTGCCGCACATTAGCCTGCAATATCGTGCAGCGCATCCACGTTTCTTACGACCAAGTGTCGTCCATCATAATCAATGATCCCTTGCCGCACCCATTCACGCAGCATCCGGTCAAGCGCATCACCGTCCATGCCTGCTGCCCGCGCCATACGGTTAATCCGCTGCACGCCCGGCACCTCACCTGCTTTGTCACTCGCCAACAGCAAAATAATGCTGGCGACCCGTGCCGCCGCATTCCCAATTGCGTGTTCGCGTACCTGCAAATTCATTTGATACAGCCGCAGCCCAAGTTGTTGCATTACATTCACTGCTGCACCGGGAACTCGGTCAATTACCTCCATAAAAACTTCACGGTCAAGGCCAATCAGTGTGCAGTCGGAAGCGGTGACAACCGACCCGGTGCGCGGCTGACCTACCACCATCGAAAGCTCGCCTACGACATCAAATGGGCCAAGTGTTTTTAGGCACACTTCCTCACCATTCTCATACTTTCGCATGATATGGGCCTGTCCTTCATCAATCAGGTAAAACGCATCACCGGGATCGTCTTGGTCAAATAACACCTCGCCCGCCGGAACTTCCATCAATCGGGCGTGTTTGGCTAATTCAAATAGTGCTTCGTCTGGCAGGTCTTGAAACAGTGAAATTTCGCGCAGCTTGCTATGAACCACTCCCGCAACCATAGTCACTTCCCTTCCTCCTAAACCTTTTTCTATTTCAGTATAGACCAGTTTGGTATAGTGCAACCACATCCTACCGGGTGAAGTATACACTACCCAAAAAGACAGCAAACATTGTTAGGCAGACTGCAAATTCGATCATCTTACCGACAATAATCATCTTGAGGGTCGCTCCGCCTGCCCCAACTGCATCCTGTAATTCACGCCGCCTCAACAACTGTATAAAAAACGCCCCTAATACTGCCCCAATAATGGAACCGAGAATGGGTATCGGAATCAAAAATGTTCCTAAGATGCCCCCAACTAAACTGCCTATCGCGGTCAAGCATCCGCCGTGTTCTCCCATACCCAAAGGTCGTAGCCAAAAATCAACCGTCACGCCGACAATCATTAACACGGTCAGCAAAATCGCCGCCAAGATCGTGAGCCGATCAAAGCCTTCCACCAATGCATACCCAATCGCAACCACCCACATCACAAGTGGCGCTGGCACAAAGGGAATTACCACAAATGCGAGCGACATCAACATCAGTGCAAACGTGATCCACAATCCTGAATCAATACCCGTTATCGCCATTAAATTCAGCCTTTTGGGGGACTAGACACGAATTTCAATCTATGATACTTTGTATTGCAGCATATCACATAATCATCAAGGTAAAACATATATGACAATTGCAGCCACACTAATCGCACCAATCACCTTTGTCGGGGTGTTGGAGTGTGCCTGATTTAGAAGTCGAGCCGTTCCCTTCCAGTTGAATTACTAGGCAACCTCGCCTATCTCTCAGGTCATACACATCCGTTCGATTCTTTAGGTTTGAACGGCTGTGCGAGCGATTCTCTGCGTTCCATTGCTCATGGAACTGTAGTTATTGGCTGCTCCCCAAACACCATCTCGTACCATTTTTGCATAATCTTGATAACTATCTCCAATGCGAGAGGGTTGATTAATCCTTGAATACCAAACGCTTGAATCCGTATCGAGTCTATTTAACTCTCGAAGGTGTAACCTCGTTTGCCTTCGCCATGATTTTTATGACCAGCATGATCTATCAGGTCAGTGTGGTCAAATTATCCCCGCTACAACTCGTTTTAGTGGGGACATTGCTAGAAAGCATCGTGTTTCTGTTTGAAGTCCCGACAGGTATCGTGGCCGATGTCTATAGCCGCCGTCTATCGGTCATCATTGGCATCATTTTGACCGGTCTGGGTTTTATGGTCGAGGGCCTGTTTCCCTATTTTGGCACCATCCTGTTGGCCCAACTGGGCTGGGGTCTTGGTGCAACGTTCATGAGTGGCGCACTAAACGCATGGATGGTAGATGAAGTCGGCGAAGCTGAATCTGGCCCTGCCTTTATGCGTGCCGCCCAAGTCGGTCAATTGACGGGTCTGGTGGGATTGCTGGCCGGGGTCGCATTTGGCAGCATCCGTATCAATCTGCCGATCATCTTAGGTAGCAGTCTCTTGATCGTGCTCAGTGGGTTTTTAGCGCTGTTCATGCCCGAACACAACTTCAAACCAACCCCGCGTGAAAACCGCAATTCATGGCAAACCATGACCCACACCTTCAAAAATGGGGCTAAATTGGTGCGGATGCGCCCCGTCCTGATGACGTTCTTGGGAATTTCATTTATCGGCGGCCTCTATAGCGAAGGCTTTGACCGTCTGCGTGATGCCCACCTGCTGCGAAATTTCAACTTTCCCGATGTCAGCCTGCCTATGGTAGGTGATCTAAAACCCGTTGTCTGGTTCGGCATCATCAACGTCGTAGGGATGATTCTGGCGGCTGCTGTCACAGAAATGATGCGCCGCCGCGTCAACACCAACAATCAACGTTTAGTCAGTCGGATTTTGTTATCTGCT
Organism: Anaerolineae bacterium; assembly: GCA_019913005.1. Classification (GTDB taxonomy): domain Bacteria; phylum Chloroflexota; class Anaerolineae; order Aggregatilineales; family J027; genus CFX10. Next base: position 50,079 of record JAIOHL010000012.1, on the reverse strand, counting down.
GATGCCATGATGATTGTGGCGATTTTCAGTTATGCGTGGGCGGGGAGTTTCGTCGTCGCGGTGAGTGCGTTGTTGGTCGCCCGATTGATGCGCAGCTTACCGGGGCCGTTGTATCAAACATGGCTCAATCAGCATATTGACTCCGAGGTGCGGGCAACTGTGCTTTCAATGGACAGTCAGCTAAACGCCCTCGGTCAAATCGCAGGTGGGCCAGCCGTCGGTGCGATGGGTTCCTATGTTTCCATCCGCGCCGCATTGAGCATCAGCGCACTAATCCTCTCACCTGTTTTGTATCTCTATCATCGGGCCGGGCAATACAAACCCGGTTCGGCGGCGGAGTCAAATCCAGAGGCGGTTGCAGTCGCGGCCTAGTTTTCATAGGGGCGATGGGGTATTCTGGTCGCCCCTTTTTTCACTTCATTCATCCAATTTCAGTCCGGGCCGAACCGCTTTTTTGACCGATGCCATAAATGTATCACTCAAAATGGGCTTCTGCTGGCTGGGAAGTTTCACTTCATCTGGCATGGCCTTCATATCCCGCAAGACCTCCAAAAATTCCTGTGCCTGCCCCAATACCGACTTTAGTTCCGCAATCGTTGCGCCCGTCTCGCCATCGGGGGCACTATTATTCTGTGGCTCGGCACCTTCTAATGCCATCAGCGCCCATGTCATAATCTGCCGGATGCTATATCCTTTGGCCTGCCACGCTTCCAAAATTTCCAGCGCCTGACCCTCTTCGACAATATCTTCATCCAGCCGAAATGACACTACTCTGCTCATACTAATCCCATTGACTCATACAGTCGCCAGAGTTTTAATCCCCCGCGTACATTGGCGAGATGGATTGACCCTGCGGTATCCGCAAGAATGATTGAACTATGTTCCAACAGGGGTACGAACCGACTATAGAGCATCGCGCTTCCCCCACCCGTTAACACTATACTATCCCACGGAAGCGGTCCACCTGCAACATTTTGATAAGTATCGGCAATCCGATTCAAGAGGGCACTGGTTGCTTCACGCACTTCGTCTTCACAGGGATAGTCACGTCCACCCCCATGAAAGATACCCGTCGCAATCGCCTTGCGAACCCGGTCTGGGGGCAAGGTAGCCAACCCGCGCGTGGCATCCCGATTTTTAGCTCGGAAGCTACGTTCAAAATCACGCACCACTTCCAAAATTCCAATGGGTGTACTTTCACTTAGGCTATAGTCTACTTCACCACCGGGGTTAACAGCCAACCAGTCCGTCGTGTGGCCTCCGACATCAATCACCAACGTCCGCCCATTCAAATCCGTCCGCTGATAATGTTTGCCATCATCCGCCAGCAGCAAATTCATCAAACCACCAACGGGTTCCTCAAATGTATTGACATAGGTAATGCGGAAGTTGCGTTCTTTGCCTGCAATTTCGACCTTCCAATTGCCTGCCGCCGCTTCCATCAATTTGTCCCGATAAATCACGTCCCCGGGGGGATGGCTGCCAAAAAGTGCGATGTGTGTTCCCCATTCCGTCATGCGAGCCATAGTTGCGGCAACAAATATCCCGTAATAATCTCGTGTATAGCGAGCCGCACCGGAACGCCGCGTCAAGGTGCCGTGTCGTTCAGCACTTTCGCCAACGACGAACGGCTCCCCATTGACCCGCACATAATCCAAAGGTGGGCCATTCGTGCCCGCCCGATCCAATACTTGTTTATATTCGGCTTCTGTCAATTTGCGCAGGGCATGAGGATAGGCTAATTCTATCCCCTCCATTTTGGCCTTAATGATACTATTTCCAGCGTCCAATACCACAACCGCTTTTTGGTTCATAAAATCCTTTAGCCTCGCCGTATACACCCGTATACACATCTTATTTCAAGATACACCCACCCGACCAAAAGAGCAAGTGTTCGGTTGCAACCTTCATGCATTTTTCGGTGTAATTACTGTGGGTCGGTATTTAAGAATAGGATGGGATGATGATTCGCCATTGGCTGCTTGTGGTCATAATTGTCGTGGGATTTTGTTCGTTAGCCCTCTCACTCACCGCCCCCACCATTGCTCAAGATTGCCCAGATGGTCAGATAAGGGTAAACGGTGTCTGCGGCGATGCCAGTCCTACATCCCTTATAGCGGGATGGAACAAAATCGAACCCGGTGGGGAAACGGCCTGTGCGCACGATACTCCGTATGCCTATTGGGTACGTCCCGGCGCATCCAATCATCTATTGGTCTATTTTCAAGGGGGTGGCGGATGTTGGGATGCCGATACCTGCCGCGACACAGGCGAGGAATTTAATGGCTTTTATGACAGTGCCATCACTGACCAAGATGATCCCAAATGGTCACAGGGCATGTTGGATTTCGACCATCCCGAAAACCCTTTTGCCGACTACACGGTTGTCTACATTCCAGTGTGTACCGGGGACATCCATTGGGGTGACAATGTTCACACCTATCAGGATACCGAGGAAGGGGATGTCACGATCCACTTCAAAGGCTATGTCAATGCCGCCGCCGCGCTTGATTGGGCCTACAACAACATTGCCGCGCCGGATTCGGTCTTCGTGACTGGATGCAGCGCTGGCAGTGCGGGGTCAATTTATCACACACCCTATATCATCGAACACTACCCAAATACGCCCGTTTATCAATTGGGGGACTCCCTATCATTGCTGTTCACGGGCGCGGTTGATTTGCAGACCGATTGGCACAGTCACGATCATTTCCCTTCGTGGATACCCGCCCTCGCCGACATGCAACCGAACGAGTGGACGATGGCAAAACACTACATCGCGGTTGCCAACTATTACCCCACGTACACCTTTGCTCAATTTAACAGCATCCGGGACCGCGTCCAAGTCTTCTATGCTTATCCCAATGGCGGTGGCACCGCTGAAGATTGGAGCGCCCTACTGGATGGTCATCTTGCCGAAATTGAAGCGAATGCCCCCAACTATCGTGCCTTCACCCCCGGCGGCACACTCCATTGTGTCACGCCCCGCAACGCCTTTTATGACTATGCCATCAATGGAATCCGTTTCCGTGATTGGGTGGCTGACCTAGCCAGCGGCAAACCCATTGAATCGCTGCATTGTGACGATTGCACTACGGCTGAATTGCAGTAGATGTTTTTGGTTGACACGACATTGGGGTAAGGCTATAGTCTCACCCCATGCTTCAATTAATTCCTGCCCTCGTCGGTGCATTCCTATTTTGGCTGGTCATCCTGTGGTGGAAACGGATTTTCTCTGTTACTCATCCTGCAGGTTGTCTAAAACGCTCTATCAGTGGTTTTTTTGCGGGGGTATTGAGCCTAGTCGTCCTGTTATTGTTTCTAACCAGCGGTGTTTGGTATTGGTACTATCATCGCCCTGCCCCACCTGAAAAACATGAGGTGTTATTTCAAGGCATCGAATACACCCGCGATGTACGTTCCGAACCTCGTCCACTGGTGATTCACGTCGTTACCATTGACCTTGACGCTCCCGGTATTCGTTTTTTAGTCACGCCCGGTGACCCTGACGGCGAATACGATATTCCCGAAGCCCGCACCACGTCTGCATTTCTGAATGAGTTTGATTTGCAGATTGCCATCAATGGCGATTTTTATGACCCTTGGTGGGCAAATTTCCCCGACGTCTGGAACTACTACCCCCATGTCGGTGATCCAGTCAATGTAAGCGGTTTTGCGGCCTCGGAAGGGGTAATCTATGCCGAACCCAAAATCTGGACACCCCACATCAAATTATTTGTCTCGGAAAACAATCACGCCTTCTTTAATGGAATGCCGCCAGAAGATCAGATTTACAATGCCATCTCAGGCGATATTTTGGTTGTTTGGGGCGGGGTCAAAAACACACGCTGGTTGAATCGTTCCTATCACCTTCAGCCCAATCCGCGCACTGCCATCGGTTTAGATAAGTCGCGTCGTAAAATGATTTTACTGCTGGTAGATGGTCGCCAGCCCAATTACAGCGAGGGCGTCACAATTGATGAACTAGCTGATTTGCTTCTGGAATATGGAGCCTACAGTGCGATCAACATGGACGGGGGTGGTTCAGTGACGCTAGTGATTGAAGGGCCGGACGGCAAACCAGAGGGGCTTAATTCTCCCATCCATGCCCGTATCCCCGGCCTCGAACGCCCTGTTGCCAACCACTTAGGAATTTATGCCCTACCGATTGAATCTCAACCCTGACGGCCATATTGTTTGAGCCACTCGATGCCGTCTTGGGGGGTAAAGAACAGCCGACGTTCGCGCCGCTTATCTTTCATTGCCATCAAAAACATCTTCACGGCCTGTGCCACCACCGAACGTCGCAAAATGACCGCATTTCGACCCGGTAGATCAGGGCGTAGTGAAGCAAGATACTCGCCTTTTTTGCGGATGTAGGGTGTTAGCGCCAAGCCCTCGCAGTTCGAAAAATCCTGCACCGTTAAGAATGGTCGGTCAACAGGCCAATTCATAATTGCTTCCTCTGTGGCTCGGCCCCATGAATCAATGACCTCTCGATCTACGGCCTCTATCGAAAACCAGACAATGGCTCCACTGTCTAGCCAGCGACGGGCAACTTTGGGTGCGACATACTCGGTTTGCGTGGTTCGTTTCAATTGTTCTAGCTCAGGGGATGGCATGATGTTTCACCAATCATTGATTGCGACGTTAGGTCAACTGTATCATAAATCGCCAGCCAGACTCAATAATCTCCTATTAATTTTTCCTGAACCCACCAAAGTCAACTATTATGGATATAGTTTTTTTGTGTCTACACATTTCATGCTGAGGATGACCCGTGAAAAAGCTATTGGAAAGCAGCAAATACCTAACCTTGATTGGTGTTTTTTCTTTATTGATCGCATCGGTAGGAGCATTCATTTGGGGGGCCTATCGGACAGGCGATGCGATGATTATGCTGGCAGCAGACAACGACGACTCGTCGAAAATCACTGTCGCGCTCATTCAAATCATGGATGAATTCCTGATTGCCACCGCCCTGCTGATATTTGCTCTCGCCATCTATGAACTATTCATTGAAGATTTGGACTTACCGGCTTGGCTGGTTATCCACGATTTTCATGGCCTCAAAACCAAACTCAGCAGTATTCTCATTCTGGTTATGGCAATCACATTCCTGAAAAAACTGATCGAATGGAAACACGCCGAAGACACCCTGTTTTTTGGAATTGCGATTGCCCTTGTTTCCATCGCCCTGATTGCTTTCAGTTATTTCAGCAAACATGACTAGCAGTCAAACATCAATCTACTCAGCATCGGAGTTGCGCAGCCACCCCAAAGCCTCATCCACTGTAAAAAACACACGCCGTACCCGATGTTTTTGCAAGCTGATGAGGACAAAAATTTTGGCGGCCTGTGCCCCGATGGTGCGCGGAAAGACAATCGCAGCACGGCCCATGAGTTCTGGCCGAACATCGGCAAGCTCGGAGGCGCGTTTGCGAATATAGGGGGTCAAACTAAGCGCACCCGATTCCGTAAAATCATGAATTATTAGGATTGGCTCATGGGCGGGCCATTGCAGAAATATTTCGCGTGATGAGTTAATCCACTCATCAATCGCATCGCGTGTAATGCTATATAACCGAAAATAGACGATACGCTTGTTATCAAGCCATTCACGTGTCACATGTTGCCCAATTTTTTCAGACGAATTTGCATTTGGGCCTTCATTCGCGGCCTGTTCTGTCATGATATTTCCCCCTTTGAAGCACTTTCGATTCAGTCAAGTTCAGATAGGATGTTCAATTCTATCAGGTGCTGGCTCAGGAATAGTTTTCCCCTCTTGCATCATCACTTGGATCCATAGCCCCATCGCTTCGCGCACCATTTCAGGAATTTCTTCCCATTTTTCGGTGTGGGTAAAACACCCCGGCAGTTCGGAAATAGCTACACCATACCCTTCGTCATCCGGGGTAACAATGAGTTGATAGGGCAAACCCAGATAGTATTCAATCGTTTTCATCTTCGTCTTGTTCTACCTCTGAAATTATCTGGTCAATAGCCTCTAGTGCCTGTTTGACGATATAGGCCGGAACGTGTGTCCCATGAACTGCAATCACAATCGGGTTTTCCAATTGAGAATGCTGATAAACGGTATGTGACCCTTTCCCCGCGCTAAGCTCGAAGCCAAAGTCTTTTAATATTATATCAAGCTCTTCTTTCGTGACATTTTTGGGGGTTTGTCGAACTTTTTTGAGCCGCTTCTCACGTTTTGTCATATCAGTCTACTTACGGTCTCACATGCCCCTGCCCTACGATCAGCCATTTATAGGTGGTCAATTCTTCCAACCCCATCGGCCCGCGTGCATGTAATTTTTGTGTACTGATGGCGATTTCTGCCCCTAATCCAAGCTGCCCTCCATCCGTAAAGCGCGTCGAGGCATTCACATAGACCGCCGCCGAATCCACCTCATTTAAAAATCGCTCCATTGATTCGGGGTCTTGCGTCAAAATGCCATCCGAATGCGCCGTGCCATGTATCTGAATATGTTCAATCGCGGCGTCGAGATTCGGCACCACCCGAATCCCCAATATCAAATCCAGCCACTCAATATCCCAGTCGCCTGCTCCGGCTAATTCGACATTCGACACGCCATGGGTATAACGTGCGGCCTGTTCGTCTACCTTAAACCGCACCTTATCCTCGATCAGTCGCTTGACGACCATCGGCACAAATTTGGCAGCAATCGTCTCCTGTACCAGCAGCGTATCCAGCGCATTACACACCGAGGGTCGCTGTGTTTTGGCATTATGGACGATTGCCAATGCCGTCTCTAAATCCGCCGTTTCGTCCACGTACAAATGGCAGATGCCGATACCGCCTGTAATCACTGGAATAGTGCTGTTTTCGCGGCAAAACGTGTGCAGTGAATTGCCGCCACGTGGGATAATCATATCTACCGTGTCACTCAGGCGCAGTAGTTCATAAACATATTTTCGATCCGTGTCTTCAATCAATTGCACCGTATCTATTGGAAAACCGTGCTTCTCTAAAGCCACCCGCACCACATTCACGAGCGCGATATTACTCCGCAGCGTCTCCGACCCACCCCGTAAAATGACGGCATTGCTTGTTTTGACTGTAAGGGCGATCACATCCACAGTGACATTGGGCCGTGCTTCGTAGATTACTCCCAATACCCCAATCGGTACACGACGCTTTCGCACCTGCAACCCATTCGGCAACGTCTTTTGGTCAAATTCCATCCCCACCGGGTCTGGCAGATTGACGACATCACATACCCCCTGAATCACCCCATCCAATCGCTTTTGCAGACTCAGCCGATCCAGTAGGGCCGTCGTCAATCCATTTTTCTGCCCCTCTTCCAAATCAAGCGTATTCGCTGATAAAATCGCCTCCCGCTGATGATTCAGTTCGTCAGCAATCGCCAACAGCACCCGATTTTTGGTGGCGGAATCGAATTGTTGTAGCTGGCGTGCGGCAATTTTGGCCCGCTGACCGATGGCCTGCATGTTCATGGTGTTTTCTCCTTGGTGCTGACCAATACCAGATTTCCTCGATGAATCGCTTCTTCGCCATAGGTATAGCCCAAAATATCCGCAATCTCCGGCGATTTATGCCCCCTGATTTTTTCCAATTCGGCACTGCTGTAATTGGTCAGGCCGTGTGCAAAGGGTCGTTCGTCTTCATCCACTACCAATACCACTGCCCCGCGTTCAAATTTACGTTTGACGGCGCGTATCCCAACCGGCAGTAGACTCGCGCCCCGATTTTTTAAGACCTTCATTGCCCCGGCATCAATTTGAATCGTACCGCGTGGGCGCTCCGCTAATAACCAACGTTTGCGGCTTTCCAAATGTGTCACCAACGGCTCAAAGGTCGTACCGAGGGTCTCCCCTGCCATAATGCGCAGCAGCACATTGGGTTCTTTCCCGCTGACAATAACGGTACGTGTTCCACTCCGCGTGGCGAGTTGGGCCGCCTGAATTTTGGTCATCATGCCCCCAGTACCCAAGCCTGAACTGCTGCCCCCTGCCAGCGCATAGATGCTGTCATCAATGACCTCAACGCGAGAGATCAATTTGGCTTCTGGGTCAAGGCGCGGGTCACGGTCATACAAACCATGCTGATCGGTCACCAAAATGAGCAAATCAGCATCTAGCAAAGCCGCAATGTGGGCCGATAAATTGTCATTATCCCCTACTTTAATTTCTTCAACTGCAAGGGTATCATTCTCGTTGACAATCGGCACAATCCCATAATCCATCAGGGTATTGAGTGTGTCGCGGGCATTTAGATAGCGCGTTCGGTGCGATAAATCAGCATGGGTCAGGAGAATCTGCCCAATATGCGTATCATAATGGCCAAACAACATGCTGTAGACCTGCATCAAATAGCCCTGCCCAACCGAGCATAACATTTGTTTGGCAGGCAGATAATTGGGCAAAGAAGGATTATCCAGCACTTCCCGGCCCGCCGCCATTGCCCCGGAGGTGACGACCACCACCCGAATGCCCTCTTTGACCAACGCGGCAACCTGACGGATAATATCGAGCAATTTAGGGCGGGAAAGACGTGCTGTACCTTCCGTCAAGGTACTGGTACCAAGTTTGATGACGATTGTTTTAGACATTTGAATTTATGCACTTGTCTTGAATCTTATGGACAAACCGTATTATACAGTGCATTTCCACCAATTGAGGAGACCCCATGCGTGATGTTGTAATAGCGGCTTTTGAATCTGCTTTCCACACTAGCCCCACCTATTTAACCTATGCCCCGGGGCGTGTGAATTTAATAGGCGAACACACCGATTACAATGATGGTTTTGTGCTGCCAATGGCAATCGGGCGCGGTGTGTGGGTGGCTGCCCGCCCCCGCACCGATAATCAATTCCGCGTTCATTCAGTGGATTATTCCGGCACAATGAGCTTTACCCGCGATCAATTCCAAGATTCATCCCTTCCCCACTGGACAAGCCATGTACGTGGGGTATGGTATCTTTTGGGTCAGCGCGGCATCACGCTCCCAACTGCCGATATTGCCATTGCGGGTGACGTGCCCATCGGGGCGGGCCTGTCTTCCTCCGCCGCCATTGAAATCGGTATGATTGAACTTGGCCTTGCTCTCTCCAATCAGCAGATGACGCAGGGGCAAAAAGCTTTACTGGGTGTCGAAGTTGAACATAAATTTATGGGAATGCCTTCCGGTGTGATGGATCAGATGACGTCTGCCGCCAGTTCCGAAGGTCACGCCATTTTGATTGACTGCCGCTCACTCGAAACCCGCCCTATTCATTTACCGGATGGCGTCAGCGTCATTGTGATTGACACCGCCAAGCGCCGTCAATTGGTTGGCTCGGCCTATGTGGATCGCCGACGTCAATGTGAAGAAGCCGCCCAAATGATGGGTGTCTCTCACCTGCGCGACGCAACTATTGAACAAGTCGAAGCGTATAAGGAGCAGTTGGGGGATATTCGCTATCGTCGTGCCCGCCATATCGTCACCGAAAATGCCCGCACCCTCCAAGCCGCCGATGCCCTGCAAAATGGCGATGCCGTTACCACTGGCAAATTGATGAACGAAAGCCACTATAGTATGCGCGATGACTTTGAAATCTCGTGGGCAGAAGCCGACCTGATTACCGAGGTGGCCCGCCAAATGTCTGGTTGTTTTGGCGCACGTATGACCGGCGGTGGCTTTGGTGGCTGTTGCGTGGCCCTTGTAAAATCCGACGCGGCGGATAAATTTATCGCCGAAATCACTCCACCCTACCAATCGCAAACTGGCCTGACTCCGGCACTCTATCCCTTCCAACCCGCCGCCGGAAGCCATATCATTTTTAGACCATAAGACCGTGAGGACATCATGCTAGACAAACGACAACCCATTCGCGGCGAAATCGTTCAACCCGAAGATGACGACTATCTCGACGAGTATGAGGAATATACCCTAGAAGATCGCAGCAGCGGCCCCATCCATCCCCTAAGTGCGATGGTCACCATTGCCCTCGATTTCTTTTGGACAATTCCTGATCTGCTGGCGACTCCAACAGTCGTAGGCTTATTTGGGACGGCGTTTGCCATCTTTCTGATTAATGCCTTCGCTGTATTCCTGATTCAATACTTCGTCGAGCGTGATTATCTAAGTTCGGCCCTTGCCAAAGGCTTTGCGATGGGTATCGTCGCGGGTGTGCCCTATCCATTGACTGGCACCATCGTCGGTGGCGCGTTTTTGCTCCCGCACGTCAAACGCCAATTGTTGGGCAGCGGCAAATAGGCAAATAAAAAGGGCGGTTCGCACCTCTGCCAATCGCCCTTCCCGATAGTTGGCTTATTTCGTAGTCTTTTTCTTGATGGTGGTTGTCTTTTTGGTCACAGATTTTTTGGTTGCAGTTTTGGGTTTTTTCTCTACTGCCGATTTTGCTGCTGCAGATGCCTTCTTTGCAATTGATTTAGATTTAGAGGTCTTCTTGAGCGGCTTCTGTGCCAACAGCCCCAACGCCTGCTCCATTGTCACCGTTTCGGCATCCATCCCTTTGGTCAGTTTCGCGTTGGTCGTGCCGTGTTTAACATACGGTCCATACCGCCCCGTATTGACCGTCACGGGTTTGCCATCAGCCGGATGCTCGCCCAGCGTCCGTAATAACTGCGAGGCTCTGGAACTGCTCTGACTCAATAATTCGAGTGCCCGATCTAGGTCAATTGTAAAAATATCATCGTTTTTACCGAGCGACTTAAAGGTATCACCCCGCCGCACATAGGGACCAAACCGTCCAATCGCAGCCTGAATTTCTTCGCCTGACTCCGGGTCATTCCCCAGCGTGCGCGGCAAACTCAGCAAGTTAATCGCCATTTGCGGGGTGACATTTTGTGGCTGCACCCCTTTGGGCAAGGAAGCCCGTTTCGGTTTGACTCCATCTTCGCCATTCTGCCCCAACTGCACATAATACCCAAAGCGCCCTTGCAGCAGATAAATCGGCTCATTCGTGCCGGGGAAATGAGCGATAATGTCCGGGCCTTCATCTTTTTGCCGAATCAGCCGCTCTACTTCCAACACATTCAAATCAGCGGGAGCAATAGATTCCGGTATGGAGACCCTTACAGCCTCTCCACCACCGTTTTCGCGTTCGATATACGCCCCATACGGGCCAACACGCACCTTAGCGTCCATGTCGGTCAAATCTAACGCATAAATATCGCGTGGATTGATGGTCTGCTCTTTTTCCTTAACCTGCGATTCCAGCCCTTCTTCGCCCTGATAAAATTCGCGCAGATAGGGTAGCCATTCCGCCTTCCCTTCGGCGATTTCGTCCAGCACCTCTTCCATCCGAGCGGTAAATTGAGTATCTACCAAGTCGGGGAAATGATTTTCGAGCAGACGGCTGACGGCGAATGCAACATAAGTAGGGATCAGTTGGTTGCTCGTTTTTTGGGCGTAGCCCCGATCTAGAATCGTGCTGATAATCGTAGAATAGGTGCTGGGTCGTCCCACCCCTTCTTTTTCCAACGCCTGCACCAACGCGGCTTCCGTATATCGAGCGGGCGGCTTGGTCTCATGCTTCAAGGCTTCAATATCTTTACAGTTGACCACATCCCCTTGTTTTAGTGGCGGCAGAATCATTTCCTGATCTTCTAACGCCGCGTCGGGGTCATCTGACCCTTCCACATAGGCCCGGAAATAACCGGGAAACTCAATGACCTTACCCGTCGCTTGGAAAATCGCGTCCTGTGCCTGAATGTTAACCGTGTTGAATTTCAGAATCGCCTCGGCCATCTGGGTCGCAATAGTACGCTTCCAAATCATGTCATACACGCTGGCTTCCGTACCCGATAGGCCATGTTCTACCGCCGTCATCATCTGGGTTCCGGCAGGGCGAATGGCTTCATGCGCTTCCTGTGCCGCTTTCGATTGGGTGGAGTATTGGCGCGGCTGGTCACTCAAATATTCTTTGCCATAGCGCCGCTGCACCGCATTACGGGCCGCATGAATCGCCTCTGATGACAGTGTCACCGAGTCAGTACGCATGTAGGTGATATAGCCCTGCTCATACAGCCGCTGGGCCACCCGCATGGTTTCTTTAGACGATAAGCGCAGTTTACGATTAGCCTCTTGCTGCAAGGTGCTGGTGGTAAAGGGGGGTGGAGGTCGGCGTTTTTGTACTCGCTCATTGACCTCGATCACCGTCCAGACCGTCGGCTTGCCATTTTCACCCTTGAGCAGTCGGTCACGTAAGGTCTTAGCCGCATTTTCATCCAACAGCAGCACTTTGGCGTTTTTCTTTAACTGCCCGGTGGTCTCATCAAAATCTTTCCCGCTGGCAATCGTGCGTCCGCCTACTGAAATCAGCACCGCGCTGAATTTTTGTCTATTCGCCTCCAGCAACGCCTTCAAATCCCAATAGGTCGCTGATCGGAAGGTAATCCGCTCCCGCTCACGCTTGACCAACATCTGCATGGCGACGGACTGCACACGTCCCGCCGAAAGACCGCTGGCAACTTTTTTCCACAACAGCGGCGATACGGTATACCCCACCAAACGGTCAAGGATACGGCGTGTTTCTTGGGCACGTACCAACTGCTGGTCAATCTCACGGGTCTGGCCCAGTGCCTCTTGAATCGCCTCGCGGGTAATTTCATGAAACACCATTCGGCGAATCGGCACTTGGGGTTTCAACACTTCCGTCAAGTGCCACCCGATACTCTCCCCTTCCCGGTCTTCGTCGGTGGCGAGGATCAGTTCGTCCACATCTTTAAGCCGGGCCTTCAGTTCCTTGACCACCTTTTTTTTGTCACTCGGCACGACATACAGTGGCTCAAAGTTCCGTTCTATATCTACCCCAATCCGCGACCACGCTTGTTCCTTATAGGCAGCAGGGATTTCTTTGGCCGAGGCGGGCAAATCCCGAACATGCCCCATACAGGCTTCTACATCATAGCCTTTGGGCAAAAAATTGCTAATGGTTCTCGCTTTAGTTGGCGACTCAACAATAACCAATCGTCGCATTGATGTCCTCGAATTATCTACAGGTATCTATGGGTTGCTGCAAAGATAACTAAATAAATGAAACCACAGGGTAGCGAAATTACGCCCAAATTGTCAAGGTGATTCAATAATTATTAGATAAATTTTATATGTGGGCAGAAATAGAATGGCCGAATTTATCCCGAATTGGCATACAATCTAAAAAAGTGTGTAGTGGGATATTGACATTATGCGTCGTCTAGCCAAACTGACCAGCGTCATTTTTGCGTTGTCCTTATCGCTTGTCACTCTCAATTTGGTCATCCATCAAAACGATCATCCCGTGTCTTACTGGATTGGTTTCCTTTCCAGTCGCACCAAACGCCTCGATCAGCAGCTTTATCGAATGCGTGCCGATGGCAAAATTGTCGAGCAGTTGACCGTTGGCCCAACCCGCCGTATGGCCCCAAGTTGGTCACCCGATGGCGATTGGATTGCTTTTACCTCCATGAGTACGACCAGCCTTCAAATTTTCAAAGTCCCCGCTATTGGTGGCGATACCGAACAAATCACCCCCACCCTTACAGGCGGCAATGGCAGTGCAAGTTGGTCGCCCGACGGCAAATGGATGGCCTATGCCTCGAATCGTTTAGGCCGCACCGCCGAAATTTTCGTCATGAATCTCACCGATGGCACAGAATATCGTCTAACCGACAGCTTTGGCTCCAACCGCAATCCGGTTTGGTCGCCCGATGGTCAATGGATTGCCTTTGTTTCAGAACGTCACGGCGCACCTGAGATTTATCGCATTCGACCTGATGGCACCGATGAACAGCGCCTTACCAACAGTCGCGGGTTCAACTACTACCCCACATGGTCGCCCGATGGTCAATGGATTGCCTTCGCCTCCAATCGCGGCAGAGTCTATCAAATTTACAAAATGCGCGTGGATGGCTCAGAGGTGCAGCAGTTGACCCACGAGGGCACAGCCAACACCGTCCCTGCATGGTCACCCGATGGCAGCTATATCGCCTATGTCTCAGAGCGCGAAGGCGAAATTGAGATTTACCGAATGCGGGCGGACGGCAGCCAGAAAACACGTCTGACCAATAGCCGGGGTGATAACGTCTACCCTACGTGGTCGCCGCCCTCCCCTACACCCAACTTTCATGCAGCGGGCTTGCTACTGGTCAATCTTCTGCTTTTGATGCCTATTAGGGCCGCAGCAGCAGCTTTAAGACGCCGCCTTGCGCCGCCCGTGCCAACGCCGCTGGAGCCTCACTAAGGGCATACTCGCCATCAATCATGCTCAACACATCAATTCGCTTTTGGGCCAGCAGTCGAAGTGCCACATCAAATGGCCCACACCGGCTGCCTACTACCGTAATCTCGTCCACCACCACCCTGCTCAAATTTGCCTGTGGAATGCCTTCATAGGTACTTTTCAAAACAATCGTTCCGCGTGGGCGCACCAACGTCAGCGCCTCCGCAAACCCCGCCGCATTCCCCGTACAATCTACCACGACTGAGGCACGGGCATCCGGAACATCCTCACGCCGCCACGACTCTATCCCCCATTTTTCCAACAACTCGATTTGCCGATCATGTCGCACAATCCCAATGACAGGCACTCCTGCTTGATGAACTACCTGAGCGCACAACATCCCCAAGCGACCCACCCCCAAGATATAAACGGGTTCGGTTGGGCGCAGATGGACTTGCTGCAAAATTTGGCACGCCGCCGCCAGTGGCTCGGTGAAAACCGCTTCAATATCGGGGACATTATCGGGGATACGATGTAAATTTCGCACCGCCAGTTTAAATACGTTTGCAAACGCCCCATCATAATTCCCCGAAATCCCCAAAGTATAGCGATTGCGGCATTGGGTCGGAATTCCCATCAAACACAAGTCACACTTGCCACAGGCGATATTGATTTCCCCCACCACCCGCTGCCCTACCCATTCGGCTGGTCCTTGTGTCACAACCCCGGCAAACTCATGACCCAACACACCCCGAAAATTCATATACCCGCGTGTCAGCGCCAAGTCTGTGCTGCATACCCCCGCCACACTTAGCTCAATAAGTGCCTCATCCAACTGTAATGCTGGGATCGCCCGTTCAACGACCCGCACACCTGTTTCATCAAAAACAACCGCCCGCCTCATTATTTATTTCCTTCGTGTGATGAACCAAGAAACCCTGTCCCGCAGTAATATACAGTGGGGAGTGGAACGAGATATTGAGGCAATTCTACCACCTCTTGTAAACCATGCCGCACATCGCTAAAATGCCAGCGCTTTATCGTCGTTTTTTGAAGGAGTCATGTACAGTTGGAAAATAAATCAGCCAAAAATTTGAAGGAACTCATTACGGGATATATTGGTTTGGCGGCGGTATTGATTGGACTCGTCTTGGTCGTCATTATTGCGGCGGCTTTCCTTTTTCTCCAACAAGGTGAGGACGACACCCTAGTTTACTTGGATAATACAGGTCAATGCCCCGAAGTCACACTTACCCTGACCAATCAATCGAATGGCGAAATGATTACCCTCAAGGCCAAAGCGGGTCAGCGTACTTCAGCCAAAGTTGAACCCAACACTGTTTATTCGTATATTCTCGACACTAATTCCGAGCCAGATGAAAATGGGATGCGCTGTTACAATATTGATGAAGGCACCATCGCCAACGTGCCAAAAGGCCGCAGTGTAACGGTCAATGTGCCCTCCATCGAGGCAACCCCCGATCCGCGCACCCCATCGCCCGAAGCAACCGAACCTGCTGCGGAAACAACCCCTGCCAATTAATGGGTGATCGCCGCCCCTTGACTTAGAGTGCGCTCAAAGTTGTAGACTGTGAAATATGAGCACAAAAACAGCGTACACCATTCAACAAGTTGCTGAAATAACCGGATTGAGCGGCCATACCCTGCGCTACTATGAGCGCATCGGCCTGCTCTCTTCGGTAGTTCGGGCCGCCAACGGGCATCGTCGGTATACCGATGACACCATCCGGGAAATCGAGTTTCTCAACAAGCTACGCGCCACCGGAATGCCCATCCGCGAAATGCAGCATTATGCCGAACTGCGGCGTCAGGGTCAAAGTACATTGGCCGAACGTCAGGCCATGCTCAAAAGCCATCATGCCGTTGTCACCGAGCAACTGCGCTTGTTGCAGGAGTACCTGAAGGTGATCGAATACAAGATTGTCCTCTATCAAAAATTGCAGGAGGAACAGCAGCATGAATCAACGCCCGTTGGGTCATAGTGGAGTCAAAGTCGCCGCCCTCGGTTTGGGCTGTATGGGCATGTCCGAGTTCTATGGGGCAGCCGATGAAGCCGAATCCATCGCCACCATTCATCGTGCCCTCGATCTCGGCGTCACCTTCCTCGACACCGCTGATATGTATGGCATCGGTCACAATGAAGAATTGGTTGGACGTGCCATTCAAGGCCGCCGCGATGAGATGTTCCTAGCCACCAAGTTTGGCATCGTGCGCGAAAAAGGGACTACCAGCCGCAGTATCAGCGGCAAACCCGAATATGTCCGCTCTGCGGTGGAAGCCAGCTTGCGCCGTCTCAAGGTCGAGGTGATTGACCTCTACTATCAACATCGTGTTGACCCCAACACCCCTATCGAAGAAACCGTCGGGGCGATGGCTGAATTGGTCAAAGCAGGCAAGGTGCGTTTCCTCGGCCTATCAGAAGCCAATGCCGAACAAATTCGCCACGCCGCCGCTGTTCATCCCATTGCGGCTTTGCAATCCGAATATTCGCTGTTTAGCCGCGATGTCGAAAATGAAATTTTGCCGCTATGTCGTGAGTTAGGAATTGGCTTTGTGCCCTTTAGTCCATTGGGGCGCGGTGTCTTGACTGGCAAGATCAAAAAGACCGACGACCTCGAACA
Source organism: Anaerolineae bacterium (assembly GCA_019913005.1). Taxonomy (GTDB): domain Bacteria; phylum Chloroflexota; class Anaerolineae; order Aggregatilineales; family J027; genus CFX10. Next base: position 33,245 of record JAIOHL010000012.1, on the reverse strand, counting down.
GAATGATGCCCGTCATCGCATCCCCCGTTTTCAAGGCGAAAATTGGGAAAGAAATGTGGCATTGGTAGCCCAGTTGGAAGACTTGGCTGCTGAAAAAGGCTGTACCCCGGCTCAATTGGCTCTAGCATGGGTCTTGGCTCAAGGCGAGGATATTATTCCCATCCCCGGCACCAAACGTCGCACCTATTTGGAAGAAAACGTCGGCGCGATGGCTATCCATCTGACCGCCGACGAATTGGCCCTGATTGATTCGGCCCTTCCCAAAGGTGCCGTTGTGGGGGATCGCTTCCCGGTCTGGAGCTAAATCACCGATCTATTCCCCCTGCCATACAAAGCGTGCATTAATTGACCGTCCGGATACTGGGACGTACATCCCGGTATTCGGGTCTCTCACAGCTACTTCCAGCGACCAGACGATATTGCGGGTTTGCCCGGCGGCAGGCTGCCAAATAGATGGAATGGCGGCGCTGGTTTGGCGCGTCGTGATGTAAAACGCTTGTCCGCTTGTTTCATCCGCCAGTGATACCACATAGACCTCACCCGGATTTAATTCCCCAACCGACAACCAACTCAACAAAATTGGCCCGGTGAGTGTTGCCCCATCTTGCGGATAGAGGGGACGCGGCGGTACATACGTTGGCAAGGCGGTTGGCGTTTCCGATCCACTTAAGGTCGCTGTCGGGGTGGGTGTTTGTGTTGGGCCGGGGACATTTAGGCAGTTGAATGGGCTGATAATTGGCGGCACAGGGCAATACCCAACCGCTGATTCACTAAAATCACACCCACTGCAATCAATCCCATCCGGCAGGGGGTTGAGTTCACAGATGCGCTGATTCGTAGTCCCGCTGTTGAGTGCGATGCTGGTCAGTGTGTCGTCCTCTTGGGGGCAGTATTCATAGATGGCATACGGTGTCACATGCCGCAATGCCGTTGGCAGTAAAGTTGCGATTTGTGTCTGCGTTAGGTCTAGCCCCGGCTGGGTAGGCATCAAGGTCGGGCGTGGCACAATAATCTGCGCCCCCACCGAAGGCAAATTGGTACAGCGGCTGTTGAGGCCATTGGCGTCAATAATCGCGCGGGCGCCGCTCACCACATCCAGCCCAAACCGCACCGCAATACTCCCGCAGGTATCGCCCGCTGCAATAGTCGTGATATAAGGCGGGGGCGGCGGCGTAATAGTCGCCGTTGGTTGCGCGGCAGGTGGCAAATCCGTTGGATGGGGGGTTGCCGTCACTGGAAAGGTCGGTGAAGGTGTCAGCGTCGGCCCTCCCGGTGTATTGGATGGAGCCATGACAATTTCGACTGTCGGGGGTTGCGTTGGCGCAGGAAGTGTATTAGTCGCTTCGGGTTCTTCATTTTTGCCGCACGCCGCCAGCAATAATACTGGCAGCAGTATCCATAATCTTTTCTGCATAAGCATCCTTCTAGCAGAAACCATATAGGGGTTGCTCTGCCTTAAGTTTAAATTCAGCACGGCGGCTTTAGCCCCGTGTCATATAACATCAGCCTTTGCCTCAGCCGCCCCACGAAAAATGACGTGGCGCAGTGGGTTGGCGCGTAGAAACGATTTGGTCACCATCAAGAACAGCAATCTCAACCATCCATTCAAAATCTTGGACTTTGCTCCCACCCGGTTTCCAATCTTCCGGCAAAATCAGAAATTGGTCACGGGTGCGGGCGCGAAATGTCTCATCGGTATCAAGATTTGTCACCGTGATAAGGTAATTTTCATTGATGTCTAACGTCCCCGTCGCCGTCCAGCGCAGTGTCACCAAACTATCATCATCAAAAGAAGCACCCTCAACTGGTTGATACGGCTGCGGCGCATTGTACGTTGGGGTAATGGTCGGTGTTGGGGTTTCACTGCCCGAGGGTGTTGGTGATAATGTAGCGGTTGGCGGCGGCACAGGTACACGGATCCGCTGCCCTATCGAGAAAAACACCGAGCAGTTTGGCCCGCCGAATTTTTCCCCATAATCACATTGCAAAAATTCAATTTCGGGGTTCAGGTCGGCAATCACTTTGGCATCGGCATTGTAAAGACTGATGATCGCATAGAGCGTCTCGTCTTGTTGAATAGTATGCCAAGCCAAGCCCGGACGCAGGGTTGGTTCGACAAACAAGGTCGCCAGTGCATCCGGCGTACCAAATTCGTTGGACGCTGTTTCGCCGCTACCATTTTGCGCCACCGCCAACACATCACCAGTTGAATTGTCGCCCTCTCCGGCAGGCAGCGCCCCCGTGTCCGCATTCGGGTCAGTGGTGGGGGTCGGCCACGGGATGACCACTGAATCCCCCTGCGCCAGACAATTTTCGCATTCAACTTGGGGATTTAATGTCAAAATGACTTGTACGATCGCAAAATGGCGGTGTCCGCACTCCTGCGCCAATCCGTATAGAGTATCCCCCGCTGCGGCAATTTTGGTACACGGTGTCGGCTCCGGCGTATTCGATGCGGTCACGGTAATTGTCGGCAAAAGCGGCGGCGCGGGGCGCGTATTCGTCGGTAAGGCGGTTGGCGCGGGCGTTGGAGAGTTTTCGGGTGTCCCGGTAAATGCCGTCCCAGAGGTCAACACCTCGGCACGGGGCATTTCGCTTTTTTCATCATCAGGGATAAACATCACCCCCGCCACAATCGCCCCACCCGTCGCCAATAGGCACAGCAGCAAGCCAATAATCGTCGCTATGGGGGAGTTCCATATCCCCCGCACCATCAAATCATCTTCGCCCTCGTCTGGGTTATAGGCCACTTTGAAGTTGACCTTTTTGCCTTCAGGGGCAGAGGCTGGCGGAGCCGCCTTGCGGGAAGACAACAGCGTCCCACAAATGAGGCATTCAGCCACATTACCGGGATTGTTCGCCCCACAATTTGGGCAGCGTTGATTATTTCGTGTGCTTGCCATGCGTGTTCAATCAGTTTCAAAGTTAATCAAGGCGGGGATTATAGCAGTCCGACAAAACCCAATACAATGGCTGTTCCGCCGTCGTCAGGTGAACATTATATGAACGTGGGTAAATAGATGCTTATCTCAGATGGCTTAACTATCAAGCATTCGGCTCAGTACGGCTTCAGCCAATTATCTAGCCAATCATAAGCTCGATGCCGCGATTGCAAGGTAAACCAACCGTCTCCGTCGCGTGGATTGTAATGATACAAAGTCAGGCGGCTGCTGGCCCCCATTCGAGCATAGGCCCGTTCCGCTTTTTCAAAAACTTCCACTACGTCGGTGCTGTCTGGGTCATCTTTGCTGGCAGAAAGCAAAAACGGACGCGGGGCGATCAGGGTCAAAATCCGGTCATAATCCGCCACTTGCAGCAAACGTGGCACGGCGAATTCAAACTGCACCATATGGCCCATTTTGAGGGCGCGGTGCATACTGCCAACACTGCCATGCGCCACCCCAACCGCAATCCGCTCATCCATCGCGGCTGTCCACATTGCCATTTTCGCACCATAGCCGTGCCCCATATACCCCACCCGTTTTTTATCCACTTCCTCACGGGTCATCAGATAATCCATGCTGCGTGTGGCATCCCAGATCACTTTTTTCAACAATGTCTCACCGCGTAACAGTCGCACGGCTAGTTCACGGAAGTTATTTTCATAGGCCGCCAGTGCGTCATGGTGGTCAATTTCTTTGGGGCAACGCTCCTCAAAAGCAATTGCATCCGGCGCGAGAATCATATAGCCGCGTTTGACCAATTCAACGCCAATCGCCTCATTGGGATCGCCTTTGATACCCACAATTTCACTCTTGCCGATGGCCCATTCACGGTTATGCCGATGGTGACAAACCATCGCTGGAAAAGGAGGCGTCCCCTGCGGAATCAAAACATAGGCATACGCCCATTGATTGGTCGTGACCTGATAGCGAACTTTTTCCCGCCGATAGCCGTCCAAGATTTCGACTTGTAGCGTTTGCGGAATGAGAGGTGCCTCGTCTGGCGGCGCTCCCAATACCGACTTCAACGACTCGCGGTGGGCATCATATTGTTGACGTAGGTGCATAGCGACAGTCTTTAGATAAGTTCAAAAAATGAATACTCCCCGATTTTACCCATTTCTACCGACTTGGCGAATTATTAGTTCGCGGGTTCGACTGGTTTGGCTAGGCGTCCATCCAAACCCAAGTTCCCGGCAATCGCCTGCATCGCTTTCAAGACAGTCGGCACATGCTCGTCCCACAAATCCACACCCAAGTCAGCCGTGCCATGCTCAACATCCTCGCGGTTGACCCCGGCGGCAAAAGCGCGATCCTTCCACTTCTTTTTGATCGAACTCACCTCGACATCCCGAATATCTTTCGAGGGCCGCACCAACGCCGCTGCTGTAATCAACCCCGTCAATTCATCCACTGCGTACAGGGTTTTGTCACGCAAGCTCACACGCGGGATTTTAAGTTCATCAGCATGGCTCAAAACAGATTGGATTATATCTTCCGCCACGCCCCGTTCACGCAGAATGGGCGCTCCGGCAATCGGATGTCGTTCCAAATCAGGGTGAATCTCCCAGTCAAAATCGTGTAGCAGACCCACCACCCCCCACGTCTCGACATCTTCGCCAAATTTCTCAGCATAGGCTCGCATGGCCGCCTCGACTGAGCGCATATGGTTGCGTAGGCTCTCCGACTGCACAAACTCCGTGACGATATTCCATGCCTGTTCTCGATTGATAGACATTGTAGCTGCTCTCTTAAAATTGGCTTTCTACGATTAAACGGAAATCCGATTGGTGCGACTGATGATTTGGCGCTTGCAGACCTCACCCTTTGGAATGACCGAATTTCGCAGCACCAGCGATTCCACCACCGTTGCACCCTCACCCACTGAACTACCGCTTTCCAGATAGACATACGGGCCTATCTTGGCTTTTTGCCCGACCACCACACCGGGGTCAATGCGAATCGGCGGGATAATCGTCACCGAGCCGGGCAGTTCACTGAGAATATGGGCGTCGCGGCCTTCGTCCAAATAGGCACGACTGATTTTATAGAGGTCAGTATCCTTCATAAAATGGTAGCGCTGAGGGGCCGATTGATAGGCCACCTTGCCGCCTGAATCAATCAACTGCTGAATCCCGCTAATCAGTTCTTTTTCGCCTCGGTTGGAAAAAGTCACTTTGGAGAGGTGATTCAAAAATTCCTTCTTAGCGGCATACACCATAAACGCCAATTGATTTCCGGTGGGGGTTTCAGGTTTTTCGACCATGTGCATCACCCAATCGCCATCAAGGGTTGCTTCGGCGGACTGCTGAATTTCAGCGGCAGGTGCAGTGGTCACGCTAATGACCATATCCGCTTTGGTGTCGTTAAACCGTTTGATGAGGGCGGGAATATGGTCGGGCAAAGGCAGGGTATCCGCCGCCAATACCAGAAAATCGCCCTCAATTTGTTTGCCCGCCAGCGCCAACGCATCTGCCGAACCAGTCGGGGTAATTTGCAGCACATATTTGACTTCGGTATGCGGATACCACGAATGACTGAGATAGGATGCCAAACCCCCTTCCTGCTCCCCAATCACCACCACAAACCGCTTAATGCCAGCCTCTAAGCACCGATCCATCACCCGTACCATGATCGGTTTCCCCAAAACGGGTAGCATGGCTTTGCTGACATCTTTGGAAAGTGTCTGAAGCCGTGAACCGCGCCCCGCCGCCAAAATCACCGCTTGTTGAATCATCCCACCCATCCTCACAAGTCTGTAGATTGTTGTCTGGCACTGCCAACATCGCGCCGGAAATAATCTAATAGCGTTAGCCAATTGAATTGAGAAATTATGAAAATATCCACAAATTCAAACCTAGATTATAGCGACTCTCCAAAAAATCCTGCTATACTTGTCAATAGTGTAAACGAAACCATTTCCAAATAGTGGGTTCAAAGCATTTCCACAGGACGGTGAATTGTGGCAAGCTCTGAAGATAAAATGATAGATTTTCACATCTCACGCCTAAAAGATAGACAGGCCGAAGTTTTGTTAAGAACTATTGAAGAATTGCTTAAATTCGGTGCAAAGGCCGAACGCGCCCTTCCGGCATTGGAGGCTGTATATAAATCCGCCACCGATCCAAATGTCAAAGAAGCCGCCCATCGGGCAGGACGCACCATCTTTTTTGCAACGAAAAACGGAAACGAAGGTGCGGTCTAAAAGAGGGACGGTTCGCCTTGAACCGCCCCTCTTAAACTTATCTCTGAACCGTACCCCTATGCCATACTCTTGAGCGCATCCAACCGCGACTGCACCCGCTCCTGACTTGCCAACAGGTCTGACAATTTCTCCCGTTCGCGCTGCACCACTTCGGGCTTGGCACGGCTGACAAAATTCTCATTGCCCAGCGTCCCCTGCGAACGTACAATTTGCTTGAGCAGATTCGCTAGTTCATCTTCAAGGCGTTGACGCTCCTTTTCAAGGTCAATCATGCCCGCCAGCGGCAGATAGATCGTCACGTCAGCCGCCACAATCGTCGCGGCGTTTTCGGGTGCTGGTGCGCCATCTTCAGCAATTGTGACCTCATGGACATTACACAACCGCCCAAAGACATAACTGTGATTTTCCAACACCTGCCGCATCGAGCCGGGGGCAATCACCGCCGCAATCCGTTTAGCCGGGTCCACTTCATACTGTTGGCGGGTATTGCGAATACCAATGACGAGTTCTTGGATAGTTGCCAACACGTTTTCAGCACCGGCATCAGCATATTCTGTATGGGCAATGGGCCATTGCGCGATAATCAAGGCTTTGCCCGTGTGCGGAATGGCCTGCCAGATTTCCTCCGTGATAAAGGGCATATAGGGATGCAGCAGTCGCAGGCAGGTATCCAACACGTAGAGGAGCGTAGCACGTGTGCTGGCTTTGGCTTCCAAATCGCCCCCATACAGCGCGGCCTTGCTGATTTCGACATACCAGTCGGCAAATTCATCCCACACAAAGCTGAGAATTTGGCGTCCTGCCTCTCCGTAATTATGGCCCTCAAACAGCCGATCCACATTTTGAATCAGTTCAGTCAAGCGGCTGAGAATCCAGCGACTCGGCAAATCTAACACGGCAGGCTTGGGTAAGTCTAGCGGCTGATCGTCTTCAAGATTGCTCAGAATGAACCTTGCAATCTGCCACAGCTTGTTTCCGAAATTGCGGCTGTGTTCGATGCGGCTCATCGCCAGATTCATATCACTGCCGGGAGCGCCGCCTGTCAGCAAGGTAAACCGCAAGGCATCCGCCCCAAATTCCTGCACGATTTCCAGCGGGTCAAGCACATTTCCTGTCGTCTTGCTCATCTTACGGCCCTGCTCATCACGCACGAGGCCATGCAGATAGACCGTCTCAAACGGTGCTTGATCGGTGAACCACAATCCCATCATGATCATACGGGCCACCCAGAAAAACAGGATGTCATAGCCCGTTTCCATCATGTGGGTCGGGTAAAACCGCTGCAAATCGGGGTTGTTGTTGGGCCAACCGAGCGTACTAAACGGCCACAACCCACTGCTGAACCACGTATCCAACACGTCTTCGTCCTGCTCCCACTTGCCGGAAGCATCCGGTGGGCCATCACGGGTCACGCGGATTTCGCCCGTTTCGCGGTGCGCCCATGCCGGGATGCGATGCCCCCACCATAACTGACGGCTAACACACCAATCTTGGATATTTTCCAGCCAGTGGAAATAGACTTTCTCGAAATGCTCCGGCACGATCTTGATACGACCATCACGCACGGCGGCAATCGCTTTGTCAGCCAGTGGCTGAATCTTGACAAACCACTGCTCGGAAATCATCGGCTCGATGATCTCCCCACCCCGCTGACTGACGGGCACGATCATGGGATAGGGCTTGGTCTCAATCGTCAACCCCGCCGCTTCCATATCTTTCCACAGTTTTTCCCGCGCCACAAAACGATCCAACCCGGCATAGGGGCCAGCATTTTCGTTTAGGCTGGCGTCACGATTGAGGATACTGATAATCTCCAACCCGTGCTTTTGGCCCAATTCATAGTCATTAAAGTCGTGCCCCGGTGTCACCTTTAATGCCCCCGTGCCAAATTCACGGGTGACATATTCATCGGCGATGACTGGAATGGCACGATTCAGCATTGGTACATAGGCCATCTTGCCAATAAACCGTTGATAGCGTTCGTCTTCGGGATGGACACACACCGCCGTATCACCCAAGATGGTTTCGGGGCGGGTCGTCGCCACCGGGATATATTCCCCACCTTCGACGGGGTATTTAAAGAAATAGAGTTTGCCCTCAATATCCTTGTCTTCCACCTCAAGGTCGCTGACCGCCGTTTTCAATCCTGGCGACCAGTTAATCAGGCGTGTACCCTTGTAAATCAGGCCCTCTTCCCACAGGCGGACGAAGGCCTCACGCACGGCGATAGACAAACCATCATCCAACGTGAAACGGTCTCTGTCCCAATCACAGGATGCGCCGAGTTTACGCAGTTGATTTTGAATCTCCCCGCCGTACTTTTCTTTCCATTCCCACGTGCGGTATAGGAATTCTTCGCGGCCCACTTCTTCGCGGCTCTTGCCCTCATCGCGTAGCATCTTTTCGACCTGCAACTGCGTGGCAATCCCCGCATGGTCGGCCCCGGGGACCCACAGCGCGGCGCGGCCCTTCATTCGGGCATGACGAATCATCATGTCCTCAAGGCTGACAAACATGGCATGGCCGTTATGCAATGCCCCGGTCACGTTCGGCGGCGGCATACTGATAACATACGGCTCGGCATCTTTGGGGGCGACTTCCGGCTTAAAATAGCCCGACTGCCACCACCAGTCATACAGGCGGCTCTCCGCCTCCTGAAAATTGAAATTCTTGGTCAGTTTTTCGGTCATTAGGTTTTTGTTCCTCAGCGTTAGAGAATTGCTTTACTCAGTGGGGCAAGGTCATGCCAATGCAACAGCGCCCTACCCCGATCAAATCGGCTTAAACGGACTACCGCAGGGTCATCGCTAGGTTTTCCTACAAGTGACATGCACCATCACCCCCTTTCACATCTCCCATTGAGGTCTATTGTGGTTTGGTAGCAATCATGACCACTTCAAGGCGGTCACGGATAATCTCAATGTTTTCAAAACCCGCTTCAAGCAGCCCAACCTGCATTTCCACCGCCGTAATTGCCCGACAGTGTTCTTCGCGTTTATAGGTCAGGTAATCCATGCCACGTCCGGTAACGAGAAAATGATTAATCTTGACCATGAGCGGCGGGCCGTCTTCCCAATCCCAGACCTGAAATTTGATCTGCTGCGGCGATTCTTCATCGTCATCTTCCACGCCAATCGGGATAAAACGTGGACGGTCATCCACAAATGGCTCAAAATCCTGCATCCCAATCATGACCGTACCACCGGGGCGCAGCAACTGATGAAAATTCGCCAGTGTCGCCGTAATATCTTCATCCGAAATCAACCGAGGCACAGCATTGCCTTTGGTCAAGACGGCATCAAATTGACCCTCCCCGCCAACTTTTTGCAGCAATTCCAGAAAACCCGCCTCGACAAATTTGATCTTACGGGCCAGATTGTATTGGTGGGCATTGACGCGGGCCTGCTCCAATAAACGTGAGCGTCCATCGGCAGCAGTGACTTGGAAACCCTGCTGGGCCAAAGCAACAGCATAGGTTCCCGGCCCACACGAGGCATCCAAAACCGATGTCACATTCCGATCCCGCATCCACCGCCGAATTTGCATCCCCTCACGATCCAGTTGGACGTCCCAATCGCTGTACCAGAGGTCAACCTCTATCGTGTTGGCGGGTTGCCAGTTGTCTTGTTTCATGGCCGTCCTGCTTATTGCTCGAAACATCCGTACCTGATCTCCATTACCTTACCGAACAATCGCCTCAAATCCAAACAAAAAGCCCCTCCGTCACAATATTGCTAAAGGACGAAAGGGCTGTTACTTTCGCGGTACCACCTTAGTTCCCTACCCCCAATCAAGTAGGTAGGGCACTCATTCATGCTGTAACGGGCAAACCCGGATACCCTTACTCAATTTTCGGGGCATCTGCTCTGGCGCGACCTTCGGCGGTGATGATGGGGTTACTTGCACCAACCATAACCCTCTCTGCACATCTCAATCCACCTACTCCTCGCCATCATCGCAATGGAGTATGTTGTTGAGCCGTTGATGGGAGTTGAACCCATAACCTCTCGCTTACGAAGCGAATGCTCTGCCATTGAGCTACAACGGCACTTGATGTTAGTCATTGTAGCATTTGCCCCCCTCTGAATCAAGTCCGACTTTGGATGTAGAACCCATCCAGTATGGCTATAAATTATATGCGCCGAAGTTGAATCCGTAACCATGGTTACGGATTCACAAATATCCATTATATAATCTGTAGTTATAGAACGTATATTCTAAACTAGAGACCCCAAAAATCGGCCTGCAACCCGATTAGGGATACCACGTATAGAGTTTAGGAGCACCAACCAGCTATTGGGAGTAGTAGATGATGAAAAAACCAGTTGCATTATGCTTAATCATGGTCGGCGTGGTATTTGCGTGCATGTGTGTTTGTTCAGGATTCGCCGCCATTGCCAGTGACGACAATAGTTCGTGGGATGAGGGGTCAGATGACTTTGAAATTAAGGCCCCAATTGGAGATGTGGCTGCCCCAGAAGCTCCAGTTGAGCCAGCACGCCCACGCTATTATGGCAATTACAACAACGATCATGACAGGTGGGTTGGCTTATGGGGTGTTTTCTCGACCCTGACGCTTATCACCATTGTTGGCGGGGTTACTGCGATGGCTTTCTTTGCCAGCCGCAAACTGCCAACTATACAACGCGCTAAACGCCATACCATCATATAGACCCGATCAATCGGAGGGGGTCACAAGATTACCCCTCCCCTCGCCTATTTTCGTGGTATAGTCGGAGCCATTCTTACTTAGGCTAGTTAGGATAGGCTTATGCGACATTTGCTCAGTGGTATCCTTTGTATTGCACTGCTCATCTCAGCCTTTGCGCTGAGTTCCCCATCGCACCCCACCCAAGCTCAAGAAGACCTTTTTGGCGCTCAGTGGTTTGGTGACGGCATTATGTATCAAGTGTTTGTGCGGAGCTTTTATGACTCAGATGGCGACGGCATCGGCGATCTAAAAGGCGTCGAAGAGAAACTGGACTATATTCAAAGCCTCGGCGCGAATATCATCTGGCTCTCCCCTATCCACCCCAGCCCCAGCTATCATGGTTACGACGTGACCGATTATTATGGGGTCAATCCCGATTTCGGCACCAAAGATGACTTACTTGCATTGATTCAGGCTGTGCATGAACGCGGGATGTATATCATTATGGATTACATCGCCAATCACACGTCAAACCAGCATCCCATGTTCCTAGAGCGATTTGGTCATCCGGAGGTCACACAAGGCAACTTCTATAGCTGGACGAACGATGCCCAAACGGACTATCGCGGTTTTGCTGGCCTCGATTCGATGCCCCTCATCAACTATAACAGCCGTTTTGCCCGCAACTATATGATAGATATTGCCACCTATTGGCTTGACCCGAATGATGATGGCGATACCTCCGATGGGTTTGATGGTTTGCGCTGCGACGTGGCGGTTGGGCCACCCTTAAATTTTTGGGTCGAAGTGCGGACCGCAATCGAAAAGGTTAACCCAGATGCCCTATTGTTAGCCGAGGCATGGCTGCGTACCGCGTCGGAATTACGACCCTATCTGGAAGGGGATGCCTTCAACGCCGTCTTCGACTTCCCGACCTACCACGCGGTTGAAGTGGACAACAACGCAAATGGGGATAATGCGCTCGTTGGCGTATCCTCCACCACTTTAGTCGAAACAGCAATGCTGGCTTCCGCGAAATTGTTCCCGGAAGGGGCACATCTGGTTAAGTTCATCAATAATCATGACACCAACCGTGTCATGAGTGAAATTGAAGGTGATTTTGAGCGTGCCCGTGCCGCCGCTGTGTTGTTGATGACCGCCCCCGGCACGCCAATGATTTATTATGGTGAAGAAATTGGCATGTTCGGCAGCAAAGGCACAGGTGCGCCCTATTGGGATGAGTACCGCCGTGAGCCGATGGATTGGTATGTCAGCGAATCCGGCGAGGGGATGCCAACATGGTTTGCGCCTGCCAATGGCTATAATGAACCCGATGACCTAATCAGTGTCGAGGAGCAAGACAGCGACCCAGCCTCTTTGCTGAATTTTTATCGCAGCCTTGCCCAAATCCGCAATTCCACCCCTGCCATACAATCCGGCCTTGCCACCAAAGTTGATCTCACAGCAGGCGAGGATGATCTCTATACCCTAGCACTGGGGGATGTGGATTCGGGCAATTACAACGTGGTCGTGATTAATTTCAGCGACGCCCCGGTCACAAGTTCCTTCTCAAACATCTCCACCGCAACCGTGATTTTGAGCGAGAAATTCAGCCTTGACGGTGCTGAGTTCACCATTGAACCAGCCGGGTTTGCCATTTTGCAGGTCGGTGGGTAGTCAAAATCTATAATCAACGCGGTCATACCCCCTCGCCAGATTATGATATGGTGGAGGGGGTTTTGTTGTCCTACCGAGTCGCCGATTCCGACAGCCATGCCCCAATCAATGCCGGAATATCCGCATCGGGTTGACGCATCTGGGTCAAGAGGTTGGCGAAATTCGGCAAAAAGGTGGTATAGAAGTCGGGGTCAAGCGTGGTAGATTGGGCACTCCGCATTTGTTGGATGTACAAGCGGGTGGCGCTGTCCGTCGTTGAAGTGATGTTCATAAGCGGCATAAAATCGCCCTGCTCGGCAAGTTGAGCCTGTACTTCGGGGTTTATCAAATACCCCATAAACAACGAGGCCGCCCGCAGCGATTCATCGGTCACATTGACATTTACCGTGAGTAGGGTGAGATCAAGCATTGGCCGCCACGCTACTCCGGCTGTCACTTCCGGTAAAAGCGAGATACGCAGTTGATCGCCCAATGCAGCGAAAAGTGTTGGATAAAGACTGGCGGGTGCAATCAAAGCGGAGGCACTGCCCGTGACAAAAGCAGAGGGGTCGTCGCTGAAGGTGACATTCGGATTGGCAGCCAGTGTTTGCAGCACCGTACCCACTATTGTCAACCCCTCTTCATCCACCACCGGACGCCCGCCAGCATCAAAAAATGCCACAGAGGGATAGAGGCCCAGCAGGTTCATGGGATCGGCTGGAAAGACCACGCCATTTTCCCCCGCAACTACCAACAAATCATCAATGCCACGCGGCACGAGGGTGATGTCGGCAATCTTGGAGTACATCACCAATAAATCGGCGGTAAGCGGGCTGGCCCAATATTGACCTTGATAATCTAGACTCTGGAAAAGTGGCGAATCGGTGCGTGTGCCCACTTCATCAATCAGCGCCGTACCAAGCGGCAAGATGAGACGATTTTCGACCAGTCTCCCCACCCATTCAGACTGTGTAACCAAAATATCCGGGCCACCTCCCTGACGAACCGCTTGCTGATAATCTGCCAGTAGTGAATCGGAGGCATAATATTCCAGCGTAACAGTTAGGGTAGGGTTCGCTTCGGTAAATTTGGCGGCGGCAGATTGCAGGGCATCCGCATTTGACCCTTGATAGGGATGCCATAACGATAGGCTGATCGGGCCGCTAAACGTTGGGGTCACACGCGGCGCAAGGGTTCGCTGGCGTGGAGAATCGGATTGGCTTTGATTCGCATCATCTTTGTTTCCACAGCCGACCAACAGCACTATTCCAATGAGCAAGAGAACTCCAACGCACCGCATAGATTCAATTCCCCTTCATGTGTTTTGGGAGACCAGTATAACGCTTTTTTAACCCACGAGTAGCGCCGACTGATTGGCACATGTTACACTCCATGCCATCCCTTTGGGCAGAAATTTGAGGCGACCCATGATTGACCCAGTAGCACTCTTAAGCAACGTCTTTCCCAATATAGATCAAAAAGTCATTGCCCATCTTGCACGGTTGGCCCTCATCAAAAATTATCCGGCGGGTTGGGTTTTGTGTTATGAGGGAGATCGCGGCGACACCTTTTATATGGTTGGCAGCGGGCAAATCGCCATCACCAAGCGCATGAGTGAGGACGAAGAACGATTGCTGCGCGTCTTGGAGGCGGGTGAGTTTTTTGGCGAGATGGCTCTGCTGCATGGCAATGCCATTCGAAGCGCGACGGTCAAAACCCTTGTGCCCTCCACGATTTTGGAGCTAGACCGTACCACCTTTGAAGGGGCGATTGAGCAAAACCCGCGCATGGTGTTGACATTGGTGCGCACCATGATTAACCGAATGCGGGCCAATGACCAACTGGCAATGGATGAGCTGCGTCGCCAAAAAGAAATCGTCGAAGAAGCGTATGCCGAACTTAAGCGTCAAGAACAACAGCGTAACGAATTCTTGGATACACTGGCGCATGAACTACGTACCCCGCTGACAGGCGCAAAAGGCTATATTCAACTGGTCAAGGCAGGCATGATGACCGGCCCCGCGTTGAACATGGCGATTGATAAGATCAACTTTTCGTTTAACCGCATTATCAGCTTGGTCAATGACTTGTTGTTTGTGCAAGAGATGGACTTGCTCGATTTTGGGTTTTCCAAAGTGGATTTGCGCGAGGTCTTTGACGAAGTTATGGAGCAGTTGTCGCCCAATCTAAGTGAGTATCGGGCTACGCTGCGCTTTGAGATTGCCGAAAATTTGCCGACGATTCTGGCTGACCACGACGGCATGGTGCGGGTGTTCCGGCATCTGATTGATAATGCGCTGAAGTTCAGTCCGGAGGGGGGCGAAGTTTTGATTGCGGCTTACCCCGAAGGTCAGGCGGTTGTGGTAGACATTACCGATCAGGGCATCGGCATCCCGCCCGAATTTATGCCACGCCTGTTTAAACGATTTGAACGCATTGAAAGTCATGAAGGACACTTATTCGGCGGGGTTGGGCTAGGGCTGCCGATTGTCAAACATATAGTCGAAAGTCATAGTGGCACGATTACAGTGGATTCGACCCCGAACGAAGGCAGCACCTTCACCATTCATCTGCCGCTTGATGCACGACGGGCTACTACGGAGATCAATATCGAGGAAACGGGTTGGATAGATATGCCCGATACTGGCCCAACACTTGGTAATTTGCTAGAAGAATAACTACTCTGCCACACGGAAAATAATTTGGTCGGTGGTGTTATAACTAACATGGGCAAAAAATGGCAGGGGCGGCGCGTCCTTGCCAAAAATGCGCGGCAGGGTAATCGGCAAATCTTCAACCAGCGGCAGTTGATTCGTGCCATTTTGTAGGCTTGCTAGCAGTGGCGCGAGGGGCAGCCATTCCAATGTGCCCTCTTCACAATCTATCACCTCACGCGAATCGGCCTCACCCATAAAGATATACAAAATAATGCCTGTGGGTTGACCTGCGTCAATATGGGTACTGCCGCAAAACCGCAATTGGGGGATATGCAAGCCTGTTTCTTCCAAAATCTCGCGGCGGGCGCTGGTCAAGGGGTCTTCATCGCGCTCAATGTGTCCCCCCACCCCATTGTAGAAACCGGGGAAAATGCGCTTGTGCATGGCACGTTTCATCAACAGTAAATCGCCTTGATAGGTGATGAAATTGAGGGTACGCGCTACAACTTGCCAGCGATTGGCGGTAGTGGCTGTGTCTGCACCTTGTTCTTTTGCACCCATGTTGCGTTCACTATCCTTAAACGCCGAGGAATAGAATTCCCGGCTCTACAAAATCAATGTCCTCGAAATGAGGCCGGGCTACCACTGCAAACCGAAATCCGATTTTCAGTCATCAACACCTAAAAAGGCTTTGACGTCCGCTTGTGTAATTTCACTGGTAAGCTCTAGCCTATCCCAATCTCCCTCTTCAAACAAGAATAAGGGATATTGAGACGGGATATAAGTCCGATACCAAACCGCAAATTCGGCAAACCCGCGATCTATTCCTTCAATGGTAAGAATCTGGAATAAGTCACCCGAAAATGAGCCACTTACGCCAGATTCTTGATTGTAATAGATTACCCAACCCCTCGGCGGACGTACTCCCATATCAGGCCAGACGAGCCTTGCTTGCCGCATAAAATCACTAAAGAAAATATGCAGGTCGCTGGTAGGTTTGGGTATGGTGTCGTCATCGGACTGCCAAGCCTGCGGGTCATAAGGTGTGATATGGTAGCGCGTCGGCATTGATTAATCCGCCAAGTCTGACACGTCTTCCTCGATCACTTCCGCCACGCCGAAATCAGCGAGGGTCTTGTGAATGAGGACGGGGGTGGTGTGTTTCGCTGCCAAATCGAGGGTATTGCCGACGTTCAATTGTTGAAATAAGAAGCTAAAACGGGCCTGCCATGTAGCGCGGAAGGTGGCCCGTAGGGATTCATCTAAGCCCCACAACTTTTGTTTGAATGGGCCAATGGCGCGTTTGCGTTCCTTATAATGGAACTGCTCAACCGTCTGCTTGCCACGACTTTCGGCGTGATTGGCGTCCACCCATGCGTACATCTCGGCTTTGAGGTCAGCAGGGAAGGCCTCATGGTCATACAGCATGTTCATGAACCCGGTCGCAAGGTGGATTTCGCAGGCGGTGGAAGTCGCAAAATTGCCGAAAGCGGATTCGGGCAGGGTACTCGCACCGTGCTGCACCGCTCCCGCAAGGCCATATTCAGCGCGGGATACTTGGCTAAGGCGTTCGAGTGTGCCGAAATCTACCGAAACATCGGCAATGCTGCCATCGGGTAGGACGACCCCGCCATGACTTGTACCCGTCTGGACGCTGATTTTGCTGATACCGGGCATGTCACCCAATTTGGCAACTTCCTTGAGATACAGCGACATAAAGGCGTGTAGCTCTTCCACCGTCGAATTTTTCTCGCCGACTTCGCCGATTTCGCCACCGAGGGAGATCATCACACCGTCGGGTTGGATTTCACGGATAAAGGCGGTGATTTCGGCGCAGTGGTGGGCATTGAGATACTGCTGTTCTTCCAACGTGCCTTTGCTCAAATCTACAAGCGTGCTGGTATCAATGTCAATGTTATAGTACCCAGCGGTGATGGCCTCTACCGACAAATCTTTGACGGTTTGGACTTCGGCCTGTGGGTCTTTTAGGAAATTCTTGTGGCTGACTTGGAAATGGTCGCCTTGAATATAGACCGGGCCACGAAAGCCCTCTTTAATCGCCGCAGTCAAGAGGCAGGCGACATATTCAGCCGGGCGTTGGGCGGTGTATTGCATTTCGCCACGTGAGATTTCAAAAATCATCGCGCCGACCTTGAGTGCATTAGCGGCGGCAAAGGCACTGCGGGCCAGATCATAGGTCATCGCACGCAGGTTCATCGCGGGGACGGTGAAATTGACGGGTGTTTCACCCCGTCCGCGTGCCATATACAGTTCGTGAATACTGGCGGGATAGACGCCCAATTCGAGGGCCGATTCCCAAATCAGCCAGCGGGCAATGGCTTTTTCTTCTTCGCTGCCAAATACCGCCAGATGGATCAGAGTATCAATCGGGCCATTGGGAAAGGCTTTGGCATCCACGATCACTCGTTTGCCATCCAGCCAGAGCGTATTGTTTAATTGGTCTAACACTTGCTGCACAGTCTGAGACATCGAAAACAAACCCCTTTGTACGTGCTTGTCGTTGCAGGAATGATGGGATTACAGGTAAAGCCCCTAATTCTTTGGATTGTCGAATGGCCTACCCTGTAATATGCTAAAATGTAGCCATTGTTTTTTATCATTGAACAAACCCATTTGGCTAGACTTTCCGTGAAATTCAACAGTCACTAAATTTTCAGGAGCAAAAGCATAATGGATGATCTCTATCAGCGTATTGTCAAAGACCGCCGGGGATTCACATGGCTGGCAGGCAAATTACCGGGGTTTGCGGGCTACATGGAAATGACCTCACGGCGCACGGCTGACCGCCTCATTCGTGACCATGTGGCGGGTCAATTGAAACCCCTGCTCACCAAACTTGCCAGCATCGAAACCGATATGATTCGTGGGGGTGGTATTGGGTATATGTCGGCCACCAAAAGCGCCAAAACCAAGTTCCAGACCTTGATTGATCGCATTTCCACCGACGCCCCCGGCTATTCAGGATTTTTCGCGGCGGTGCGTATTGGAGGAGACGAACTCGAAAATATCTATGCCTTTGATGAGGCCATGCTGCGTTATGTAGAATCTATCGGGGCGGCGCTCGACCAATTAAGCAAAGCCGTCAGTAGCAATGATGGGATTAGCCAAGCCATTAGCAATTTGGATACCCTGATGCAAGAGGCCAATGCCGCCTATGATTTGCGTGAGGATATCCTCAAGGGCATCGCGTAAATAATTCGCACCACAGAAACCATTCGCAAGTAAGGAGCAATTTGAGATGGCACGTATTATTGATGTTGTTCAGCACCCCAATGTGGCGGACGAAGAACTCGTCTGGCGCGAACCACAGGCCGGGGCTGGTGATTTCCGCATGGGGTCACAATGTATTGTGCAGGAAAGCCAAGCCGCAGTGTTTGTGAGTCAAGGGCAGGTATTGGATGCGCTTGGCCCCGGCAGACATACCCTCAGCACCGCCAATCTACCACTATTGTCAAACTTAATTGGCAAGGTGACCGATGGCAAAAATCCATTCCCTGCCGAAGTCTATTATGTGAATCTAAAAGATTTGCCACAGGTGCGCTGGGGCACCAATCCGCCTGTCACCATTTTTACGACACAGGGCATCGGTGTGATGCAGTTGATGAGCAACGGAGTGGTAGATATTGGGGTGGATGATCCAGTGCGCTTTGTGAAGCAGTACGCGGTCGGAAAACCCGTACTGCGTCTGGATGACATCAAGGAACGGGTTCAAACCCTGCTGCTGGGTGAGATGGCGCAAATTCTGAGCCAATTGAAAGTACAAAATGAGCAAGAAGCCAACGCCATGCTGACCCAATTGGAAGGCGCGTCACTGGCGCTGCTGAATGAAGGCTTTAGGGCGCTTGGGATGCGGATTAAAGCGTTTGAGGCCAAGCCGTTCCAACGTAAGCAGATCAGCCGCGAAGAAGCGATGAATCTGGTCGGCAACAAGGAAGACTTCTTCCGGATGGAACAACTCGATGTGGCCCGCGCCGCCGCCAATAACCCCGGCACAGCAGGTGATCTGGCAGGGGCAGGCATCGGATTTGGCATCGGGCAGCAGTTGGGTGGAGCGATGAATCCGCAGCAACAGGCCATGCAAAGTCAACAGCAAATGATGATGATGCAGATGATGCAGCAGATGATGGAAAAGATGCAGAACAGCGGTCAGACCCAGCAACCCGCCGCACAAGCCCCCGCTGCTGGTGCGCCCGCGAATCCACAAACTCCCGAAGAAATTCAGGCGCTGTTGGATAATCTCGATATGCAGTTAGCGCAGGGCAAGATCAGCGAGACGGCCTATAATCGTCTGGTTGAAAAATGGGAGACACGTCTCAAGGAATTGCGTGGCGGGCAGTAGAAAGGCGACCTCGCCCCCCAACCCCCTCTTCAAAGGCTTTTAGAGAGGAGGAGCGAGACACTGGCAAATCCGATTTTCTTGCCGCCGTACTCGACACACAAAATATCCCTCTCTCCCAATATTCGGGCGAGGGATATTTTTATCGGATGGTGATTTCACCGATGGGATAGCGGCCTTGATAGGTGGATTCGGCGGCAGCATTTTCAATCGGCAATTTTATACCAGAGTCGGTTTCATATAGGCCGATGCGGAGGGTGTATTGACCGGGGGGGATAGTGTCTATCGGGACAATCACTGGGTCACGATAGAGGCCGCCGGATTGCCAAGCCGTCGTTGAAATGATGGTATTGGCGATGCCGTGATCTAACACCGCAGTCGGGGGCGGGCCGGGTTCTTTGACTTCCGTCACGACATGCACCAAAATGCTGTATTGAGTTTCAGTTTGGCGAAGGGCTTCCCAATAGAGCAAGATAATTATGCTGTCCCCTGCCCCATGCAACACCGTATAGCCACGCAGAATAGCCACATCCCCAAATTGAATCGCCAAAGGATACTCAATTTCAGTTGGCGGCACGACCCAATCACGATACTGCACCACACCGGGATAGGTATCGCCATAAATGGATTGGGTATGTTCACGCAGATAGGCATCGGCAAAACTGGTGCGGTCACTGGCAAGCAAATAGAAACCAGAGTAGTGATCGGTCAACCACACAAATTCGTCAACCGGGTTGGCGTCGCTGATGGGCACATTGTAAATATCAGCAGGGCCATTGTAATAGTAGTCTAGGGCAGGATCAGCCGAACCGCTCATGATGACATCATGGGTCGTGGTGCGGGATTCCAAATAGGTCGCCAAGATGTGCCAGCGAGGAGACTTGGGGGGATCGTTAAAAAAATAATCGTTGATTTCATGCAAGGAGATCACACATAAGCCCATCGTGACACCTATGAGTAGATAGGGCCGAAATTTGGGTGGGGGTAGGTTGTCCACAATAGCGACGATGGCGATAAGCAGCGCCGGGGTGATCGTTATCATGTAGCGTGGGAGAAAATTGGGATTCGTCCATTTGGAAACGAGATATAACAGCAGGGGTGGGATAACAGCCCAGAAAAACACGAGGCGTAGATGAGGACTCTTTTGCTTGATACTTGTGTAGGCAAGGCCGCCCATTATCAAGACCGCCAATAAGATACCCAGCGCCAGTGAAATCGTATTATCCCCGAACAACAGTGTCGGTAAAAAGTTGGAAAACAACAGCCGCCAATCGGCTTCGACAATCGTGCTTTGAAACTGGCTGACAAACACCAAATAATAGGCTTGGACGGCGATAGGTATCGCCAATACACCAATGATGGCCCATGCTTTGAGGGCGCGGCGCAAGAGGGTGTGGTTGCGGAGGCTGAGTAGATAGAGGCCCTGTACCACTAACCACAGCAGTTCAAAATAATGCAGATAGAGCAGCAGGGTCTGGACTACGATATATGGAATCCACTTGCGGAAAGGGGTATCGGGCTGATCGGTGAGGCGCAAAAAGAGATAAAAACACAGGGGACTAAGGCCGCTCAAGACGCTATAGGTACGGGCATCTTGGGCGTGCCACAGAAAAAAAGGGTTGATGAGCCATAAGAGGGCCAACACCAACCCTAGCGACCAACGTCTAAAGAACCGCCGCGCCAGTGTGACGAATACGGCCATGCCTACGAGATTACCCAGAACCGACAACATCCTCACGGCGAAAACGGAATGCCCTACCACGCCCGTCCATGCCCAATAGAGTACAAACGCTCCGACTGGGTGGGGTTCTTGACGGGCCAATTCCATCCATGCTTGGCTGAATGGTGTAACCGTCCAAAGCATGACCGTATAGGCCTCGTCACCCCGCAAATCCACCGCATCCAGTCGGTAAACGCGCAGGGCAAATGCCATAAAAAATAAACCGACGAGAATAAGCCACAGGGCTGCTCTCGCCGAAATCAATTGCCAGCGCAAGGGATTCATGCCCGTTGACTAAGCGTAAATCAGTTCTTCGTTGAGTTCTTCGATTTGGGAGGAGGACAGGCTTGCGTGACCGGCCTCTTTTTGATTCTTCAAAAATTCTTGCAGGGTCAGGCGCTCGGTCTTGTCTTTAGCTTTGACAAACACCACTGGAACACTCTGTTCACCTTCTAAGACAGCCCGTGCGTTGGAGTGGGTAAACACAATGACCGGATTCACCGTGACGCCACTGTCGGGCAAATGCTTGTCCAGATATTTTTGGAGTTGGGCCGCTTCGGATTGAGCATCGCGGATAGGGTTGCCGATATTCTCTTGGCGCATAAAACTGACAAGCGCGGTTAACATTCCACCCGGAATACGCCATTTATCATCCTTGACGATAATGGGGCGGTCATGAAATAGAGGGAACAAGACATAGACGCCCTGTGGAATTATCAAGACGTGACGAGCGGGGAAAACAAAATGATATAACACGCCCTGATTGGTCACACCCCGTACACCCTCTTGAATAGATGTCCATGCAAGGGGTTCCCGTACCCAATGATTTGCCATGCGGACAGAAAATATGATTATCCCAAACAAAATCGGGAAAACGAGGCAGTTGAGGGTAAAGGCAGATTCCTCACCCGCGATCCGATTACTGATCAAAAAACTAAAAGCAAGGCCACCAATGGCTACAATAAGGCTGATTTGTGCCAGACTACGATTGCGCCGAATTAGCGCCTCGTTTGTTACCACGCGCATAAAGACTTCCCTATGATGTAGACGAATTTTGGGTGCGATGGTATCACAAAATCTAGCAGTAATCGAGATGGCTTGCGTTATAATTCACGAGGATTTTTTACATGAGGAGTTTAAGCAACCGATGGAATTCATTTTTTCAGCGACCATCATCCTAATTTTCATTGTGGGCTATTGGTCACTGGTCGTTTTCCCCAAACAGCGCGATTTCAAAAAACATCAGCAGTATGTCCAAACCCTCCAAGTGGGCGATGAAGTGGTGTCCTACGGCGGTATCATTGGGACGGTTGTGGAGTTGAACGATGATATTGGCACAGCCGTTTTGCGGATTGCCGAGGGCGTGGAGGTCAAGATTTTGACGGCGGCCCTGCATCAAAAATTTGACCCAGATGAATTGGCCCATAATATTCGCATGGCACGTGGCGTTGATGACACGACGACCACGCAATAAGCGCCGCGTTTAAATGCAGCGTCGAAATTTGGTGACATGCAACCTTGTTGGCAGGTTTGTTTTGGGGTAACATTCCACGCCGCTAAAGTAACATTTGTGTTGTCCGTTTCTCGCGTTTGAATACGCACTAAGGAATGCTTTTTATGACAGGATACCGTTATTGGCTGGCGGTAATTCTCGTAATTACGCTGGTATGCGCCTATATTGACTTACCCGATAGCCCCGGTGTCCACATTGGGGATACCGACTGGGATTTTGAAGTGGTGCAGGGGCTAGATTTGCAAGGTGGCTCACGGGTACTCCTCAAAGCCGCACTCGACCCCGATCAATATGAAAGTGAAGATATGGAAGTGGCCCGAGACATCGTAGAACGGCGTGTCAATGGGCTGGGTTTGGCAGAAACAACCGTCCAATTGCAAGGCAATGACCGCATTTTGGTCGAATTACCGGGGGTGAGTGACCGCGACGTGGCGCTCCAAACTGTGCAAGGCACTGGGTTGCTGGAATTTGTGGATTTCTCCGGCATCTCGACTTCGATTGATGAGGGTGCGTGCATTCTCACAACCGAACAGCAGCGTATCGAGCAGGAACGTCAACAAACTTCCCAAGACGCTCAAAATCAACAGTTGACGCCGACCCCCCTGCCGCCGGACGTGCAACCCACCATCGAACCCACGACAGAAAGAACCCCTGACCCACGTCCGTTTGGTAAGGTGGATGGCAGCAGTAGCAGCAGTTTGTCGCAGGGTGGCGAAGGAACACCAACCCCAGAGCCGACAGATGAGACTGAACCCACCGAAGCAGTGACGGCTGAAGCTACAGAGCAGGCCACGGCTGAGGCGACTATTGAAGCCACACCGGAGCCAACCGAAGTCCCAACGGAGCAACCGACTGCTGAACCCACCGAAGCAGTGACACCCGAAACCACGTCTACACCGGAAGCACCTGCCCAAGAGGATAATGCCGAGCGCGGACCGTGCCCCGATGGAAGTTTCCCGATTGGCACGAATGGTCAACCCGGCGGCCCAGCATTTACCACCGTGATGACGGGAGCAGGCCTTAAAGATGCGGCGGCTGTCGCAGGGAATTTTTCCCAGTGGACGATTAGTTTTACGTTGAATGAAGAAGGCGATCAGATTTTTGGGGATTTCACCAGCAGTCATGTCGGTCAACGCTTGGCAATTGTACTGGACGGCGTGGTCATTTCTGCGCCGAATATTCAACAGGCCATTACGACGGGTGAAGGGCAGATCACAGGTAGTTTTACCCGCGAACGCGCCCGCGTCCTAGCAACTCAACTGCGTTATGGTGCGCTGCCTGTGCCACTAGAGGTGGATGCCTTCGATAACGTTGGGCCGACACTTGGTAAGATTTCGATTGATCGCTCCATTCGTGCGGGGGTCATCGGCGTGATTGTGGTATTGCTATTCATGCTGATTTACTATCGTGTACCGGGTATCGCTGCGGTCTTAGCTTTGTCCGTCTTTGGTCTTATCAACTTCGCGTTGTATAAAACCATCCCTGTCACGCTTACCCTATCGGCAATTACCGGTTTCCTGATTTCCATTGGGACAGCCGTTGACGGTAATATTCTAATCTTTGAACGTATGAAAGAAGAACTTCGAGCAGGGCGCCCACTCGAACGTGCGGTTGAGCAAGGTTTTGCACGAGCTTTCTCGTCCATTTTCTATTCCAACCTTTCGACAGGTATCATCTGCACGATTCTTTGGTTCTTTGGTCGTAATTTCGGAGCAAGTGCTGTACAAGGTTTTGCGATCACACTAGGGCTTGGGTTAATGATTAACCTCTTCACTGCGCTGGTCGTTACCCGGACTTTCCTTTCGTTCATTCTTGACATATTCGGCGACTCACTGCGCGGCAATAAGCGCTTGATGGGGGCATAAACTATGTTTAATCTGGTAGAACGGCGTCGCGTTTATTACATATTTTCGGCGATACTAATCAGTATTGGTATTGCGGCAATGGGATTCTCCCTTGTTGACACGGGTAGTCTGCTGCAAGTCAGCATTGATTTCACTGGCGGCACTTTGCTTTCGGCTCAATTCACTGAGGCGGTTGAGGAAGAAAATCTGCGAACCTCCCTTGAGGATTTTGGACTTGATGAAATCATTGTCCAAGAACTACAGGCGATTGAACGGGAAGATGGTGAAGCCACCTATCCTGAAGGTAGTCGGTGGTCGGTCCGCACCGAAGAGCTAAGCGCCGCAGAAGTTACCCAACTGCTGGATGTATTGAACAACGAGGTAGCACCACTAGATATGGAAGCCACCTCAACTTCACAGGTATCAGGCTCAGTTGGTGATGAAGTCACCCGTGCCTCATTCCTCGCCATTGTGGTAGCCACCATCGTGGTGTTGTTTTTCATCTGGATCGCCTTCCGCAAAGTGCCTCATGCCGTTCGTTATGGGGTCTGTGCGATTATCGCCATGATTCACGATATTTTGATTATCGTTTCCGCAATCTCCATCTTGGGATTGATCTTAGGTTGGGAAGTAGATGCCCTATTCTTGACCGCCCTACTCACCGTCGTTGGGTACTCAGTGCAAGATACGATAGTGGTATTTGACCGTATCCGCGAAAATATTCCCAAACGCCGTGATGAATCCTATGAACTCATCGTCAATCGCAGTGTGCTAGAGACGATTCACCGTTCATTTGCCACGCAGTTGAACGCGGTGTTCGTCATGATCGCCATTGTGCTGTTTGGTGGCGAAACCGTCCGCCAATTCGTACTAATTCTACTGATCGGCCTCACCAGTGGTACGTATTCCTCGATTTTCATCGCTGTGCCACTGTTAGTCTCATGGTCAAAGGGTGAACTCCCTATTATACATGGGGATGTAAACGAATAAACCGAAGGGGCGGCCCACTTACCGCCCTTTTTTGTTTTCTTATAGGGAGCAAATAAATCATGCCACGCGCTTTATTCAGCGTATCCGATAAAACCGGAATTATTGAGCTTGGTCAGGCCCTTGCCACCATCGGGTGGGATTTGGTCGCCAGTGGGGGAACGGCAAAAGCCCTAAGTGATGCGGGTCTGCACGTGACCCCGATTGAACAATTAACAGGGCTGCCAGAAATGTTGGGGGGGCGTGTCAAAACCCTCCACCCCGCGATTCATGCCCCGATTTTGGCACGAGACCACTCCAAAGACCTACAGGAATTAACTGAACTTGGTTATGCCCCGATTGATTTGGTAGTGTGCAATCTCTATCCCTTTCAGCAAACGGTGGCAAAACCAGATGTGAAATTGGAAGTCGCCATCGAAAATATTGATATTGGCGGGGTGACGTTGCTGCGGGCGGCGGCCAAGAATTTTGCACGGGTAACGGTCTTGGTTGACCCAGCAGACTATGTGGGTGTTGCAGAAAAAATAGTATTAGAGGGCAAACTATCTGTGGAAGAACGGCGACGGCTTGCCGCCAAAGCCTTTGACCATACCCGCAACTATGACACAGCGATTTACACCTACCTTGCTGGCGAAGATACGCTCGAAGTGGGGGAAACAGGGCTTGGTGATTCGCTGACGATTGGCGTTAAGCAGATTCAATCACTGCGTTATGGCGAAAATCCTCATCAAAAGGCAGGCTTATATGCTGCACACGATGGGGTTGGGCCATTAGGTGGCATGTTGTTACAGGGTAAGGAATTATCCTATAACAACTTGCTGGATGCGGATTCGGCATGGCGGGCGGTGTCGTCATTTCCCCCCAAAGAATCAGCAGCCGTCGTCATTGTCAAACATCTGAATCCAACGGGCATCGCCGTAGCTGAAAATACAGCGGCGGCGTTCGCGGCGGCATTGGAAAGCGATCCCGTGTCAGCTTTTGGCGGGGTCATCGCGGTCAACCGGACAGTAGACGCAGCATTTGTTGAAGCGTTGGGCAGTCTCTTTGTAGAAGTGTTGATTGCGCCCAAAGTGGATAATGCCGCCCGAAGGATGTTGGAAACTGGACGCAAAAACTGCCGAGTTTTAGAAATCCCCCATTTCAGTACCCAGCTGGGAATTGAGTTTCGCAGTATTTTAGGCGGGGTGCTGGCGCAAGAACGCGATTTAGGTGATCCCGAAGGTACGGAATGGCAGGTCGTCAGCCAGCGCCGTCCGACCCAAGATGAAGTTAAGGCACTCAAATTTGCGTGGGTGGCGTGCCAGCATGTCAAAAGCAACGCGATTGTCATCGCAGGCATCAATATGACGTTTGGGATTGGTGGCGGTCTGCCGAGCCGGGTAGACGCGACACGCTTGGCGGTTGAAAAAGCAGGCAGTCGGGCACGTGGGGCGGTCTTGGCCTCGGATGCGTTTTTCCCATTTGCAGATGGCGTACAGGTTGCAGCGGCGGCAGGTGTTTCAGCGATTATTCAGCCGGGTGGCTCCATTCGTGACCAAGAAGTGATTGCGGCTGTAGACGCAGCAGGTATGGCGATGGTCTTTACGAAGAGCCGCCATTTCCGGCATTAGAAATAGACATTTGGCATGTTTTCCCGTGATAAATGTCCTAGTGCGGAATATTTGAGAAGGCCGCAGCGTCGAATATTGTGGAGCTAGGGCCACTGCATTTATTACGAAAGGACACACGCATGGCAGATCATAATGCCAAATTAACATGGAAACAGGGGATGACTTTTGAGGGATATACCGATGGTAAAAGCCACCTCCCCGTCACATTTGCCTCTGGAAGCGAAAATCTCGCGGAATATGATAATGGTCATTCACCGCTGGGGATGGTGCTATTGGCGCTAGCGGGCTGCACGGCGATGGATGTCATGAGTATCCTAAAAAAGAAGAAACAAGAAGTGACCGCGTTTGAAATCGAGGTCGAGGGTGAACAGGTGGACGAGCATCCCCGCGTCTACAATCACATTACCATTGTTTATCATGTCTGGGGCAATAACGTCAGCGAAGAAGCCGTTGCACGCGCCATTGAGCTTTCGGAAACGAAATATTGCTCGGTCAATGGGATGCTCAAACTCAGCGCCCAAATAGAGTATCGCTTCGAAGTTCATCAGCCTGAACCACAATCACTGTTGTAAATGTAACTTAAAGGCATGGATGGGGTTATACCCATTTGTGCCTGCTTAAAACTTTTCTAGCTGTGAAAAACATCTTTCAATATTTTTTGAAAGTTCTGAAAGTTGTTGACGTACCGTAACCATTCAGGTATACTTTAATTACGTAAATTAGTGCAATAGTTCACAAGCGTATCCAACTGCTGGTAGCTTAGTTTCTCGCATGGCAGCATCCATGCTGAGAACAATTCATATCCAAAGAGGACTTCACATGACCGCCCCCAGTAACATAGCTGTTGACACACAAGCTCCTGTGTCCCACTTGCAGCGGCAAGATTGGGTGCAAGGGGTTCGGGCAGACCTCGAAAAAGTGACGGACAAAATCCGCTCCGTCTCTTTTCTGGACAATCCCTTGTTGGATAACGCCATTGATAAGATCATTTCGAATGGCGGCAAGCGGATGCGCCCTGCCATTACGATGTTGGTAGGTCGGATCGTCAATGCTGCCTTTGATCCCACACTATCGGTAGCGGCTTCGGTAGAATTACTGCACACTGCCACTTTGGTGCATGATGATTTGATTGACAGCGCCAAAGAACGTCGCGGCGCTCCGACCCTCCATACCGCCCTGCCCCTCGGCGTGACAGTGCTGACAGGCGATTTTCTATTCGCCCAAGCAGCAGCATTGGCGGCAGAGGCCAATCATGTTGAGGTTGTCAAGGTTTTTTCGCGGACGCTGGTGAGCATTTGTCGTGGCGAAATTTTGCAGGCCCAGACGAAATGGCAAATCCCGACACTGGACACCTATATCGAGCGCATCTATGGCAAAACGGCGGCCCTCTTTGAAGCAGCAGCCGTTTCGGGTGCATTGCTGGGCAAGCATATCTCAGAAGATGAAGTCCAAGCCTTTGGCACATTTGGTCGTGAACTCGGCTTGGCTTTCCAGATGATTGATGACGCGCTGGATTTTGTCAGCACCACTGAAAAATTGGGCAAACCCGCCGGAAATGACCTGCGGCAAGGGATTATTACCCTGCCCGTGCTGTACTATTTGCAGAATGAAGGCATTACCGATGATATTGCCTTCCTCAAGAGCCTCGATAACCCGGACAAACTCGAAGCGGTCATCAAAGCTGTGCGTGAAACCGGAGCGGCCCGTCAAGCCTATGAATTGGCACGGGATTATGTGGCAAAAGCGGAAGCGGCGTTGAGTGGCGTTGAATGGTCACCAGCATTGGATTTGCTGCTTGATCTGGCCCACTACGCCGTAGCCCGTGACTTTTAGGGCCATCTATTTATGTTATAATAATCTTAGCTTACTGGAATCTCCAGCAGAGCGAATACCAACAAAAGACGCATGGGGGGCGACCCGTGCGTTTTTTGGTTACGACGCGAAGAATCGTTGAGGAAATATACTCATGGAGTTCGTCGTTATTGATTTGGCCTCGCAGAAAGAAGCCTTCAAGAAATACGTCGAGGACTGGACGCCAAAGGAAGTCATTGCTTATCTAAAGCAATTTGGGATAGTCACCCGCCCTTCACTAGACCGCCAAACTTATTACTTTGTCTCGATATTCTGGCTTGCCACTATGTTTGAATTTGATAGGTTTGGCAAATTGCATATCCATCGAATGCATTGGTGATCTCTACTAGCGTCGGATTTTTGGGCGTTGCAGAGAGAATTTAGCGTACTAGGCGAGCGTGAACCACTTTGATACAGGTATCCATCACCAACGGATAGTCTATATCTTCGGCTTTGGCTTCCAGCAAAATATCCACCACACCCAACTGTGCCCAAACCGATTTCGCGCCCACTTCAACAGCCTCATCAAAGATGTCGGCTAGATATTCTGAACGGCGGAACACGTTCACAATATCAATCGGTTCAGGGACGGAGGCCAGATCAGGATAACTTTTTTCACCGTCAATTTCGCTGACGGTGGGGTTAACGGGATAGACCTTGTAACCCACCCGTTTCAGATATTGGGCGATTTGATAGCTGGTACGCCCCGGGTTATCCGAATGGCCCACAACAGCAATGACCTTTGAGCGGGTTAGCAATTCGCGCATTTGGGTATCGGTTAACATTCTGACCTCCTCATGAGGTTGATTCAGCTTATGGTCAGTTTCAATTCACGGGCATCTTTTTGGACGGGCGGCGGCGGCTCGTCCTCGCCCTCTTTCATCTCATCCCGATAATAAAGGCTGACTGAAACACGATACTCACCCGCTGGATCGGATACCCCGCGAATGTGCATGGTAAATTCCATACGGGGGTGCATCGTTTCGATGATGCTGAGATTGGCAACGGGACGATCTTCACGCCACAATACAATTTCGAGGTTGGGCCGCTGCAAAAATGGGGTCACATGGATACGGAGTTTGACCCGCCACTTATCGGGATAGGGTTCAACCTCTAATAGTTCGATTTTCACCTTGTCGGGCGGTTGCGGCACATCCCCCGGCTCAAAAAAATTGATGGTCATAGCGCTTTTATCCTTACTTCGATGCTTGTAGGGCGGCCCATGCTTTTTCAAAAGAATCAGCCGGGACAAGCACATGGTCACGCGAGAACGCACCGAGGGGGATCACCGACACCCCAGCATCGGCTAGAATTGTAGCGACCAATGCCATAAACCCTGTCAGTGAAAACTCCAATATCATGTCAAACGTGATGAGGCGAAATTCGCCGTGCTGTTCGGCGCCCGGCAGGCGTTTGGAATATTCTTCCTGCCATGCCTCGATTGCCATTACCAACGTGACCTCATCTTTGTCGGCGATTAGAGCGCTAAATGATTCGCCTAAATCTGCCAAGACCCCTGCTCCCGCCCAAATCGCGCTGGCGGGCAGTTTGATGAGGGTGTATATCACTTCATCAGTATACAGAGGCGTTTGGGATAAGACTTCTTTCGCGGAAAGACTCATGTGTTCCTCAGTTTTTTTCGTTGCCAAAGAAATAAATCAACAGATCGTCCAACAGTGCCCGCCAATTGCCCCATGAATGACCATCGGGGGTTTCAATAAACATGATAGGATACCCTTTAGCCTCAAAAATATCCCGTAGGCGGCGGGTGTTTTCGATGTCATCCCAAAAAGACCCCTGACTCATAAAAATCTTCAGGGGCAAGCGGTCTAATTCTTCATAGGCGTCTATCACTCTTGTAGCTACCCATAAAGCCGGGGATTGGATCGCCAGCAGGCCAAAAACATCCGAATGATTTAGACCCATGTAAGCTGAATTGAGGCCACCGAGGGATGTGCCGAGAATGGCACGGGCTTCGGGGCGGGCATCCGTTTTGTACTCCATGTCAATGATTGGCACGAGTTCTTCTGCTAAAAATGCTCCGAATTTGCTGTTGGTAATGTATTGGGATTCGCGCCGATTAATTGTCGGGCTATCGGGATTACGTGGATCAATAAAAACGGCGACGACGGGCCGAATTTTGCTCTCGGCAATTAGATTGTCTAACACCGTCACCATGCTACCCATCTGGTCGTTGGCATATTCGTGTCCGTCGGTGACATAAATGACGGGCAGGGTGTCGAGGTTGGCGTAATCGGCAGGAGTGTAGACCCGGTAGGCGTTCTTATTGCCCATATTGCTGCTGGTCACAATGACCTGCTCACTGAGGGTGCCCTTTTCTATATCGTCACGTGGAATGGTATCCACTGGATAGACATATTCCGGCATCCGTAGTTCGGAATTTGGCCCAAAACCACCTAACTGCTGATAAGGATTAAGGGGATCAAGAATCCATTCGGAGTCGTTCAACACGATTTTGTAATCGAGGCGGGCATCTAGAGGAAATAATTTCACCAGCATCCATAAATCAGTATCCCCCTGCTGTTCACCGAGAGTCATGGGGGTACTTTCCCAGCCGCTGAAGTCTCCACGCCATTCAACCTTGCTGACATCCCCACGATAGAGAAAAACACAGATATGATCCCATATGAAGGGCATTTGACCAGTGGCAAGTATTGTCTCCCAAAACGGATCAATGTCTCCACTAGCGACGGCCTGATCGAGGGCGGTTTGGAATTCAGCAAAGGTAGCATAGGGCAAGCTATTTTCTTGGGCGTGCAGATTGGGCACCGACAATGGAAACGACGACACTGCCATCAGCACCAAGACCGATAAGCAAAAACGTTTCATGACAGCCTCCAATAGTTACTACTCATCAAACAAATAGGTAGACTCAGCATAAAAACGCACGGCCCGTTGGGAAATCTTCCCTATCATCCATTTTTCAAGCGCGGCGTTTTTCTCGGTGATTGAGAGATGCGGGTCGCGCAAAGCCTCTAAGGGATAATTCAGACGCATCGCCCTACCCTGAATAATATGCCGTGAGATGCCGGGGGGCAGCAAAATTTGGTCACGCGCCGCCACCATAATTTCGGCAGGTTCATAATGCGGAAAGACAATCAGGGCGGTTGAGGTAGGAAACATTTGGCGCACAAGGCCGGGATCGTGGCTGTTGAGGCGGTCTAATTTCCCGGCTTGGCGATAACAATCCACAAGGTCAATCAGGTGGCGATTACGCGCTTTTAGGCTTAGGTCGGGCGTGGTCAAAATATAGGCCATGCGGGATGAAATTTCGACCACATAGGCCAGTGCTTCACGTCGGGCCAACGTTGCACGTGCCGTCAAAATGTCCGATTCCTGCACCTCCACATTAGGCAAATCTTTAATAAGTGGCAGCATGGACGAAAATGGCAATTCGGAGATGACATGATTCCATGTGTCTAGTTTGACTTGGCCGGATTCGTAATCCACGACTTGTACCAGAATATGCGGATACCCCAAGTGCTTGAGCGAATGACAGCGATTTGCCCCATCCAGCACGACATATTTATTTTCGACATCCGGTAAGGGGGCAACCAGCGGTGGATGCAGCCAGATACCAGAGGCCTCAATGCGACGCATCAAGGGTTGGGAACGTTGAAGATCGTGTTCTTCATGCGGCAATACATGGTCTAATTCGACAATCCGCAGCACAGGCGGTCGGACTTCTAGGGTGGAGTCATCAGTGTGCAGCACAGAAATTCCTTATCAATTGGTGGGAGATCACAACACTTGCCTAATAATTGTAAGCGCACTTGGGCACTCATCTAAAAAATTTTAGCACTTAAATAACATTCAAACAGGGGATAAATAGCATGTTGCGAAAAATGGCGTTATGGGTAAAGTTAGTCTATTATTCATTAAAAGCGAATTGTGATTTTTTGCGAAAACTCTTCAGGAGGCCAGCGCCATGCAACGTGTCTACCGTTTATTCATCGCCATCGGGTTGTTGGCGATAATGGTGAGCGTCCTTATCCTTGCACCCCGTCTCGCATCGGCCCAAGATGGTGGGCAGCAGCCTACACAACATGTGGTTCAGCGAGGCGAAAGCCTGTACGGAATTGCCCGTCAATATGGGGTGACAGTGTATGCCATCGCTCAAGCCAACAATATCAGCAACCCAAATCTTATCTACGTGGGGCAGGTCTTAAAAATTCCGGTAGGCACAACGCCCACTGTTACCCCTACGACGCCTGTGCCAACCACCCCAGTG
>JAIOHL010000099.1 GCA_019913005.1 Anaerolineae bacterium | reverse complement strand
ACGCCGCCCCATCACGACGGAAATGTATGTGATTGGCTGTGAATATATCAAATTGGGGGTTAGTGTCGGCGTAACAATTTTGGGTGAATATGAGGAAGACGAGGAACTACGCACCAACAGCACCTTTAGCCTGATTGGGCGGGACGCGGTGTTGTCCAATATCCGCGAAACCCTGCGCCGATTTTTGTGGCCTTTGATGCCGGGGGGCGTCGCGGGGACAGGGTGGCCCTTGGGGCGCAATGTGCGGGACCGCGAACTTGAAGTCGTGGTGGCACGTGTCCCCGGTGTGGATACGGTGCTGGGTGTAAATCTGTTCATTGAGGACAAAGCCAACAAGGATTGGAAGATGCTGCCCCGACCCACTCCTTCCACATTGCAAGAACTGG
Organism: Anaerolineae bacterium; assembly: GCA_019913005.1. GTDB lineage: Bacteria > Chloroflexota > Anaerolineae > Aggregatilineales > J027 > CFX10. Next base: position 8,665 of record JAIOHL010000099.1, on the reverse strand, counting down.
TCTTGGGGTCATGGCAATTGCCCGAACTAATGTCAGTGGTGGTGGTCGCCGATGAAAACCCGCCGCAGCATTTACGCGGTGTTGCAAATCCATTTGCCGAGGATGGGGTTGCCATCCCAGTTGTGCCGAAAGTGTGCTGACGCATGGATGCCAATGGACTGCGTTTTTGGATGCTGGCCGACGAGCGTGATTGGACGCTGGTCGAGACAGTTGAATATGATGAGCGAATGCTGCGCCTGCAAAGCCGCCGCAAACTGCCCCCGCTGACGAACGCCGCCTCGCTTGCGAGTGAACCCGAATCCCTCCGCCGCTTGGAACTGGTGCCGGAGACGATTGATGAATACGGCACTCGCGCCCAATGGTCGGAGGGGATGGCGGCGGTGGTTGGGGTAGGGGTGCTGCCTAATCCCACGCCGATTTATCTGCCGAGTGCCGCCCCAACGGATTTGGCGCTTGGTTATGACGGCGTGTTATACATGGCGATAGACGGCGCGATTGTGATGCAAGATCGCCGAGATCGTTGGGAAGAAATTACCCTTCGCGTTGAGGGTTTTGCGGCGTGGCGCTTGGCGGCTGCACCCGATGGCGGGGTTTGGGCACTTGACCGCACCAATCGTCAGCTTGCACGGGTGACAGGACTGCCGTACCCAACGCGACCTTATGGCCCGTATGGCCCAGATGTTTTTCGCCCCTGCGATGAAAACCCCAATCCGCCGCATATGATCGTATTGGCCCTTGCGTCGTGGCCCGCTGAGGAACGCGCCGCCGGAATCGCGTGCAGCCCAGTTGGAGAGGTCGCCCTTTTGACATGGGGCACGGACGGGCAAGGGCGGGTGCGTCTGTTAACTGAAGACGGCATGTTTCGTCCACCAATTCGGCTTGCCGAAGCCTATCACCCCTATAGCCTCCAATGGGTCTCCGAAGAAGCCCTCGCGGTGCTCGTAGTGGATTTGCCCACTGAAGCGCCCGTTTTTGAAGTCCACACCACCCGAACCTCGCTTGACCCGGTGGGTGACTTTTATCCCATACGCAGGCATGATGGCGGCCCTTTGCTCAATGGCATTAGCCTGCCGCCACATTATCCTACGCTTGAGGGCAGTTCACCGCTCTATCCCTTGTCTCTGCCATCGTATGCGACGCAGGGGTCAGCCATCAATCAACGCCTCATGGACAGCGGGAGCGGCAACACCGCATGGCATCGCCTCTATCTGGAAGCCGTTATCCCACCCCAGTGTGCCATTCGGGTTTGGTTAGCTGCCTCCGATGACCCGCGTGAAACCGTGCCCGCCGAAGATTGGCATATCCATGTTTTTGGGGACGAACAGCGGCCCGGCTTTCCACACGGCGTATGGGTCACATACCCCTCGGAAGTGCCATTTCATCAAGGACTGTTAGCGTGCCCTATCGAACCGCATCGGGCCGGGTTGTTCACCGTCCTCATTCAGCGGTCAAATCGGAAGGTACGCACACTGCATGGGCGATTTTTGCGGGTATGGGTGGAACTGGTCGGAGATGGCCGCACGACCCCCGAAATCGCGGCGCTGCGGGCCTATGCCTCCCGTTTTTCCTATGTCTCACACTATTTGCCTGAACTCTATCATGAGGACACCTTCCCGCCAGATGCCGATGAGGGCATTCTAATCAGCCCAAACGACCTGAACAGCCCGATTATTGACCTCGTACCCAGTACCGCGCCGGATTTCCTTGAGCGTTTCATTGATAATTTTGAGGGTATCCTGACGCCGCTGGAAGACCGCATCGCCGCCGCGTATTTGTTGACCGATCCGCGCTCCACGCCGGAAGACGCCCTCGATTGGTTGGGGAGTTGGATTGGGGTCAGCTTTGACCCCTCAATTCCGGAAGCCCGCCGCCGCAAGATGATTCAAAAAGCGCCGATCTTGTTCAAAAAGCGCGGCACGCTGGATGGTCTAAAAATGGCCCTTGATATTGCCACTGGCGGCATCAGCGGCGGGGAAATTGTCCTCTTGGAAGATTTTAAGCTGCGGCGCACCTTTGCTACGATTTTGGGAGCGGACTTTGCGGATGAAGACGACCCATTGCTGGTGGGGGTGGTTCGCAGCGGCAATGCGTATGTGGGCGATACCCTGTTCCTCGGTGACGAAAATCAAAAAGAATTTTTGACTCTCTATCGCGCCGATTTGCCTGTTACTCCCCAAGAACAGGCTGTACTAGAGGAATTTTTTGATCGTTTGGCGCATCGCATCACGGTACTGGTGCATGAGGGCTACGCGCCGCAGGATTTGGCCCTGATTCGGCGGGTGGTCGAACTTGAAATCCCAGCCCATGTCACGGCGCAGGTATTTTCGGTGACACGGGGTTTTATCATCGGTATGGCGGCCCTTGTCGGTGTGGATACCTATTTGATCGAGGACGAACCGCCGGGGCCAGTCGAGGTCGGACGCAGCACCATCGGCCTGCGCGATTTGATTCAGCACCCTGCCACCTTGGATCCACGTCTGGCAGGCGGCCCCAGTGTGGATGCACCTGATGTCGCGTTGCCGATTGCTAACCTTCGAGGCGCTGGCACGGTTGAACGGGGCGAACCCGTCATTTTGGATGGGCGGGATTCGCGTGCGCCCGCCGGACGACAGATTACCGAATATCAGTGGACGCAGGTGGAAAACGACTAGACCAACCAAATCATCATTCAAAAGGAGCTTTTCGCATGACGCGCATTACGGTAAACGAACTACAGCCAAATACGGCCATTAAGACCGCCGACCCGGTGTTGGAGATTATCAGTGAAGGTGGCACACTGCCTGTTGGCCCGCATACCTTCCGCCTCGTGGTGGTGGATTCGGCGGGTAATCAATCTGCCCCGGTGGATGTGGAAGTGATTATCGTGGACACCCAAGCCCCCACCGCTGTGTTAGATGTGCTGCCCACCAGCCGTGTTGAACAAGGTAGCACCTTTACCCTATCGGCGGAGCGCTCGGTGGGCTTGGTACAGGGTGAAACCGCGACATATTTCTGGACATTGGTAGAAATAGGACGATAACACTACCCATGCCGATTTTTGAACCTAACAAGGCTGTCAGAACCCGAAAGCCAGCGGTGCAGGTTGACAATGAACTAAAGCCGGGGACGTACATCTTTGAACTGATTGTCCTCTCCGCTGATGGCACAAAAAGCCAGCCTGTTCGCCGTGTCGTGACGGTTGTGGAGGGTGGCGGCGGGGGTGGGGGCAGCGGAGGCGCAACACCGCGTCCATCTAAGCCAACCAAGACCTCACGTGCTGGCACATCTGGCACGAAGGCGGGCAGCAAGAAAAAGAGCACGACGGGTGGGCAATCGCGCAAAACGTCCACTGCCAAACAGCGCAAGGCACCAGATAGCAGAAAGGCGGAAGATTAATGAGTAGCAGCAGCAAACCCAGATATGATGACCGCTTACCCACGATTGTGAACCCTGATCGGCTGCACTTTGCGACGGGTATCTTGTTGGAGGCTCAAGATTTAGAGGCGGAACAGCTATATCATCGTGGGCGGCTGGCACGGGCGCTGGCGTATATTCATGGCTGTGGCACGGTCGCTGGACTCAAAGTGACCTATCGCCCCGAACGCCCGGCTACGGCAACCAACTCTGGTCAGGCCGAACAGTTGGTGGTCAACCCCGGCCTTGCAATTGACCGCTTGGGCCGCCTGATTGAACTGCCCAGCACCGCCTGTATTCGTTTGGATAAATGGTATATCGAACAGACGCCTGATGGCCTCAATACCGCTTTCCATGCCGAGCCGATGAATGGTGTGGTCGTGGATGTCTTTGCCCAGTTCGTCGTATGTGAACGGGGTAAAACACCTGCGATTGAGGAAGGCGCGTTCGACGCGATGGATGCGATCACCGCCTCACGCTTGCGAGATGGGTATGAAATCACCCTCGTTCTGCGGCCCGAAGCCAACCCGCCCCTGCCCGTTGCGACGTGGCCCAACCTGGCAGAGATTTCGGAAATCGCCGACCCTGCTGCCCGCCAAACAGCTATCCAAGAGTTGCATGAACGAATTTTTGACGCCTATCCCCGCGCCTCGACCAATCCGGGGCAACCGGAGCCCATCGGGGAGTATACCCCTGCCCAAAAGGACAAAACGTCGGTTTTCCTTGCCCGTGTAGTCATTGGCGCGACCCCGGCAGGCTCACCGTCGGCGCGACCCATCCGCACCCCGGCCCAATTTACGACTGACGCCACCACCCAAGAAATTATTCCGGTGAATCCTAGTATTGATAATCACAGCCGCCTGTTTGTGTATACGACACGCCTTTTGGCGAAGTCGTATGGATTGTAAAGGAGTCCCAACCCATGCCATTTCAAGTCACCGGGCCAGATCGCCAGCCTATTTCGACCCGCGAAGGCTTTTCGGCCACCGATATTCAGGAGATGCAGGAAGCGTGCGTCTTGATTCTGGATGAGCGCCGCCGCCGTCCCCTCTATTTTGATGGGCGCTTTTTGGCAGCCCGCGATTTGATTCGAGATCAGAATTATTTCCTGACACGCCAAGCCGATCTAAGCCGTGCGGGTGGCACAGGTGTTGTAAATGGCTTGATGGTCTCGTATGGAAATGGGCCGTCGGTGATTAGGGTTTCGGCAGGGCAGGGTGTGACCCATTCCGGAGAGCTATTGGTCATCGCGGATGATTTGGAGCTTGACCTCAATGACATCCCGACTATCCAGCGGCTCAACGCGGTGTTGGGCCTGTCCCAAATCCCCGCCGAGGCACCCCAAACCCGGACGGGTCTCTTTGTTGTTGCCTTGCGCTCGGTTGAATTTACCGCCAATCCCGTCACGGCCTATCCCACCTCGATTACCGGCACACGTAGTTTGGAGGACGGTGAGATTATCGAGGGCGTGGCGGTTACCTTAATTCCATATCGGGATGAGGGCATGGGGGAGGAGGCGTTTACCCGCCGTTCACGCATTGCCCGCGAGATTTTTGTCCTCGGCGCTGAAAAAGGGCTGCCGATTGACGCTCTACCGCTGGCGATGGTGGCTCTCACAAATGGCGGTATTCAATGGATTGATGTGTGGCTGGTACGGCGTGAGGTTGGCAGCGGACGCAGCGACATTATGGGCTTGGGTTTTGCCCCGCGTGCCCTGCGCGAAGCCCATTTTCTGCAATATGAACGCCAGCTAGATGAACTTGCTGGTCAGACGAATCGCAGTCTGCGTTTTGCGGCTTCCAGCTATTTTTCGGCCTTACCTCCGGGTGGACGATTGCCCACCGCTGCCATTGACACCAGTGGAAATAATTTCACCCAGACCTTTTTCCCGCCAGAAGTGGATGTCGAAATCTCACTGGTGCCGGAAGACGAAGTGCTGGCCCTGATTGAAGAAAGCCTGCTGCTGCCCCCGATAGATTTGCGATTTAGCGGCGAAGAATTGGAATCTACTTCGGTGTTGGTACTGCTGCCCGTATCGCGTGCCCGATTGCGTACATTGGTAAATAGCCTGACCAGACTCAATCGTACCCTACTGCCTGCCGCGCCGGGCCTCATCGCTCGCCGCAAACCCCTCGAAGCCCTGCAATTGATACCGCGTTTTCCCCGCCCAGTGTTAACTGCGCCGACGGTGGATAACACGGATGTGATCTGGCGCAATGAACTCGCCAATGTGCCGTTTCTGTGGTATGTGCGCCGCCGCAATTTGCATTACCGAGTCGAGGTCGCGGGTCTTAGCCGTCCCGTCACCACCGATGAAGGTGCGGTTGAACGCCGACTGCTTGGTCGGATTGAAGGCACACCGCTGGAAGAACGCTTTAATCTGCTGACCAACAACGCCAGCACCCTTGCCCGCGCCGAAATTGTGTCATTGTTGGCCTCGCCCCAGTTTGTTAGCGAGACAGCCTCGCCGCTGTTGACCAACGCGGTTGTCCACGAATTGGTGAGACCTTTAGAACTGCCTGCGCCTTCTGGCCCGCCTGTTGTGATAGATCGCACGAACGTTTTGGCGGTCAATGAGCGCTTTGCCGATCCGCAATTAGGGGAGGGGATTGCTCGCTTGGAGGCTACCAATCCCGAACTGCGTGAGAACGCAGCAGTGGTGGCGGCGGTCAGCACGACGGGGATTGTGCCAGAACTGGATTTATTGGCCCGCAATTTACCCGAAGCGGAACTGACCAGCCTGTCGCGGGAGTTGGTGACGTTGAGCAATCAGGGCGACACGGCGGCTATTACCGAGTTAGTTACCACACGAGTCGAAGCCATCCGCCCGCAATTGTCCAGCGCAACGACGCTTAGGCCGCTGAGTGGAGGGATCGTCCGATGAAGTTCCAGAAGTTTTTTACACCTTTCACGGGTGAATGGGTTATCGGCGTCTCACCGAAGCCAGAACCGCGTCCCCGCGCAGGCTGGCAGCGGCGGCTCAATTTGTATACAGGCCGGAATCTCAGCGACGTAGCCTTACAGATGGAGCAAACGGGCCGGGCCGGACGGCTGGCGCTACGGGGTCAAATGCTCTCGGCAGGGGTCATCGCGGGTCTCGAAATTGGCCTCGAAACCGCGCTAGAGCCTGTGATGGATTCCAATGGTCGTCCGGTGATTGACCCCGAGACGCAACAACCCCAACTGCGCGAAGGGCATTATTTCCTAATCAGCTCTGGACACGGGATGGCAGCCAGCGGCGAAGATGTCAGGGTGCCGCGTGCATTGCGTGTGGAGGTCGGTGATGTTCCTGTTTATACCCTAGCGTCCGCCTTAGCAGGGGCGGGCGACAGCGCTGAAGGTGAGCCGACAGGCCAAGTGAATGACCGACGATTGGGACCGTCGCTTCGGGAATTTATCGCCATGCCCGCTTTGCCCGCCACCTTTCCGCGTGCGGGGATTTTGGTCTTCCGGCCTGTCGTAGTGGATGTGGTGGGTAACTATGACCCCACCGACCCGTGCGAACAAGACCCCGCCAACTATGCTTATGAAGATTGGCAGAGGGTAGATGGCTGTCAGTTGGTCTTGTATACGTGGCCTAACGAGTGGCGTGCTCTGCCGGAAGCCTCCGCTGGACGCTGGCAAAATCGCATCGCCTATACCATTTTTGAGGCCGAACTAAGTCTAGGGCCGGATGGATCGCTGCCGTGGGAACAAATTGGCGTACCGATTGCGCTGGTCGGTTTTGATACTGATTGGACGCCCCTGTTTGTAGACCGCTATGCTGTCGTGCGTGATGGTGGACGCTATGCACGGCGGGCGACCCTCATTAACCAGCGGGGGGATCCATTTTTGTGGCAGGCGCGTGTTCGTCAACTGGTAGAACAGGTTGCTATTATGGGTGACGCACCTATTGCCGATATTGCCGCCCAACTGCGCTACCTGCCACCCGTCGGGATGCTGCCCACCGACGCCATTAACCTTGAATCCGTCCAAAAAACCAATCATTTTTTCCCGGATACCTATACTATTGATATTGCCCCTGTCCCGCTAGAGCAATTGGATGCGGTCCTTGAAGCGAACGCCAGCTTGCAGCCCTTTGACACCTTTACCACCGATCAGGTGCGCGTGCTGGCCCCTGTCCCTCAACAATTCTTTGAACCCGCCCTACTTGTCACCGAGACGATTGCGCCGGAATTTCAGCAGGCCATTGATGAGTTTGTGATTCGGCGGAATGATGCCTTGCGCCGTCGGGCCAATGTGCGCCGTAAATACGCGGCGCTCATAAAAGGCATCAGCGGCAAAGAACCCATCTTTGTACCGGAGAGGGATCGCGCCGAAGCCATCGAATTTGCAACCGCCCAGACTGTCTACAGTGGTCGTGCCCATCGCTCGGCCAATTTGAGCGGCATCCATCAGCATTACTTCATAGACCCGGTGCGTGTGTTGTCTGTACCTGTCGGGGCTACGCTGTATTTTTATGTCTATTTAGACCCCGACCACCCGCCGATGACCATCATGGTGCAGTTTTTTGTACAGAATTGGGATCACCGCGCCTATTGGGGGCCGGAGACCATTCCATGGGTCGGCACTTCAATGGGCAATCTGCCGGCGAAAGGGCGATGGGTACGTTTGGAAGTTCCCGCCAGTCGGCTGAATCTCGAGGGGCAGAACGTCACAGGTATGGCGTTTACCTTGTATGATGGTCGCGCCGCATGGGGTAGTGTGGGCACATTGGTCGCGGGTGGGCAGGATGTAGTGTGGTTAGATGGCTCGCCCGTAGCTGATAACGTGACTACCGCCGACCCGGAAGCATGGGAAGATGTACCCCTCGCCGACATTCAAACGCCGCTGGATGGGGCGTATGGTACAACCTATGTTCCCGCAGACGCGCCTGCTACACCTCCGCCGCCGCTTACCGTCAATGCGATTGTGGATTTAAAGACCAAATTGGCAGGCACACCGGTTAAATTTGAAGCCGATACGACGGATCCCGCTAACCGCAACAAGAGCGCTCACCCCAATTGGGTTGACCACATCGGCCTTGAAGCGTATATCAGATTGCTGGATGAAAAAATCGCGCAGGCCGACGACAAAATTGACTTTGGCTTTTTGCGTGTCCACACCGATATTTATCGGATTCGCCAACTGGTACTCAGCAACGAATCCGCGATTCGCCTTGCTGTGTCACCCGCGTTGGCGGATATTGCCAAAGGGCAGAGCGCCTCTGCGACCAAAGAGGAAATTTCATCGTTTTATGACCGACTCAAAACCAGACCTGTACCTCCTGTGA
>JAIOHL010000098.1 GCA_019913005.1 Anaerolineae bacterium | reverse complement strand
AGTATACTGCGATTGAGAATTTTACCCCACCCAACCCTCCCCGCACGCGAGGAGGGCTTTAAATTGGGGTTGAAGTCCCCTTTACTGTATGAGGGCAAGGGTGTCGGGGGGGTTCACAAGGGTAGGTTCGTGTTTTTTGCCCACCGACTCAAGTCAGCGGCTATCGAGGCGAAGTCCAATGAATTAGACTAGAGATATGCTTCATACCAGATTCGGGTGAACAGCAACGGTATCCCGCCCACAATGGGTTTATGACGTTTAACAAAATAGCACGGATATAATGATTTCGTAGGGGCGGGTCGCCGTGTGCGCCCTGATCCAAAAATGCGGGATGGCCCTGTGCCATCCCCTACGAAATCCCATCGTTACGCCATTGGGGAGGGCTAAGACTTGCCCGGTTTTGAACTTCGCAACCGAGCAGAAATACGGTCCCCTACCTTATCGCACGACTAGGTTTCGGTGGGGGTGAGACGTCCGTATCCGGTCTATTTCGCCTGTTGTGCTAACGACGAGGGTGATGCAGGCACGTCGTGACGGACTTGCATACGGTGGCCTATCGCCACAAGGCCGCTGCCGAGTATAAACAGCAGACGATTCAGCCAGCGCCTGATACGGCTTGGACGGGTGGAGTCGGCGGGTCTGCCATATAAGCGTTTCAGCCATTCCAACCGATCTTCATATTCCTGCCTGCTCATCAGGGGATCGAGACTATACATGATTCATTCTCCCATCAGTTCGAGATTCGATAGATCAAAAAGAGGAAAGAGTATTGAAAAAAAGGATGGACTTTAGACGGTGTATGGATGATTGCAGAGCATGGTGAGCGTGATGAAGAGTTGTGATGCAAACATCCTGTGTGCAACTCTATTCATACCATAATTATAACACATGTTCTATTAAAATACAAGCCTTATGGGGTTCATCGGCCAGAAGAAAATAGGCGTAAAATTCGGTGGGGATAGGGTGCGAGGGGGAATTATTTCTATCCCCCTCACAGGTGTATCTAGTTATTCTGCGGTTGGCGCGGAAATACGAGAACGGACTCGTACCGGCTGTTTATTCGAGGCGCGGCCACTGGTGAATTGAACCACCCGCCGACTGACCTCACCGGATAGACGGCTGAGGGTCGAGTGGTCGCTGGGTTTGCCGTAAATGCGGCTGAGGCGACGGACGCGCTCTTCATATTCGCGTTTCACGATTGTATAGTTGAGTTGATCCATGATTCATCCTCCCATAGGACGTGACCTACTGGTCAATAGGCAACAAAATTAAAACAAAGGGAGCGTCTTGAAAAAAAGGATGAATGTTGGTGGGAATTTGTTTATAGTGAAAATCTTAACAAAGGCTCACCTACGACTCAAGGGCCTTTGTGAGATTTGAACAGTGGCTGAAGTGTCAGAATAGGCGTTTTTCACAAATCTCCTAACACGTTTGGTAAGATAACGTAACACCACTTTTTTGAGGGGTCGGTTTTAGGAAATGATCATGCTTGTAGCCCGTCGCATGAGGCCATATGAGAAGTATTGAACCTCTGCCCCCTCTCACAAGGGTTTTCACACCCCGACAGTTTTCGGCAAGGGCATCAGCAAGGGATTTTCAGACGTGTTGACCTCACCCCCCGGCCCCCTCTCCATCTGGCGAGGGGGAGGCGAATCCGGTGTGTTTCAGCCCCTCTCACAAGGGTTGGGGTGAGGTTGGTTTTTGACACATCAAGCTAATTGACAATCACCTCTGGCACTTGCAGCGAAATATGATAATTACCGCCGGTGCCCATGCTATAGGCCGAGACGCGGATGATGTAATACCCGTCGGCGGGCAAGGTGTACATGATGTAGGGGTTGGAATCAGTGTAATCATCGTTGTCGGCCAGATAATTGCCCCCGACATCGGTTAATTCCAATACTGCGTCAAACTCCGTGCTAGTGACGGCAATGCCTACCAGATCGCCCGCCGCGCCATAGAATTGCCATTCGTCAGGGGTATCGGCGACCAATACACGGTCAATTTCCGCCCCATACGACAAAATCATGCCGCTGCCAGCCGAATATGCGGTGTAGTCCGGCAGATTTTGAGGGGTTAGCGAGTAGGCCATTGTGCGGAAAATCGGCTCATTGGCGGCGAAATCGGCAAGGGGGCTGCTGGCAGCAAAAATCACCAACCAGCCCTCATGTTCCACCACGACGCTGTACAGGCCATAGGGTGCGGTTTCAACCGGGCTAATCCCGCTGACGACAGCCAGCATTTCCGCGCCAACATGCCCGTTTACATTGACTAGGCGGGTTTGCTCAATCTTGGTGACGACGCCGCTGGTTAGGACACGCTGCAACACCGTTTGGGCTGGATTGCCATCCGTGTCTAATAGGGCGATTGGCACGGTGATTACGCCAGCAACGGTACGAGCTACCACGCAACCCACCAGTTCCGCGCTAGGCAATTCGCTCCATATGCCTGTCGCCAAAAAGCCATCAATCGCGGCGAGGTCGCGGTTATAGGGTTGGGTCGGTTCGGCGGGCGGGGTGCAGAATAGGGTTAATGAGCCGTCAAAGGTCTCAATCGCTTCGGGCTGCCACGCACTCGGTTGCAACATCGCAAAACCGGAGCCGTTCAGCATCGAAAATTCCACGTCCGACGGCACATTGACGGGTAGCGGGGTCGGCAGATGGGCGGTATCCACCAATTCCAGCGAGGCTATCATATTGGCAAGCACGGCCCGATTTTCTTCAAAGGCGCTTTGGGTTGCCAAGCCAATCGCAAAAATGAAACGCCCCTGCCCCATCAAGACCGCCCCATGAGCGCCGATGAGTGTGCCGTTGATGTCCATGGTGCCAATCGCTTCGACACCATTGGCATTCGGCAGATTCAGCGGGCCAGCTTTTTCGGTACGCAGCACATTATATTGGGCGAACATTTCCTCCATGACTTCGCGGGGTGTGCCTTCGACCTCGCCCAAGGGGGTCAGCCAGACCACAAAAATCGGAGAGTCCCCCATGATGGCCTGTGTCAGGGGCGTGCTTTCCAAAATATTTGGCTCACCACCCGCAAAATCAATCGGGATGCTGGCCGGGGCGATTACCACACCACGATTGAGGAAATCGCCAAAGGGACTGGCTTGCCATGTATTGGGATACTCTACTGCGATGATGCCGTCGTTATAGCGATTGTAAGATTCGGCTTGGGCCTGTACTGCTGCGTGTGGCATGATCCCCGCCGCCACTAGTACACACACGAACACCACCAGTATTTTTTGCATATTGGGTTCCTTATGGGTCTTATTGAGATGCTGTGGATAAGGACGTTTTTGCCGATGGGGTTGTTCCAGACCATTCCCCTCCACCTAGCTATTGAAGCACCATGTTTACCGACGCGCCAATCAGTGGCCTTCCGGCAGCCATGTCGCAAACGCGGGCGCTACTTCGTTTGGCGCAACCACCACCCATGAATCATCAAGACCTTGCAACACGAGTTGGCCCTCCGACTGTAGCATTACACCCTTGCTGTCGGGCTGCCATGCCATGAAATAGGCGTTGCTGGGAATATGATCGAGGGTACGACCCCCTATACCAAGCGCCTGTAAATAGAGGTGATAGTTGCCACCGATCCAGACCAGCGCGACCCACTGTTCGTCCGGCGACCAATAGGCTTCTTCCAACACACTGTCGAGGGGCAGCACTTTGTCAATTTGACTACCATCCGGCTGGATGCGAAAAATACTGGAGTTAGCCTCATTGCGCCGTCCCATGAACCACACCGAGCCATCGCTGGCCCACTGGGCACGGCTATACCTGAAGTCGTTTTCGTCGAGCGGCAGGATTTCGAACACCTCACGGGTGTTGATATTGAGGCGAACGAAGGTTCCCGCGTCGTCGCCTTCGATGCGTTTGCCCAACAGCCAATCGCCCTTGAGCGGCAGATAGTCAAAACGAATCGAATCGGCAAGGCGCATGGTGGTCAGGTTGGCGGTATTGACCCGATAGGTCTGGGGCTTCAGCGCGTTAGAATAGCCACCGACGATGACCCATGCCTCATCTTCGGTAACGGCAAAGGGGATGTCATAGGCCGGGGTAGACAAGACCAATTCGGGTAGGCTCCCGTCCAGCGGCATCCGATACGTATCCAAGAGAGCCTCGCCGTTTTGCATAGAAAAATAGAGCCAGTCCCCACCAATCACCCCGGCGGTGGCATCAACCCCCACAGCCTCGGCCACCAATGTGCTGCCCTTGCCCGCCTCCCAGCGATAGAGATCGTGTACCTCGCCCCACTCGCCCGACCAATACAGCAGGGCTAACCCGTGCGGCGCGGTTTGGGCATGAGTCGGGGGTGCGATCCACAAGGCGACAAAAAACAATACGCCCCAGTGCTTCCAATGAATGATGGTCGTCATAGCCCATATCCCTTCGATTCTCGGTGTTCAATTTTATCGCCCGTTCGCGCAACCTGCTTTGTCGCAAAAGTCCAACCTCACCCCCCGACCCCCTCTCCATCTGGCGAGGGGGAGTCGAATCTGGCCTATTGAAGCCCCTCTCACGTGGGAGAGGGGTTGGGGTGAGGTAAAAAGTTACCGGATTCTTTATTTTAATGAGCATCAACCCATTGTTTGACTAACAGCCTTGCCAACAAGTGGTGGCTTAGTAGACAAGCAACCCCAGACGGGTGTATTGTGATATGGAATGAATTGCCCCGCCACACCATCAGCGGGTTTTCGTCACTGCAAGTTACAACGCTGCAAAGGAAACCATCATGATTATGCTGCAAATTGAACACCCCGTCCCAAGTTTTGACCACTGGAAAGAGGCATTTGATAGTGACCCCGTTGGACGGCAGCGAGCAGGGGTGCGTCGCCATCGGGTGATCCGTTTGCTGGATAACCCCCAGTTTGCGATCATCGAATTGGAGTTTGACACGTTAGAGGAGGCGGAAGGCCTATTAAACGCCTTGCGGGTCTTGTGGAAGCGCGTCGAAGGGACGGTTATGACCAATCCACAAACCCGCCTTGTGGAGATTGTGGAAACGGTGGATTATTGAGCCGCGAATTTGTGCAATTTTGCGCGATCAAAATTCAAGAAAACCGCACCGCCAAAGGACTTGCCAAAAATTTAAATTTGTGGGATGATATTCTCTGATAGCGTATGGATTCTCTGGTTCGCGGATATGATTTTTTGTTCTCGCCAGCATACCCTATTGCTAAATGTCCACCTGCCATAAGTCTCTCTAGGAGTATGCAAAAATGGCGAAAAAATTATATGTCGGCAACCTGCCTTATACCGTTGACAACGATCAACTACGTGGCCTGTTTGAACCATATGGCGAAGTGTTGAGTGCCACCATCGTGACTGACCGGGATTCTGGTCGTTCCAAAGGGTTCGGCTTTGTGGAGATGTCGTCGGACGAAGCAGGCGCGGAAGCCATCAGCAAATTGAACGGGTTCACCTTTGAACGCCGTGCGCTGACCGTGAACGAAGCCCGTCCGCGTGAAGAGCGCCCCCGGACAAATCGCCCCCCACGCAATGACCGTTATGAAGGCGGTGGTGGCGGCGGCGGTGGTGGTCGTCGTGGCAATAATCGCCGGGATGACTGGTACTAATTTGCCCCATCCGGCCATTTAAATTCGATACACAGACCGCTTTCACTCGAAGGCGGTTTTTGTTTTGTGGGGTGTTGAATGACCGTAAGGGATTTCCAGACGGGTTGACCTGCTCTGTTGCGAGGTTCAAAATTGGGCAAGTCTGAGACGTGCCCCTACCGATGAACAGCCGCTTGTAGGGGTTGGACTAAGACCAACCCTGCCTTTGAAGTACAACCTTGCAACAGAGCAGGTTGACCTCACCCCCCGGCCCCCTCTCCATCTGGCGAGGGGGAGGCAGAATCTAGCCTATTGAAGCCCCTCTCACAAGGGAGAGGGGTTGGGGTGAGGTCGGTTTTTCCTTCCCTAGAAGTGTCGGAAATCGAACTAGGCTTGGCGTCGGGGGTGGGCGTCATAACGCCGAATTACATCCCGCCGCCGGGGGTGGATGGGGGTTTGTTGCCGCCACCGATCAGGCCACCGACAACGCGCCAAATATCGCCAGCCAGCACCGCGCCGACGACGGAGCCAATCGCAATCCCGCTCACATCATACAGCAAGAAGACGGTTTTTTCTTCGGTGTCGCCGTCTACAAATTCAACCGACTTGGTGGCGTTGGTGACGACGACCAGAATGATCACGCCCAAGACAGCCCCGCCGACACACAAGGCATGGCGGATGAGTTCGCTCATATCCCACGGCCCAACGACCTTTGATCCGGTGCTGGGTTTTTCGGTGAGCGATGCGTACACCCAACCGATCAAAATGGCAAGAATGAAATACCCAAGATGCATGGCGAAATTCTCCTTAACTTTTTGACTGAATCTAATACACCACAGTAATGCTCCCACCGCGTAAGGTGGTGATGTTAACCCCTACCTGCTGGCGCAACAGGTAGGGAAACATAGGTTTAGTATCGCACAAAATTCGTTTTCGTGCAGGCCACAACAGGTATAATGGGCGAATTGGTCGAAAATTGGGCCGGTTATCACATCGTAGCACGGCGCGGATGGTATTGAGAAAGGGCGTGAAATCGGGATGCTGCGGGTGATTCAAGCCACGGTGCCACTTACGGCAGGATTATTGTTGCTTGTGCTCACAGGCCTGATCTACCAAACACGGCAGCAGGAAGATGAACTGCGCTGGATGGTGATTTGCTGTGAAGAAGGTTCGAACGCTGAACCCGGCTTTGCGATGTATCTGTTTGAGCCAGTCAACAGGCTGCACCAGCGATTGACCCCTTATTATGACACCTCTATCTCGGATTGGTTTGGTCATCCCAACCTCATCGGCATCCACGATGGTTGGGTTTATTACACCGCAAACTCCAACGCCAGTAATCAGATAGGCGACCTCTACCGAATGCGCCTCATCAGTCCAGCCGACCAGTCCACCGAACGTAAAGTTGAACTATTGATGGAGCATACCAGCGGACTCGAACCACCATTCTCACCGGATGGCAAGTGGTTGGTGGTTGCACAAGAAAGCCGCTGGCAGAGTATGCATCTCGCAAGCGGCACGACCTATGACATTATGCAGTGGATACATCTTATTGCACCCCCCCACCCCCTGTATGTTACGGGGCCGCTTTTTTCCGCCGACGGGACATGGGTCTATTTTCAGGGGCTTGCCGACGATTCAGTTACCCATCGCGTGTATCGAGCGCGATTGGATGGCAGTGCGGTTGAAGATATAGCGGAAGGAGTGGACGACCATATCATGCTGGTCGGCTGGATACCAGACCCCGAAGGCTTAATTATCCGGCAGGGGCTGACCTCGCACCTCGCGTTTCTGAATCTCACCACTTTTGAGTGGACACCTTTGGGAGATTGGGCTGGCTCGGCGACGGTGCCTCAATTGGTCAGAGGTTTAAACGCGGCGGTATGGTGGCTCGAAAGCGGCCAAGTGGCGACGATCAGCCGATCAGCGGTTCGGGCCTATGATGTAACGACAGGTCAGATGTTATGGGAAGAAACGGGGGTCTTGGATTGGTGGCCTGCCCCATCTGGCAGTTTGGCATTGTTTCACAAAGGGGCGACATGGACTATCCGAAGCCGTGATGGTTCACCCGCCCGTCCGATTGACCTGCCGGACAACTTCTCCAATCTAGGCACGGTGTATTGGGCTGATGACGCGACGGTGTTTGTCGGCGGTCAAGTATCACGGGGCGGTGGTAATGTCTCCGGGATGCAGATTTGGCGGGTGGATGTCGAAACAGGCGAGGTGACTCTTTTACAAGATGGGAGTGACACGTCGATTGTAGGTTGGTCGCCGGATCATGAGCGCATTGTCGTTTATGAGTGGTCAAGCCAATCGAACGGGCTGGCATGGCTGAAATCCACTGGCGGCGATTATGAGTATCTTTCCGATGGTCGCAGGCAGCACGTCAACCGTCTGGAGGGTTGGCAGACGATTGACCGCCCGATGAATGGGAACACATTGGCAGGCATCGGCATATTGTTGGCTGGAATTGGCGCAGGGGTTACGTTCTGGCGATTCAGAAAAGGGTAGCGTCATTTATGCTGCGCGTTTTCCAAGCCGTTGTGATGTTGATGGGGGGATTCGTCCTACTGGCTGTATTGGGTTTGCATCAGCACGACAGGGCCGGCGTATTGCAGCAAGTTCTCCTCGTCGAATACACCACCAACGGCGTTGATGATTATTACACGCTCTGGTTAGTCCAACCCGACAGCGGACGGCAGGTCAAACTAACCACCGCGTGGGAATATTTCAACATCATCGGGTGGGATGCGGACGGGGCATTAATTTACGAGGAAGGCGGTAATGATATCGTTCCGGTTCTCATGCGCGTCAAGCAAGATGGAAAAGGCCGCCGTGTGCTGTCGGAGCGGACACTGACCCAATATCTGCAGAATGCCGTACAATTGACACCGGATCGGCGCTCGGTGGTGGTTTTGGAAAGCCTTGCTTCAATGGTGAGTGTCCGCACCGATGGCACAGGTCGGGCAGTCGTAGCACCCAGTTTGACCGATTCACGCATTTTGCAGTGGGTGGTCTCGCCCGACAGCCAATGGGTGGCATTCACCGCCGACAATTTGGAGCAAGATATAGTTTGGGCGCGGCTCGACGGCAGCGAAACCCGTTTTGTGCCCCATGATTTTAGAGGAACAAGCCCAATGCCCGCTCCGGTTGCTTGGGTTTCAATGGAAAAAGGGCTGGTAGTTAAGTGTCATCCGAAGTTATGTTGGTTCGATCCCAACACCGGGCTTATGCGCCGCATCACCTCGTCTGATGATGAGGCATTTGAGGAGTATGTGGGGGTCAATGAAGCGGCGGGCTTAATTTACATTTACACGTACTTTCAAGGCGATTCCAACCGCACCCTCCATGCCATTGACGAGACGACGGGGCAACCGCTCTGGTCATTGGATGCGACGTCGTATATCCACATCAGTCCCAACCAGCGTTGGGTATTGGACAGATTAGGGGATAGTCATTGGGGCTTGCTGGACGCCATCACCGGACAAGACCGCCGCCTTGATTTTCCATTGATCGGGAGTACCCCCCAACTGCCCTTATGGTCGCCCGACGGGGAGCGATTGGTCATCGTTACCAGCGACACCATCACCCAGCAAAAGGAAATCTGGCGCGTCCATCCTTCGACGGCGGAAGCACGGCTCATCTGGCAAAGTCAGGCGGCCATCCATTCCATCGGGTGGTCAGCCGACAGCGACCAACTGTTTTTCTACACGGTGGGGAACCCGGACGGATCATTCCATCGGTTAACATGGGACGGCGAGACCCTGCCCGTTGCGGATAGTGTGCGCTGGGGAGACTATCGGTTTGAGGCGGCGGCCCCCGTTATCCCGACCAAGACGCTGGCGAAATCGCAGCTTTTAGCGGGGGGTGTGGGATTGATGGTACTTGGCACAATCCCGATGGTACTCAGCCATCGCAAAGCTAGGAAATGAGGCGTCATTTATGCTGCGGGTGTTGCAAGCCGCTGTCGTGTTGATGGGCGGGCTGTTGTTGATGATGACGGGCATGGTTGGGCAGGCTAGATATGACACAGGCCCGCTTTTCCCGGTCATGGTGCAATCTGGCGTTGATCCTGCTCACTACCTTTGGTTAGAGGCTGTCACTGGTAAGAGAATCGGCGTCATTCCCCATGACACCTACATTGACGAGTGGTATCCAAGAAAACAAGGCATTTTTTATGGAGGAGTAGATCAGGCGGGAAGAGGCGGGGTTTATCTCTGGTCTTCTGTTGGTCATCAATCTACTTTTCTGACTCATGCCGGGGGATTCTCCGTGTCACCGGACGGGCAGTGGCTTGTGGCGACATGGGGTCGAACGAGCGTCGGTAGAGGCGGGCTTGGGTCAAGACTAAAAATCATGCGAACCGATGGCTCTCAGGTTTTTTTTCCAACCCAGACCGTAGAAGATGAACTTGGCATCGAACGGAATCCGATACTGAGCATGTCCCCCGATGGAGAATGGGCCTTATTTTCCGTCTATACCGATCCATCGAATACCGATTTGTACCGCGTTCGTCGTGATGGCACGGGCCTCCAGAACCTAACCATCCATATACAAGGGAATTCCGAAAAGATAGTATGGTTGACGGGTTCAAATCAGTGGGTCATTGCGGTTGGCGCTCGCCTTTATTGGGTAGATCACCCCGGTGGAACAGTTCGGCCCGTTATTCCCGATGGTGAGGGTCGGCAGGAGATTATTGGTTGGCTTCCCGATGCACGCATCTTGATTGTGGAGTTTGGCAGAGATTACCGGACCTATCGCGGCGTCCGACCCGATGGCACTATTGTATGGGAACTCCCCCGCGCTTTCTGTTCACCATTATCTGCCGACTACGAATGGGCTTTTTGGTGCCAGCTAGAGAATCAGGAGCATGTGCTTGTTCGGGCGGCCGATGGTTCGATGCGTCCTTTCAAATCGCCGTTTATCTATCTTAATGGCATCCTGCCGAGACATTGGTCGCCCGATGGTCAATATTTGCTATTTCAAGTATATCAAGGCGACTATGGGCAAAATGAACTATGGCGATTCGATGCCAAGAATACGGAATTTCAACTCGTGTGGGCTACCGAGTGGATTCTCACCAGCGAATGGTTTCCAGATAGCAGCAAGATTTTGGCACACGATTTGATGGTGGGTTTTTGGTGTATGAATGCAGATGGAAGCGAACACCATCGTATTACCGGGAAGGAACTTGGCACTCACAATATTATCGGTTGGGGTCCCACCATTGACCGCCCGATGAATGGGAACGCATTGGCAGGCATCGGCGTCTTACTGTGTAGTATCGGAATGGGGATGACGTATGGGGCTTATTCACGGATGAAAAAACAACCCCACCCCCTTGCCCCCTACCCCGTAAACGGTGAGGG
>JAIOHL010000097.1 GCA_019913005.1 Anaerolineae bacterium | reverse complement strand
GGGATGGCTGATCGGATTTAATTATTAAAGAGCATAAGCCGCCGTGCTGACTCTAGCAAATGTAGGTCAGACAACATGAGATTCGCTGTAAATCGTGACCCAATGTGTAGAAAGAGTGGGTAGGGCTAAGACCTACCCCTACAACAAAATGCGTTCTATCTATTTTGATAGGCGCATTTTATAATTTAACTCCCCAAGTAATTATCTTATGAGGCGAAATCCATGCCACGTGATTATTATGAAATTCTGGGTATAACACGCTCTGCCAGCACCGATGATCTGAAAAAAGCATTTCGGAATTTGGCGCGGCAGTATCATCCAGATGTCAACAAGTCACCCGATGCGGAAGAGAAATTCAAAGAAATCAACGAAGCCTATCAGGTCTTGAGCGACCCGGATAAACGCGCCGCCTATGATCGCTTTGGTCATGCTGGCGTAAATATGGGGTCGGGGCCGGGAGCAGGTTTTGCAGGATTTGGCGGTTTTGAAGACCTGTTTAGTGATTTGTTCAATGCTTTTGCGGGTGGCGGAGCACGGTCAAGTGGTGCCAATGCGCGGCGTGGCCCTCGGCAAGGCATGGATTTGCGTTATGACCTGCATCTGACGTTTGAACAGGCGATTTTTGGCGACGAGATTGAAATTGAGATCAATCGGCGTGAGGTTTGTGAGACCTGTACTGGGACAGGCGCGGCGGCGGGGTCATCACCCAAGACCTGCCCTGAATGTAAAGGTAGCGGTCAGGTTCGGCAGGCACGGCAGACGTTTTTGGGCAGTATCGTGAACGTGACCGATTGCCCACGCTGTCAGGGTAGAGGACAGGTGATTGAAAATCCGTGCCCCACTTGTCAAGGGTCGGGCCGCGAACGCAAACGCCGTAAATTAACTGTCAGTGTGCCGCCGGGGGTGGATGAAGGTTTGCAAATTCGCTTGAGCGGCGAAGGTGAACCCGGCGAACGGGGTGGCCCGCCCGGCAATCTATACGTGGTCATCACGGTTGAGCCGCATGAAATTTTCCAGCGCGACGGGCATGACATCATTCTTGATATGTCCATCAATATGGTGCAGGCTGCATTGGGAGATACGATTAGCGTTCCCACTGTTGACGGCGAGGAAGATGTTGAGATTAGAGCGGGTACACAGCCGGGGATGATTATGAAAATGCGTGGCAAGGGTGTACCCAAGCTGCGACGAGACGGCACGACGGCAGGACGTGGTGATCAGGTGATTCGGCTGACTGTGGACATCCCGACCAAGCTGAGTGAGCGGCAGCGGGAACTACTGCGTGAATTGGGGGATTCGTTTGGGACGGAAGTCAAACCCAAGACAGGTAAAGGCCTGTTCGAGCGCGTGGCGGATTTCTTTAACCCAGACTAATGGGGCTGTTCTTTGAAGCGTCGAATTTTAAGTATCGCATGGTTTTTGCTGATCACTGGGATAGCACTGTGGGGGAGTTTCATTAATGGCTATCTCGGCGGACATGCGGTATGTCGGGATTGTATTCCTCCGATAGCGGTGTTGAATCATTTTGCCCATTGGGTGACATTGGCGGCGTTGGCCGTTTTTGTTTTTATAGTACCCGTGCTACTTTGGGTGAAAAAATCGCGGCGATTGAGATTGCTGATTACTGGGTGGCTACTACCGGGAGTCATCGCGTTTGGCTGGTGGTATGGGCCAGCGTTTTTGCCACGACCTGCGCCGGATGTAGAAGGGTTGGAGTTTACAGCGGCGACGTATAACGTGATGGGTTTTGGGGCTGATCCGGCAGAAACATTTGCCGCAATTCAAGCCATGAATGCCGATTTGGTCGCTCTTCAAGAATTACGCCCCACCTTAGAACATAAACTCCAAACAGAATTGGTGAATGAATACCCCTATCGAATTTCACAGGTGGTACAGGGATTAGATGGGTATGCTTTGTTAAGCCGATACCCGATTCTCGATTACCGGATTGAATTGGACGAAGACTCTGAGTATCGCAATGGCGACCCCCGCTATGTACGAGCCTTGATTGACTTTAATGGACAGGCCGTTGTAGTATACATTTTCCATCCCACGATACCCGATTTACCACCCCGACTCTATTTTCCAACGACTTATAATGATGAAATTCTCTGGCAGCAGGTCAAAGGTTTGGTGAATCTTATGCGGGCCGACTATGCGCCAGTATTGGTGTTATGTGATTGCAATGCGACGCCACGCAGTCGTCAATATGCGCTGTTGCATCAATATCTGAATGAGGCGTATGGAGAGCGGGGGTGGGGCTTCGGGTTGACGTTTCCGGCAGACCGCCCAATGATTAGAATTGATTATGTTTGGTACAGCGATGCGTTTGAGGCCCTTGAAGCAAAGGTGTGGTCAACGGGTGGCACATCTGACCATCGGCCTTTGTGGGCAAGGTTGATTTTGAAAAAGGATCATTCATGAATTCGCAGTGGATTGAAGTGGCACTTGAAGTAAAACCGGAAGATGCCGACGCGGTATCTGACCTGTTGCAGCAATATGGGCATCAAGGCGTGGTGATTGAACGGGCCGGGTATTTTATCGAAACATGGGAGGATGAAGTTCCTCCGGTTGATAAATTGGAAGTGCGGGCCTATTTCCCCGCTGATGCCAGCGCACCAGATAAACGCCAGCAAGTCAATGATGCCCTGAAATATATGTTGGGTGGACGGCAAGTCAGTGAGCCGAAATTCCGCGTATTGGATGAGCAGGATTGGGCTGAAGCATGGAAAGCGCATTATTTCCCATTTCGCGTCGGGCGGCGCACCTATATTTGCCCCCAGTGGATTGACCCCAATACGCTGCCGGATCGTCGGGCCGATGATGTGTTGATTACGCTTGACCCCGGCATGGCCTTTGGCACAGGCACACATCCGAGTACCCAACTTTGTTTGGTAGCGATTGAGGATTTATTGGAAGGTCGCCCCGGCTTGCAGGTAGTGGATTTAGGGTGCGGGTCGGGAATTTTGAGTATCGCGGCGGCGAAACAGGGTGCGGCCTATATTTTGGGGCTGGATACCGATGAAATGTCGGTAGATGTCACACTAGAAAACGCGGCGGTCAATGGGGTAGGGGAGGTCATTTATGCCCAACATGGCAGCCTTGCCAGTTTGCTCCATGCGGCGCGGCGCTTTGATGTGGCGCTGGTCAACATTCTGTCTAAAGTGATTATTGAGATGTGTGGGCAGGGTTTGGGACAAATCGTCCGACCCGGCGGCGTAGGTGTGTTTGGTGGGATTATTATGGAGCAGGCGGGTGAGGTTGAAGATGCCCTGCGACAAACAGGCCTTGAACCCTATTTACGGCGTCCTTCTGGTGAATGGGTGGTGATTGAGGCGCGTCGGCCTGTAGATTAAAATGGTTTCTAAGTAGATGGGTCTATTAAAACACGGGGCTAAAGCCGCCGTGCTGAATTTAGCTGGGATATAGGTTAGTCAATAAAACCATTGTAGATTTTGTCAGGTAGATGTTAGAACATGACACTGTAACCACCGATACCCCTACTTTGCTCTCCAGTATATTCGCCGTCGTCATCCCGTTGGTTACAAATTTTTAATATCCGCTAAGATAGCCTGACCTAATCAATCAGGATATTTTTTGGTGGAGTTATTGTGATGATTCGTATTGAGGCCGAGATGCTGTCGGATGTGGGGCGACGCCGCCCCCGTAACGAAGACGCGATTGACCAGCGCCTTCCCACGACAGACGAAGCGGCCAGTGTATTGGGGCCGATTTTTGCGCTGGCGGATGGGATTGGTGGCTCGGTAGCAGGAGAAATTGCCAGTCGAGAGGCGGTAGGTGAGGTCATTCGGGCTTATTATGATGAAGCCCTGTCCCCAGAACTCGAAAATGGGGCAGAAGATTTGCGGGTACGGCTGCGGAATGCAGTGCGGGCGGCTAACAATCGCGTGTACAGCATGGCGGAACATAACCCCGATATGCAGCGCATGGCAACGACATTGGTAGCGGCGGCGATTCGAGATGAGCTTTTTGCGGTGGCCCATGTTGGGGATAGTCCGGCGTTTTTGGTACGGGATGGACAAATCCGCAAGCTGACCACTGACCATAATTTTGCCGAGATGCAGGTACGGGCGGGGTATTTGACCAAAGATGAGGCATGGACACACCCGGATCGGCATAAATTGGTACGGGCAGTGGGACGGCTGACCACGATTGAGGTGGATATTGTCAGCGAGGCCCTTTTGCCGGGGGATTATTTGCTGCTATGCAGTGATGGTCTCACCCGCTATGTTATGCCGATTGAAATGGTGGCGATTTTGAAGTCGCAATCCCTCACCGAAGCGGTTCCGGCATTGGTGCAACGCGCTAATGAACGAGGCGGGTCGGATAACATTTCCCTCATTGCAATTCACGCTTTGCCAGATGATGGAGCGGAACTTGAGAT
The DNA here is from genome assembly GCA_019913005.1 of Anaerolineae bacterium. GTDB lineage: Bacteria > Chloroflexota > Anaerolineae > Aggregatilineales > J027 > CFX10. Next base: position 12,558 of record JAIOHL010000097.1, on the reverse strand, counting down.
CAGTACCGCGTCTCTACCGAAAGGGAAACGCAGATTGCTGGTGCGGCGCTTTCGGTTTCGCCGGTTGCGTGGTTTTCTTCTTGGGTTTACGGCGGTTTTTACGGCTATAATTAGCTTTGTGAGTATGAAAATTTCGGTTCGGCGAACAGGCTAATTATAGATAAAGCAGGGGGCGCGTGTGATTTGGTTTGGTGTGGGGCTGTTTATCATCGGGCTTGTCGCGGTGATAGTGAGTGTGGTTTTGTTACTTCGATCCCAACGCCAGCCGCCCCCAACCCCCCGACAACTTCAGCAATCCCCATCTCCTACACGGCCCAATGCCAAAAAACGACCTGTCCTAGAGTCTACGTTAGCGCATATGACATGGACGCGGCGTGAACTACAAACCGACCCACATATCGGGGTGGTCGCCCCGGCGGTGTTGGTGGGTCAGCGGGGTGAACAATTCCCAGTGTATGAGGGTGAAAATACCATCGGACGGCACAGCAGCAATATGATCAAAATCGTGGATTCAACGGTCAGTCGCTATCATGCCGTGATTGAGGGGTATGGTGAGGAGTTTGTGTTTATGGATTGGCAGGCCAGCCAACCTTCTGAGATTAATGGTGAATTGGTAACCCCCGGTGAGCGTCATGCCCTAAAAGATGGCGATAAAATTCGCGTGGGAATTACCACTTTACGGTTTGTCCTGAACCGCCGAAATAGCTCTTAAACTTAACTGCGCCGGAAAATGACCACCGAATCACCGAGGCGGATTTGATCACGATCTCGTAATTGCTGCGATTCCACTTTTTGTTCGTTGACAAATGTGCCACCCGAACTTTGCATATCGTATAGATAATATTGCCCATTATAGCGGCGCAACAGCGCGTGTTGACGCGATACTTTGGGATCGTGAAATTGCACATCGCAGACCCCGGAACGCCCCAAGAGGGTTTCATCTTTGTAGATGGTGATGCGCTGACCTGCAACCATGCCACCGATACCATCTAACCAAACTGACCCCGGCCCAATTCCGGCTTGGGCTAATGCGGCGGGTACCGGCGAGGGCACGGATGGTGATACGTTTGGTGATGGATGGTCGGCATATTGTTTGTTATAGAGAGGTGGCGGCGGTGGAGTTGCTTGGGCAGCGGGTTGGGACTGAGCCGGAGCCGCTGGGCCTAAATTGGAACGCAAAATCTCGGTGCGCCGATAGGACTGCCACCAGAGAAAGCCGATTGCGAGGCTGCCAACACCCGCAGCACCGCACAAAACTCCCCCAAAGACCGCGAGTAAAACCGTTGTTTCCATAAACTGCTTTCAGATCGTCCGTGACGTATTCATTATCAGATTAAAACACAGCCGTCCAATTTTCAAGCGCCGACTGTCATTTGTTTAACCCCAATGTATCAGAGTAGAGTATACTGGCGAATCATTGTAAATGTGAAATCCGAGGGAGTCAGAACCCACGATGCCCCACGCAACCATTTGGACAGCCCCGGCTGGAAGCGGCAAAACAGGCAAGGTGATTGAAGCGATTTTGCAGGCCCGCGAGGTCAGCCCTTGGCAACCGATTTGGGTGCTGCTGCCAACCGAATTGCAGATTAGTTCGTTTCGCACACGACTGCTGGCGGCGTATCAAGAGCGCTTCGGACGACCTGTATGCTTCGGGGTGCAGTATTTCAGCTTCTACCAGTTATACAACCATCTCCTCGATCAAATGCTGCTGCCACAAAGACAAATCGGGCAGGCAAGTGTGTATCGGATTTTGCGCTATGTCATCGCCAAACAAGCCGCCGAAGACCGCCTGCAATATTTTGGGAACATTGCCAGCAAGCCGGGTTTCATAAAATTGATGGCGGAGTTCATCCTTGAACTGAAACAGGCCCGGATTCACCCCGAATCGTTTGAGCTTTATGCCCAAAAATCCAAGCGAGACAAAGATCAAGACCTCGCGGCGATTTATACCCATTATCAAAACTATTTGCGGGATCATCAGTTGGTTGACCGCGAAGGGGCAGGGTGGGTGGCCTTACGCGGCTTAGAGACGGACTATCACAGCGAATTTTTGGATTCGGTAGGCCTGTTTTTGGTGGACGGGTTTATCAATTTTAGCCCGCTGCAAGCACGTTTATTGGGACAGTTGGCCGATAAGATTGATCGCACCATTTTGACGTTGAGTTATGATGAAAATCGCCGGGAGACACTCTTTCGTGGTATCCAGCGCATTGGAGACCGCCTGCAAAATTACGGGTATTGGGAAGTTGAAAACCTTACCGATGGGGTGATTCAGCGGCGAACAGAACTGACCCATCTGGAATTGGCTTGGCAGCAGCCTAGCTATGTGCCACGTCCGGCGGGGGATGCCCTATACTTGATCGAAGCCCCAAATCCCCAACAGGAAGTGCGGGCTGTGTTACGAAAAGTCAAACAGCAGTTGATGGCAGGGGTTGACCCCGAACAGATAGCGATTTTGGCGTATCATACCCAGCCCTATGCAGATTTTGTACGCTCGATTGGCGAAAGTTATCGTGTGCCTATTGCGGTACGACGCGGCGTAGAGTTGACGCGAAATCCAGCGGTGGCGGCGATTTTGCAGTTGTTGGATTTACATACTCCGCAAGTGGATTTTCGTCAGCAGCCGATGTTGGATGTGCTACGTTCCCCTTATTTTGTATTTCATCAATTGATAGCGGATGATGCAGATCAATTGGAACGGGTGAGCCAGCAGTTTCAAGTGGTGCGCTCGCGGCAGGATTGGCTTCAAGCTGTGGGGATGGCAGGGGGTCGGTATAAAGATGAAGATGGCGAGGAACAGGTAACAGCCATTGACCCCGCGCTCTATCAACGTCTGCAAGCCTTTTTTGAACGGGTAACGCCGCCACAGGAAGCAACCCCACGCGAATATGTCGCTTGGATTGAAGATTTGTTGGGGCCAGACCCCTCCTATCTGCGTGAGCGGCGGGCCGATATTGACCCTACGTTGGCGAATAATGAGGGTTGGGGAGGCCATCTGGGTTTTTTCAATCAGATACGCGAGCCGTTAGGAGGGCAAGGCGATAATAGTCAGACCGTGATGGTACGGGATATTCATGCGATGCAAGCGTTTCGAGCCTGCCTTAACGAGATTTTCCGGGCCTATGATTTATTGGCCGAACAAACGATGGGGGGCGTTGAAGCGCTTATCGCGTGGGAAGATTTCCGCAAAGATTTGCAGCAGGCAATTGAAAGTCATCAAGTCGAACCAGTGGGTGGGTTGTATCGCAATGGCCGAGTGCTGTTTGCGGATGTATTTGAAGCCAGCGGATTAACGCACGACCATATTTATATGATGGGGTTGGCGGAGGGGGTGTTTCCATCACAAAACTTGGAAGACCCGCTGTATAGTGACACCGAACGGCGACAGGCTCAAGCCGAACCGGCCTATTTTGAACTGCAAACCACAACGGAGCAGGTGGATGATGGTTTGGTGTTTTATCAAACCTGTGCAATGGCACGCGAAACTTTGACTCTCAGCCGTCCAACATTGGATGAAAAAGCGAATCCTTGGCCGCCTTCGATTTTTTGGCGCGAAACGACTGCCATTTTGACCGATGCCCATAAGATGACCTTGCGGAGTGGAGAAGCTCCCAAGTTGGAAGAAAGCGGGGATATGCGTGAGGCCGGCATTGCATTGACCGCAAGCATTAATCAGCTTGCAGTGGGAGAGGCACGGGCGATATTGTCGTCCTTGCTGACGGATCAAGAACATGGCCCACGGTGGCAGAATATTTTACGCGGACGCTTAATTGAGGTACGACGCGAAAATCTGAATGTGCCCTTTGATCGGTATTCCGGTGTGTTAAGCAGTCCGGCGTTGGTGGCAAGGGTCGCGGCGCAGTTGGGATCGGGCCGAAAGTGGAGCGCCAGCCAATTTAATGATTATGGTTACTGTCCATTCCGATTTTTTGCCAAACGAATACTGTACTTGGAAGAACTCACCGCGCCGGAAGAAGGTTATGACGCCGCGCAGTTGGGGTCGGTGCAGCATGAGGTTTTGGAAAATACCTATTTGCGAATTTTGAACGAGAGCTTGGCAATTCAACCAGAAAATGAAAAACGGGCGATTCAGATTTTGATTGAAGAAGCCGCTCGATGGCTACCCACCGCGCCGCAAAGATGGGGATTCCGACCCACACCACTGTGGGAGCAGGAAAAAGATGAAATTGTGCGGCGTCTGACTCTGTTAATTGCGCTGGACTTTTCGGACAGCCCCAAGAGTCCTTTTGTGGCGACCTCGCGTAGTAAGGCCGTTATTTCGGAATTGGTCAGTTCCATCGGGGAGGAACGGCGGGTATTCGCGCTGGAAAAAGCCTTTGGCATGGATGGTGGATTAGAAGCGGTGGTAGACGGCGAAGCAGGGCCGCTGTGGGTACGTGGAAAAATTGACCGGATGGATCGCGTGGGCAATATGCTCATTATCATGGACTATAAAAGTGGCAGCAAGACGCCGAGAAACGAAGATATTGAGGAAGGGCGTAATTTTCAAATGCTGCTGTATTTATTGGCGGCCCGCCAGATTATCGCGCAGGAACATTCTGAGTTAGACGTTAGGGCGGGGATGTTTTGGAGTATACGTACCCGCAAGGCTGATGGGCAGATTTTAGCAGATGACTCGCTGTTGCAAGAGGCCCAACGCCGCCTGCATGAATATATTGTGGCGGGGCGACGGGGACGTTTTCAGGTGCAGCCCACGAAATACGATCATGGCAAGTGTTTTACCTACTGCGAATATCATCAATTTTGCCGGGTGCATCGGGGTAGTGGGTTGAAAGGTGGGGTGGACTAGCCGAGGAATAGAATTCCCCGGCAACAGGTACAATGTCCTCTGGATGAGAACAGGTTTTTGAGGTTAGTTTTCCAATTCGACGGCAAGAGCAACGGCTTCCGCGCCACCCAGACAGAGGGCAGCAACTCCACGTTTCAGGCCGCGCTGTTGCAGAGCATGAATCAACGTGACCAAAACCCGCGCACCACTCGCGCCGAGGGGGTGGCCCAAAGCAATCGCGCCGCCGTTGACATTCACTTTTTCCATCGGCACGATAAAACCATCTTGTTCAAGACCACGCATATCCGCCAAGACCTGTGAGGCGAAGGCTTCGTTAATCTCGAACAAATCCACATCGTCAATTTTCCACCCCGCTTTTTGTAGCGCAATTGGAATGGCTTTGACCGGGGCATAGAAAATCCACTTGGGGTCAACCGCTGCCTGCCCATAACCCGCAATCCGCGCAATGGAGGTATGCCCATTGGCCTCAGCATAACTCCGACTACTGATGACCATTGCTGCCGCACCATCGTTGAGGCCGGGGGCGTTGCCCGCTGTCACACGACCGTCTTTGTGGAAGGCAGGTTTGAGCGCCGCCAAGCCTTCGATGGTTGTTTCGGGGCGGATAGGTTCATCGGTGTCAATGACGGTGACACCCTTTTTGCTTGTCAATTCAACGGGGGCAATTTCCGTTTTGAAGCGGCCTGCTTGGGTGGCGGCATAAGCCTTCTGGTGGCTTTGGTAGGCGAATTCATCCATTTCCTCTCGACTGACTTCAAATTGGTTGGCGATGAATTCAGCGGCCTCGCCCATGACCCAATTTTCGAGACTGCACCACAAACCATCCTGTAAAATGGCGTCTTTCAGTTCGACATTGCCATATTTGAAGCCTTTGCGGAGATTGGTGTCAAGGTGGGGGGCGCTGCTCATGCTTTCCATACCACCTACCACATAGACTTCACCATCCCCGGCGCGGATGCCACCAGCGGCTAACATCACGGCTTTGAGGCCACTGCCGCAAATTTTATTGACCGAGAGGCCGCCAACATTGTTGGGATAGTTGAGGCCAATCCAAACTTGACGCGGGGTGGCTTGACCAGCGCCAGCCGTGATGACATGCCCTAGAATGACTTCATGGACGTGTTCGGGTTGAATGCCACTGCGCTCTACTGCTGCCTTGACCGCGACCTGCCCCAATTGGACAGCCGATAGTGATTCGAGTGCGCCTAAGATGCGACCTTGGGGAGTACGCGCCGCCCCAAGAATGACGACATCATGGGCTGACTTTCCGTTGCTGCTCATGGGTAAAATGATTCTCCTTAAAATCTCCGGTTGTGACAAACCCGACGGGTATAGGGGGATACGCGAAGCCGGGTTGGAATGCAGGCAAACTTCAACACTATTTTGACGAGTTTAGCCCGCGAACGCTTTCTGTGCTTTTTTCAGATAGCGGTCTCGTTGGGCATATAAGCGACTTTGTTGGGCCGGATCGGAGGCACTGTCGGCTTTTTCAGTCAAGCGAATGGCCCACAAGACATACGCGATCTGGCTGTAGGTGGTTGAACGGAAAATAATCTCTTCTTCATGAAAGAGGCGGGCGAATTCCCAGCGAAACCATACCCAATGACTGGATGGGACTTCTTCATACAATGGATGGGCGCAAAACTGCCCGATGTCGTAGGCGGTATCGGCCCAATCGGTGTTTTCAAATCCTACGGTGCGAAGGTGATGCCCATCCCAAATAAAATGGTTCATCTCCAGATCGAAACGGTTCAATCCGATTCTAGGCGGTTTGGCCCATTCCGGCGCAATAGTGGCATGTGCGCGGCTGACCAGATGGGCAAGTGTTTCATACGCTGGGTGGTTAGGGGAGAGGATAGATAATTCCGTATCCAACATCGCCAGTGCGTCTTTGGGCTGCTGTGCGCCACTGCCCATCATCGGGATAGTGGGAGCAGTGAAAGCAAATTGTAGATGTTTGATGATACCCAGCGCCGTCATCAACCGATGCCACATTTCTTCGTCGGTCACGGGCGGCACCGTTTTTAGAGGCGTGCCATGCACCCATTCACTAATTAACACCGGATCGCTTAGGCCGTCGGGGGTTTCGTTGGCATAAAATGGACGGGGGCCGATACCCACGCCGAATTCTTGCAACGCCCCCATAATAGCTTCTTCGCGGGTGGCACGCGGACGATCATGCCGATGGTAGAGCTTGATAGACAATGCTGGAAATTCAGTGGGGTTAGTGGGGTCGGCGCGATAAATGGTGCTGTACTGGCTGCGATGGGCCGGAACAATCGTCCAGCCTTGTGGAACTTGGCCCTGCGTGACTCCTGCCAAGAGACTTGGAATATCGAGCCGGGTGGCATCAAAAGCATGGATGTCAAACGGGTGTACTTCAGCGGACAAGGGCTGCCATCTCCTCAATGAGTGGATGACCCTTATAGACCCCGTGATATTGTTCGGGCAATAGGGCGGCAATCGCACACATAATACGGTCAGTATATTCTTTGAGCATATCGCCCTTAGCGCGGCCTTCTGGCAAGCGATAGGGTTTGCCGATGCGGACGCGAACTTGTGGGCGAGGGTGTTTGAAGATTTTTTCTGTCCCCCACATAACCCAAGGTACAATTGGCACATTGGCGCGGGTGGCGATAAACGCGACCCCTTCTTTGGCTTCCATTAATGTTCCGCTACGGCTGCGGTGGCCTTCGGGGGCGATGGCAAAGGGCGACCCTTTTTTGAGCAGCTTGAGAGCCGTCATCAACGCTTGGCGGTCTGGCGATGCTTGTTCAATCCACACTGGGCCGCCCATACGAAATAGGGGTTCCATCCACGTGCCTTGATATTTTTTGGCAGCAAAGGCGGGAATCGTAAGGGTCATGGAGGCAGCAACGGCGGGCACGTCAAAATAGGACAGATGGTTACTCGTGGCGAGAAAAGGCGGTTGGGGAATGTTTTCCCGCCCAATCACCCTAAAACTGCTCAACAGGTGCATAAAAATTCGACTACCGGTGCGGAAGCCGAAAATGCTATTCGGAATTTTGAGATCATTTTGTACAGAGTCTTGAGTTTCGCTAGTGGTGGTCATGACTACTCGTTCGATAGTTCTTGGATACGCTGGCGGAGGAATTCGACATCCTCGGCCAAATGATTTTGCGCGATTAATTGGATCGCTTCTTGATAACAGGCCAAAGCGTGGTCGCGGTCTTTCTGGTTCCGCCAATAATTCCCCTCGGTTATCAATACTCGGGTGATGCGGGCAGGTGACTTAATTTTTTCGGCATATTCTCGACTGAGCCGGAAAAGTTCAGCGGGGTCTTGGTCTGCCGAAGGGTCAGCCGCGGCAAGTTGGGCCATTACCAAATAAGTCGAGCAAACGTGTTGCAGACGGGTTCGTTCCGTATGGATCCGCAGGGCTTCATTGATGCTCTGCCAAGCAAGCGGATACTTTTGCTGCTTAAGGGCGATTTCTGCCAACCCCTGATGGGCTTCCCCAACAGCGGAGCGGATATAGTCATCATTGTTGGAATCCCACGCCAGTTCAATCGAGTGTTTGAAGAGTTCTTCGGCTCGATCCAATTCACCTAAGGCGATACGGGATAACCCTTCGTTGGTGGTTGCTAGAATTTCCATACGCAGATCGCCCTGAACTCGGCCCACTTGTTGAGTACGGACATAACATTCAGCGGCCTCTAAATGGCGATTGGTACGACGATAGGTCTCACCGAGATTATTAATCATCGCGCCAATACGCGCTTGGTCACCAAGTTGCTCGAAAATTTTGAGGGCATTTTGATAGTAGGCTTGGGCGGCCTCAAAATGATCGAGTTCTAGTTCAATCAGTGCCAACCATGAATAGATACGACCTTCCAGCAAGGGGTGTTGGAGATCACGGGCGACTTCGAGATGTTGGGTGAGCATCCCAACCGACGCCTCATAGTCAAAGTTCCCTTCGAGCAGGGAACGCTGAATATGATTCCAGATTTTGTCTATCATTACATAGACGGGATGCTGTGTGTCGCTGATGGTCATGATGCTCACCCACTTTGAATTTATTTATTACGCTTCGGGAAGCGGCTGACGATGGTGGCCGATTCTGGCACGGCGGTGCGATCACCCGGTTTGAGTTCGGCGGGGGATTTGCCATCACGGGTGTTGGCGGCATTACTAAAGATCAAGACAGGTGTCCCTTCGGCGACATGGCTGGTCTTGATGAGTACCTGTCCTAATTGATAGCCTTCGCTGTCAATGCTGCATGATGTGACCGTGCCGACCACACGCCCACGTTTGTCCAAGACTGGATCACCGGGTTGGGGTGGACGCACACCTTTATTGTCCATACGGAAACGGGTACAGATGTGGTCACGCTGGGCCTCATAATCGAGGTAGGCTTGTTTGCCGACAAAAAACGGCTTCCATAGTTTGACATAGTTGGCGAATCCGGCGTCGGCAGGGTTCATATCAAAGTGACCCGCTAGTTCGTGTCCATAGAGGGGCAGACCCGCTTCGGTACGCAGACTGTCACGCGCCGCTAGACCGCAGGGAGTCGCGCCCGCCGCAACCAATTGCTCAAACAAAACAGGGGCTTCATCGGGGTGGACAAAAATCTCAAAAGCCATACGCTCGCCCGTGTAGCCCGTGCGGGATATGACCAGATCATGCCCGCCGAGGTTGACACGCACAACACTGGCCCAAGCCATGCCCTTGACTTTGGCTTTGTCGGCATCACTGCCTGCCAATTTCAACAGCACATCACGGCTCTTTGGCCCTTGCAAAGCTACGTCCACGCGGCGATTGATGCCACTCGTCATGGCACGCAGGTCACGAATGAGTACGTTCTCGCGTCCGGGGGCTTTAACCCATGTACGCTGCGGGTCAATGGCGACTGTTCCTTCTTGAACCGCATTGACCCACGCCCAATTTTTGTCGTTATTGGAGGCGTTGACCACGACCATGAATTCTTCAGTACCAAGCCGATAGACAAAGATGTCGTCAATCGGCAGACCGTCCACCCCAAGCAAATAACTGTAGTGGGCTTTGCCGACCTTCAAATTGGCGACATCATTGGCAGTGATGGCATTCAAAAAGGTTTCCGCGCTGGGACCAGTAAATTCAAAGACACCCATATGCGTGACATCGAATAATCCGGCGGCTTGGCGGGTGGCAAGATGTTCTTCACTGACGGTGGTATACCAAACCGGCATATCATACCCCGCGAATGGCACCATTTTCGCACCCAATTTGACATGGACATCATGAATGGTGGTGGTCAACAAACCGTTGGGTTCAGTCTCCTGCCATTCAAAAACGGGCAGGGGGGATCCTGCGGGGGCATCTACGCCACGACAGCCGATGAAATAGGCCTTGTCGGGGTCTAAGCCAGCGCCGGGGATGGGGCTATCCGCAAATTGCAGGTCACCAAATTTTTGTGGCGGAATGGCATCCGACAGAATGCTAATGGACACTGGGCCGGGAACTTTGGCATAGATGTCACTGGGTTCAAAGCGAGTATATCCATCCGACAGGGCAATCAGCCATTCGGCGATGACATCAATATTGCGTTCGACGTGTAACAGATAAGTGTCTTCCGTCAGACGCTCCACGACGGCACGGGCCAATACTCGCCCATCGCCATCCAGTACCCATGAGGGCTGCATATCGCCAAAGCCGAGGGCGTAAACATTGCTGGTGACGGCGACATCCAAGAAGCGGGCGGCTTTGGGGCCATTGATTTCAATCGTTTGCCATGTTTCGGAGGGTTCGTCATCCGGCAACACGTGGAAATGCTCGGCGGCAGCGTCGGCTTCAATATAATATTCCGCTAAATCTGGCACGACATAATCAATGCCTGCTTCAGTGGCGAGATGATTGACCTTGCCTTTGACACGCACCAGTGTTTCAAAATCCACCTTCATGCGCCAATCTTTGCGATCAAACCCACCCGCATAGCTGAAGGGTTGGGCTGAGAGCAGCAGTTCGGAAATGGCATCCGTGACAACATCCATTTCTTGCTCACGGAAGCCGCGCTGGGTGACCCAAGGGGTGCCAAAACGCACACCCGTCGCACGGAAGGGGCTGACATCGGTGGGAATGGTATTGCGATTGCAGACAATCCCAGCAATATCGAGGATGCGGGCCGCCATATCCCCGGAAAGGGGGCTACCATCCTTACCCTTGATACGACCAACATCGGCCAACAGCATGTGGCTGTCCGTGCCGCCGTAGACCACACGCAGGCCATTTTGGGTAAGCCGTTCGGCCATACGTTTGGCGTTGTAGACCGTTTGCTGCTGCAAGGCTTTGAATTGGACTGTGCCAGCCAGTTTCATGGCGACTGCCAGCGCCGTGATGGTGTTGACGTGAGGGCCACCTTGTTCGCCGGGGAACACACCACGATCTACTTTGCTGGCAAGAGCCGATTTATGGGTAATCAAGACCGCACCACGCGGGCCGCCAAGTGTTTTGTGGGTCGTAAACATCACAATATCGGCGATGCCAACGGGTGAGGGGAAGACGTCCGCGATAATGAGACCTGCCACGTGCGACACGTCGGCTAACAGGATCGCTCCGATTTCATCCGCAATGGCCCGGAACTGTGCCCAATTAGGGGACCAAGGATAGGAAGTGAAGCCTGCTACGATGATTTTGGGTTTGTGTTCCAACGCAACGGCGCGGATTTCGTCATAATCAAGGCGTTCGGTTTCAAGGTTGACGCCATAACTGACGATGTTATATTGCAGGCCGCTGCGAGCGACGGGGCTGCCATGTGTCAGATGACCACCATGCAGCAAATTCATGCCCATCAGGGTATCACCGGGTTGGAGCAGGGCGGTATAGACAGCACTATTGGCAGGGGCGCCAGAAAGCGGTTGCACATTTACAAATAGGTCGTTGGGCTTAAGTTTGCCAGTAGCAAAACGTTCAGCCACACGGCGGCGGGCGAGGCTTTCCACAATATCGGCAATTTCCGCGCCTTGATAATAACGTTTACCGCTGTTGCGACGGAGTTCAGCCAGACGCGCATCCACATCCAAAAGGTCATCTTCGGCCAATTTTCGCCAATGAGAGGGGGGATAACCCTCCGCATAAAGATTATGAAATGGCGAGGACAACGCTTCGCGCACGGCATAAGGGACAGAGGATTCTGAGGGAACAAGGATTAGTTTTCGCGCTTGGCGGACAGCCTCCAAATCAATCAATGCGGCGACATCCGGGTCAATCTGCGCTAAGTTTCCGCGAAATAGAAAATCTACCACACATAGCTCCTTCCGTAATTGGGATAGAGGGTAGAGCATATGGAAGGATTTTAACCCGTCGAAGGGAGTTAGGCGAAGGGTCAAATTTTTGTCCTTGAAAGGGATAGGGGCGTATGGTATTGTGGTTTGGCTAATTTATGTCTTTTTAAAGTCGGGAACTAACTGTAGATGAGTGACTCTGTTTCAGACGCGATGCCGCATCGTCCCTCGAAATTTGCGCTAATTTTCACTGTTATAATCCTCTCTTTGGCAAGCATAGTGCCCATCGTGGCTGGGACAAAATTAATCCGACCTTTGGATGATGTCTATATCACACTGAGCTATGCCCGTTCCATTGCTGAAGGCCATAGTTTTCGTTTGCACGAATCCTCTGAACCAAGTCTTGGTACAACCACGCCGCTCAATACTCTTCTTATTGCTGGTCTCTCAAAAGCGATTCCTTCTGCCGATCTGCCGAGCATATCTATTTGGCTTTCAGTGGTGGCGTGGATTGCAACGGGCTGGCTG
>JAIOHL010000096.1 GCA_019913005.1 Anaerolineae bacterium | reverse complement strand
GGGGTAGGGGTTCGGGTGGGTAACGGCATCTAGGACATGAATTGGACTGAGGGTGATGTTCATGGGCCTGCTCCTTGTGCTGCAATCAGTGTAGCAGGCATCCCACCCTGAACGTTTCGGTTTTTATCGAATTATGCTTGTTATAGATAAAGATAGGAACATTTGTGCTATAATCTAATTTCCACGAGATGTATAGAGCGTAAAACGCCCTATCATTTTCGTTTACATGCCGATACCGTTGCTTCACCGCAAAAAGGAAACTCCACATGAGAAACGTAGTCGCAGGCCTGTTTATCACATTGGACGGGGTCGTAGAATCCCCTGATAAATGGTCGTTTGATCATTTTGATGAGGGCATGTTGGAAGCGCTGCAATCACATCTTGCTGAACAAGATACTGCTCTGCTCGGACGAGTGACGTATGAGGAATGGGCAGACTATTGGCCGACATCTACCGACGAGCCGTTTGCGAGTTACATCAACAATGTGCCAAAGTTGGTAGTCTCGACGACGCTGCAAAGAACCGAGTGGAAAAATTCAACGCTCCTTCAGGGCGACCTTGCTACCGAAATTGCCCGACTGAAGCAGCAACCCGGCAAAAACATTGGCACAGCAGGCAGCCCTACCCTTGTTCGATCCTTGTTGGAAAATAACCTCCTCGATAGGCTCATCCTGATGGTCTATCCTGTTATCGCTGGGAGTGGTAAGCGTCTTTTCGGGGAAGATGCCGATCTGAAGCGCATGAGACTGGTAGAGAGCAAACAGACTCCTACCGGGGTGATGATTCTCACCTACCAACCTTACGACCAAGCCGAATAACCGCAAAGCTGAGTAAATGAGTATCTGGGGAATACGCTCTCCAATCAGAGGGCGTTTTTGTTGCCCCGATCCAGCCAATCTATGGCATACTTGAAAGGAGCATAGTGCAAAGGATGTCGCAATGGTAGACCATGTACAAATCGCACCGCGCACCCGCATGACCTCGGCGGAGTTTTTGGCCCTGCCCGAAAGCAATTTGCCGATGGAACTGCTGAATGGAGAGATAATGATGGTTCCTGCTCCCTCTATCAGCCACCAATTGGTCACAGGTAATGCGTTTTTGATTTTGCATACACTTAAGCCCGATGGAGTGGTGATGTTTCCTCCGACAGATGTATATTTCGATGACGAAAATATTGTTCAGCCAGATGTGTTGTGGTGCAGTGCTCAAAATACGCACTGTATCCGCGTAGAAGATCACTATTGGCAAGGCGCTCCCGATTTGATTGTGGAAGTGCTGTCACCGGGGACGGGTCGTCAAGACAAAAACGCCAAATTCAATCTCTATCAAAAATACTGCGTGCGTGAATATTGGATTGCCGACCCCGTACACAAGGTATTGGAAGTCTGGCAATTGCAGGATGGGCGCTATACGCGACAGAGCGCCTATGGCCCGGAGGACACCTTTGAATCCGCCGTGTTAGGCCAGCCGGTTGATGTCAGCAAATTCTTTACGGCTTAGGCGCTTGGAGTTTGTTGTTCAAATCGCTGGCCCACGCCCGAATCGCCTCCCAATCGCGGTGATCGCCCTCCGCCCAAACACCCGTCCACACACTTATGCGAAACATTAACCGCTGACGCAGCGACGGCACTTTAGCAATATCCAGTACCCCAGCAAAAAATCCCTCACTCACCGGTTTGACCAACTGGCGAACGGGTTGCAGCCATTCCGTAACCACGCCATGATAATTTTGGTTTTTCATTGCCAGTGTCATACACACGAGGAAGGCCGCAAATGGCTTTTGGGAAAGAGCCGCCTGATTTTTCCGTACAAACTGCATGGCTTCGGGCAGCCACTTTTTATCTTGGATAGCGCTTCCCAGCACCACTGCGTGATACGGTGTCAAATCCGTGACGTCTTGAATGGGGCGAATATCTACCGCCGCGCCGCTTTCCGCAAGCGTTTTGGCGATGGCTTCCGCGACGCCTACCGTCGAACCTGTGCATGTGGCATAGGCGACCAGAATTTTGCTTGGCATGGTCAATTTTCCTCTCGAATCATTCCATTCTAGTATTAGGCCGCTTTGGGCCATCAATCTACTTGCAGTTTGTCACTGAGATCAGTGGCCCACGCCCGAATCGCCTCCCAATTGCGGTGATCGCCCTCCGCCCATACACCTGTCCACACACTAATGCGGAACATAGATTGATGCCACACCGATGAGACCTTTTCTATATCCAGTGCCCCGGCAAAAAAGCCTTCACTCACTGGCTTGACCAGTCGGCGTACAGGTTCGAGCCATTCGACAGCCATCCGGTGATAATTTTGATTTTTCATCGTCAGGGCCATGCACACCAGAAAGGCTGCAAACGGCTTTTCAGAGAGGGCTACTTGATTTTCCCGCACAAACTGCATGGCTTCGGGCAGCCACTTTTTATCATGAATGGTGCTTCCCAACACAATAGCTTGATATTTTTCCAAATCGGTGACATCTTGGACAGGTCGCACTTCAACCTGTGAGCCGTTTTCGGCGAGGGTTTCACTAATCGCCTTAGCAATCTCGGCAGTGGAACGGGTTCGCGTGGCATAGGCGACTAGAATATTTTTGGACATGGTAGTGTTCTCCGATGTTGTTACCGTTAGTCCATTCTAGTCTTTGAGCGCTTCTTGCAACAGTGACGGACATCGTTTGTTTGTGGGCCATGTGTCATGTGAAACAAAAAGCGGCAGACTCAAGCACTGAATCCACCGCCTTGCAAGCACGTAGAAAACTGTCGGGGGCTAATCCTTATACAACGTCACAATTCCGCCGGGGCTGGCAATCGAAAAGTCGTTTTCCTGCGTCAGATATTGATCCACAAAGGCATTCTGTTGGGCCGCCGTCGCCGGGTCTGTAAAGTTCACCCGTTGCAGCAGCAGGAAACTCATCACATCGAACATTTCGGATTTGGTGGCGGTGCGAATATCCGAGTGGAACGGGATATGCGTCGCCTTATAGCCCCATTTTTGCACCAGTGTATACAATTCATCAGCAAACGGGATTTGCTGATAGTATTCCGGCGTAAAGAAGGTCTGATAGAGCCGCGCAATTTCACTGCCCCGATCCGCCACCGTAACCAAGACCAACCGTCCGCCGGGTTTGAGCAAATCAAAGGCCCGCTTCACAAAATCCGGGCGTTCGTCGGCGTCAATGTAATACAACACATGCGACATCACCGCAAAGTCAAAAGTTCCCTGTACTTTGACATCCGGTGTCCATGCCGCAATTTGCCCCGACATCGAGATGCCATTTGTATTGGCCCATGCAAGCAATTCGTTGAATAAAACTGCGTTGGGTTCAACGACGACGGTGTGTTTAAAATATTTGGAAAAATGGCGGGTCAGATTGCCATGCCCCGCCCCAATATCCAAATAGGTGTCGTGGTGGGCCAGCGGCTTAATCACCTTCTCGATGATGGTCGGGATGGTAAACGAATACTCATCCGACCCAGTGGACAAAGGTTCGAATTCGTCCCGGAAGCGTTGATCTTCCGATTTTGGTAGCTGCGTCATCGTATTTACTGTTCCAAAGGTTTGGTGAGGACAATGATGCCCCCGCTGCTCGAAATACTATAACCATCGGCCTTGCGCAGTTTACTCTTGAGATAAGCCTCGCGGATGCTGACATGATCGTCATTATCGAATTTGACTTTGCCCAGCGTTAGGAAATCAATCATCAGGCGCGTATCCGCTTCGGTCTGGGTAGCAATGGTGGAATGGAAGGGATGATACGTCACGCGGAAGTTCCAACGCAGCAAATTTTCGTACAATAGCTCCGCATAGGGGAGTTTGGCGAATTCTTCAGGCGAATAGAGTTGTTTGCACAGCTTCCAAATATCGCTTTGGGTGCCATTGAGAGCCAAAATCATGCAACCGCCGGGGCGGAGGTGGCTATAGGCTTTGCGGACAAACGCGAGGTGATTTTCTAGTGGAACATAGTAGAGAACGTGTGAGAGGATGACCAAATCCGCCATCACGTTAAGGTTGACGTCTTCCCATGCCATGTTGTAACCGGTGACGTTCGCGCCAGTGTTCCGTACCCAATCCATTAGCTCATCATAGAAGGCTTGGTTTGGCTCGACAATGGTAGACTGTTTGAAATAGAACGAAAGTGGACGTGTTAGATTCCCGCGCCCTGCCCCAATGTCCAACAGATCGTTGTGATTGGGCAGGTGTGGAATCACCCGCGTCTCAATAAATGATATGAAATCCTCATACTCCTGTGTATTGGTGGACAACATATCGAATACGTGTTTATACAACAATGCTTCATCTTGGATAGCTTTGGTAGTATCCATTCCTCGACTCCCATCCGTAAAATTGGCCCATTCCATTATATGGTTAGAGTAAAGGATACAACAATTCATGAAACCTGTAAATAACATTGGGGAATATGGGACATATGTCCCTAAAAATTGGGAGTTTTGTTTAGTCTCCCATTTTCCTTATTGATAATTTAAGGTTTTTCTTACAATATTATTATATAATCGTTAAATTTCCAGTGTAGTTTTGTGGAATATAGAAATTACAGTTTGCGTCTAGTGGTTGGGAAGGGATAGACATGGTTTAGGTGTAGGATTTCCGCAGCAAGTTCACTGGATGATGACAGCATGGGTAATGAACTGCAACTGGCAGCATTAGACGCTTTTTGGTCGCCGTGCCATACCATGAAAATGGCCCCAAGCCCATCTGTTGGAACTTGGAGCCACTCCAAAAACACTGATCGTGTGCAACAGTGGCCTTTACGGATTGATGGGTTCCGTGCTGGCGTCAATCGAAAGCAGGAACTTGACCAACTTGCGGCGGTCTTCAGGATTGCTTAGGCCATCAATACCACCCAGTCCAGCGGCGCGATGGGCGATAAAGCGATCCCCCATCACCTCATCTAATGATGCCGCCGACCCGTTATGGAAATAGGGCGGGAAGGCAAAGATGCTGATGAGTGAGGGTGGCACAAACCCGGCCTCACCTAATGGGGGCTTGCCATTGGCGCGGACTTCATTGGTGGCATTGGGGTCAAACGTACCAACATTGGTCAGTTGTCCAATGATCTGCCCACCTTGAATCAGGGCTTGGTCGGTGACAGGGCCAACCAAGCTGCTGCTTGACCACTTTGGCCCACCATGACACTGTTGGCAGTTATTGGCGATGAAGATATTGCGACCCTCTTCGATTTCAGGATCGGTGCTGTCACTCGATGGGGAAATGGGGGCGCGGATGGTCTGGATATAGGCGATGATGGCGTCCCACGCATTAACGACATTGCCGGATGGTGTGCGTACCCCCAACTGCTGACGTAGTGAATTCGGGAAGGCCAGTGTGGGCGGGTCGCCAATCAGCAGGCCGCCGATATTGGCTGTCTCTTCAAGGGCCGAACCATCTTGATTAAACAGCAGACCGCGTCCACCCGACACCCCGCGAATATTGAGTTCGAAGTCTTGTTCTTCGTCAAAAATCGCTGACCAATTGAGGGCGCGGAATGTGCCCCCCGCAAAGTCTTGATGCTGCGAGATGGTACGACGTGGGCCAGCGGCAAAAATCCATACCACGTTATCGGACAGACCAAACGGATGGCACGACGCACAGGCCTGCCAACCATTATCCGACATATTGCCGAAATCGCTGGCGAACTCACCCACCGATGTGTTGTACAGTTCCTTACCGACCAACACCAATTCTTCCTGTGTGCCAGCTTCTGGTAGGGCAGAAGAGCGCATGGTGGCGAGTGTTTGTTCGGGGAAGCGGGTGATGTCAATGACGGTCACATCGCGCGAGATGTAGTTGGCGACATAGGCGCGGGTGTCGTTGTTGTTGATGACGATGCCACGTGGGTTGCGCCCGACGGGAACTTCCAGTACGGCGCTGGTTTGTGGGTTGATGCTGACCGTGATGGCGCCTGTCGTGGGGTCAACCTGAATACGCAGCAGCACATTGCTGGCGGCGCTGACGACATAGCCCACATCTTCACGGGTCTTAAAGGCGATGTCCCATGGAATGGCCGGGAACAACTTAATCGTACCTTCGGGCTGCTGGGCGACGGCGTGATTAAGATTGATCGTCTGCCCTGTGTCCTGATTGGTGGTCGTATTTAAGATATGCACCAACGCTTGGGTGTTGACATTAAAGCGCACCGGGCCGTTGGGCGACGCGCCAACATTCGGGATATAGGCAAAGCCATTTTTCACCCCGATGGACTGCATCTGATTGGGATAGGCCCCCGTCACAAACGTGGCCTCTTGGCCGGGTTCGACGCGGCGGATAGCGTCACCCGTCGCTTTGAAACCCGTATCGGCCATATTGGTTAGGATAATTTGACCTGCCAGTGAATCGTTTTCGGTGGAAATCTTGGTGACGAGGCCTGTCTTGCTGTCGTCCTCACCATCGAGTTTGTTTTGCGTGGCGAATGAGAAAAATTGAGTGACGTAAACCGTTTCGTCGTTATCCTCGCCGTCGCCGTCATTGGTGATGGTGATGCCACGTGGTTCGCCGCCGACGGGTGGGCCAACATTGATGATTTCTTTGGCGACAGTATTGGTAGCCGTGTCAATCACACTGACCGAATTGGAACGGGCATTCGTGACATATGCTTTTTGACCGTTGGGGGTCAGCGCAATGCCATAGGGTTCGGTGCCGACATCCAGTGTGGCGATGACCTCAGCGGCAGGCTGTTTGGTGACATCCACCGCCAGCACCGAGACCGTGCCATCCAGCGTATTGGTGACATAGATGGTTTTGCCATCGGGCGAAACCGCGACCCCATTAGGTTCATTGCCAACCGCGATTTCACCGAGGGGCAGGTTGCGATCTTCGGCGACATCGAACAATGAGACCGTATTAACATCCGGGTTGACAACGGCTAACAGCGTGTCATCGGCGTTGAGCGCAATCGGGCCAGATTTGGTCGCGCCGGCAAAACGAGTGGCGGCTTGGGCCTGTGCTGGACTGGACTGAACCAATGAATCAGCCACCGGAAGCGCTAGGACGAAAAGACCAATCAATAAAATGCCATATCTACGCACTACTCTTGGGAAATGGGTAATTCTCACAAGTGCCTCCTTGTGACCTAAACAATGTATTGAACCAATGTATCTTCCTGCCTATATGTGAGGATAAGCACAGCATAGCATCAGTTGGCTACGCTGTGCAACTAACTTTAGTTAGGGGTTTTGGACGGGGTGACTATTCTGCGCTTGCAGTATATTGACGTCACGGATATCGGTGCGGAACAGGGCGAGGTTTGTGCCTGTAATTTCAAACAGATATAGTCTCGCTGGCCCACCGACCCCACCATTATAAGTGACTACATAACGTCCGTTTGGTGAAAAATAAGCACCACCCGCTGCTAATGTGGAGGTGATATTCAGATTCAGAACTGCAATCCTACTACTCGGAATGTGGAAGTGTTTTAGCCCTGCCTGATCCACAAACATGATACGCTGGTCAGTGAGAAATGTTGCCCCTGTCACGTCTCCTTGTGCAGCGATAAGTGTGCCAGTGGCGCTTGAAACATTCCAGACTGCAAAACGATTGGTTTGATCCTTAACAAGGAGGAGATTGCCGTCGCTAGAGATGTCGAAAAGCTCTAAGGCATAAAATGCACTGCCTGCAATCGCCATTCCCTCGTTGGTTAAATTTCGAATGATCGGAGGACTGGTCAGATTGCCTAAATTGCCAACATGGTGTATTCGTGTGGATAATTCTGGTACATTGGTGATGGTAACAAAGGTATCGTTATCACTACTCCAAAAGACCTCGAATGCTGTATTATCCGCATCATTAAAAGCTCCTAAACCTCCTGCAAGCAGTTCAGAAGCCTCATCCAAGATTTGATGTTGCCCTGTCGGAGATTGTAAATCAGCGACGCCGATAGCATATCGAGGGTTTTGGGCACCATATACGATGTAACGATTGTTCGGGGAAGAAAAAGCAAACGACGTCTGCACATAAGGAGTGGAAATGTTTAGTAATTCAAGCGTCTGTTGTTGATTTGTTGTTAGAGAGGGTTGTAGGGGCCAAAAATCGCTTATGATATCTTGTTGGTTAGAAACAACATATTGATGCCAATTGTTGACTCCACCCGTGTGAACCCCTGTCTGTTGATTGTTCTCTTGGTACACAAATCTGCTGCTGTCGTTTGCCCATTTCATACTGGTGATGTGATAGCCACCGTCGTAAATGCGGTATTTTTCATTGGGGTCATCTTGCGCCACTACCTGACCTTGAAAAAGCATCCCTATCGCAATCAAGACCGCGATGAGTTTGAAATTGGACTTTATCAATCCTCTAATCATGGATGTCATTTGAATTCCTGCGCCAAAAGCGCCCTCACCTTACTTCGTTCAGCAGGCAGGCCATAGAGTTCGAGGAGGTTGCTGGGATACTTCCAAAATAAATCATTGTCCACAATCAGTTGCAAGACATGGCGCTGCTCTCGCGTCACACTCGCCATATCTAGTGGTGTCTCGGCTTTGGGGAAAGTAATCCGTCTTGGCTCTCGAGTTACTTGCCACATATCTGTCTCTACTGAGCGATCAAGCAGTTCAGAACCGCACCATATATAATTCCCCCTGATTGTTGGCCCTTGGCTTTCAGCATACTCACGATAGAGGCCTGTAAAGACTTTTTCCAGCATTGCATAGGCAACGTCATGAGCGATGTTTGAATACTTGGCTTTAGATAGCATTTCTCTCAAACGTTTTAGCGCCTCGTCTGTTTTGAGGGTAGTAAGTGCTTGTGCAGCTTGATGACCGGGGCTTTTGCATAAAACATCAAGCACTTCGGGCGGGGTCTCCTCTTCAACAAGCATCGTTAAAGTAATTGTGATTTCGTACTCACGCTTCTTGTACTCATGCATTAATCGCAGCAGTGGTGGGACGAACAAACGTCTTTCGGGTTTTGTATATTCAACTGCCCACAGGTTATCAAAGCCACCATATGTTCGGCGATAATCCCATAAATGAAATGTGCTTACCTGTTCCAAAAAGAAACCAATGGTGTGTTTGTCGAGGGCATTGGCAAGCAGCGGAATGGTAATTTCATGATGGCTCTGAAAGGTCATTAGCACCTGAAACGCAGATTTTCGTAGTTCTAAATTTTCACCCGTGATGATCTTCACAAAAAGAGGTAAAGCGTCAACGAGATGCTGATAAACTTCTTGCGTTATTAACTTGTTACGCTTTCGGAACTCAAAGATCGCTGGCCCATCAATATCCATCCGTGTGATAGCCATCTCGTCGTAGGCTCGAAGCGCCTTTTCATTTACGATCCATGCGGAACAACTTCCGTAGTCCCCCATGAGTTCAAGAATCTTTCCACAAGAAGGAAATCCACCCACTTGAAGGATTTCAGTGAAAAAGGGAACTACATAAGGGGTAACATCATAGAGATCATCTTGGTGATTGGAATATTCACGCAGATTATCCCATGCCTTGTACCATACTTTCTCATCAGGTGAGGTTAAATCTCGTATCCACTGCGGAAATTGCTCCGCCGTACCATGCGAATGGTGAATATTGGCCCAATCAATCGAATCGAGTTTTTCTAACAAGGCTTGATCCTCCATTCAGGCTGAACAAAGTGTCTTTGGGTCCAAGTGTAATCTCAAATTTTCGTACTAAGGCGTGTTATCTTCGTTGGGTGATATTGCTCAATGAATGAATCAATGTTTGGATTTAGCAGGAGTGGCAAGGCTGCCTTGACCTGATCAATCGGCCAATCCCACCACGCAATCGCTAGTAGCGCCTCGATTTGAGAATCAGTAAAACGATAGCGTACAACTCGCGCCGGGTTGCCCGCCACAATCGCATAGGGCGGGACATTTTTCGTAACCACACTTCGCGCTCCGATCACGGCACCATGACCTATGATAACACCCGATAAGACGACGGCATCCAGACCAATCCAGACATCATTTCCAATCCAGACGTCGCCTTTTGTACTGGGACTCCCTTTATAGGAATAGGCCTCGGCAAACACCTCATTGAACGGATACGTTGTAATCCAGTCATAACGATGTTCCCCACCGAGAAAGAATGTCACCCCCCGCGCAATTGAGCAGAATTTGCCTATCTTTAGGGTGGCATCCTCATTTTCGAACAGAAGGATAGGGCTGCCATACGAGTATTCCCCAATCTCATATCGCGCAAAGCGGCGCTTATCCCGTGTAAAGAAGTGATAAGGCTCAATACGGGCAAGGATGCTTTTGAGCTTTTTGAATCCGTATTTGCGAATGACGTTCATGAAATCAATTCAGTCCTTTTGGTCACCTATGAGCCTTGATTTCTTCCCATCCGACCTCCAAACATGCCATTATGATAGTGAACCTACGGTAGAAAAGCCAAGACTACTTTTGCATCACCATGCCGCGAGGTGGCGTGATCTGGGGAGTGGGATCAGGAATTTTCAAGCGCATCTTTTTCTGTTACGATTCCTTCTTTACTTGTATTCTTCAAATGGTAATTCACTTCCATGATCTCCCATTTTTATGCTGTATATCGGCAGAGTGGAAAATCACTGTTTTCCAATGCAGTTTTTATCGCACTCGCCGGGATTATTCCAGCGTTACTAGGGTATTTATATTGGGCCTTCGCAGCCCGATTTACAACGCCGGATGAAATTGGTGTGGCCTCGGCTTTGTTATCGGCTGCAACGTTTATCACGCTCATTTTTGGGCTGGATTTGGGAACGATCCTCATTCGTGAATTGCCCCAGTCACAAGACCCCACCAAACTGCTGAATACATGCCTTTTCCTACGTTCAGGCCTAGCGGTTTTAGGGGCGGTGCTTTTTCTTTTGATTCTCACCCTCTGGACAAACCGCCTCAGTTTTATAGCAGAAAACTTCCTATTGGGTCTCGGTTTTGTCTTCTCGAGTATCATTTTTTCAATCAACGAACTCGTTTCACATATTTTTGTTGCCTACCGGAGCGCGGCCTTTGCAACAATCCGTAACACCTACGTCGCGGTGATACGATTTGTTCCTGTCGTCCTAGGGGTGATCCTTTCTGCCAAACTGACCGGCGTTGATCTCTATGCTGCCATTATTTTTGGGGCCATCGTTGGTCTGATCATTACGTTCCGTAGGCAATTTCACCGAGCGAACATTCCGTTTGAATTACAAGTCAGGATGGATATTCATGATATTCGTAGAGTAGCCAGCATCTCACTGCTCAATTTCGTTGGTGCCATTGCCCTACAAGCCCCCGTTTCGTTGATGCCGCTGATGATATTAAACATCGTTGGCAGTGAAGAAAGTGGTGTGGGCTATATCGT
Organism: Anaerolineae bacterium; assembly: GCA_019913005.1. GTDB lineage: Bacteria > Chloroflexota > Anaerolineae > Aggregatilineales > J027 > CFX10. The sequence continues at coordinate 7,377 of JAIOHL010000096.1, read as the reverse complement.
CATGACGATAGCAACGCTCTCCATTCTCTGTACTGAGGCCATCGCACGGTCCTTGTTCTCCGAAGGGACACATGAGCCAGAACTCATTAAGTCGAACCTCAAGAAATCGCTCATCAGTGGCACAGCCATCAGCCTTATCATGTTTTTGGGTAGCCTCTGGGTCGGAGACTTCGTATTGCGTGTGAGTTTTGGCAAGGTCTATGCAGAACGAGGAACGCAGCTTCTGACGCTCTTGATTCTGGCGGCCCTGCCGATTGCCATTATTCAGAATAATCTCGCCATGCTGCGGCTGCAAAATCGTATGAGAACGGTTGCTATCATTGGTTTGACTGTGGGGGTTGTTTCTTTAATCGCCATGTATTTTCTTATGCACCGTCATGGTTTGACAGGTGGTGGGATTGGTTTTTTGATCGGCAACTCAGTCGGCGCCATCCTATCCCTTCCGGGGATTATGAGCATTTTTAGAGCTTCCCACGTGCCCACAAATCCATACCAGTCTTAACCTCTTATAGCCTTATTCAGGACTTCCTGCCAAAGCCTAGATACCCTAAAATAGATCGTCGTGTGCCCGGTTAATGCAATTTGGACGGACGGTGAAGGTGTATAAGGATAATAAGATTGGTACCGTTATCCCCGCCTATAATGAAGAACAATTTATTGAGGATGTTATTCGCGGCATCCCTGAATTTGTAGATTACATTTTTGTTGTGGATGACGCCAGCACCGATGACACCGCAACAAGGGCCAAAGCGGTTGACGATGGACGGCTTATGGTCATTTGTAATCCGTCAAATATGGGTGTTGGGGGTTCGATGATGGTCGGCTATCAAGCAGCCATCCAAGCAGGGATGGACATTATTGTGAAGGTGGACGGCGATGGACAAATGTCAATGTCGCATATGCCCCATTTGTTAGATGCTATTGTTGAGGAGGGGTATGATTACGCCAAAGGGAATCGTTTTATTGAAGGCGATTCTTTAGCTAGTATGCCGCGTATTCGACTCGTGGGGAATATCATCCTGACTTTTTTGACGAAATTAGCATCCGGTTACTGGCATGTTTTTGACCCGCAGAATGGCTACACAGCAATTCGAGCTACCGCCTTGCAGCATCTTCCCTTAGGCCGTATTTACAAGGGCTATTTTTTTGAGAACGATATGTTGGTTCAACTCAACATCCATCGTTTTCGGGTAAAGGATGTTTCAATTCCGGCAATTTACGGCGATGAAATCTCCCATCTGCACATCCGCAAAATTATTGGGAAATTCTCCGGTCTGCTGCTAAAACGCTTTTTTTACCGAATTTATCAACGATACATTCTGCGTGATTTCTCGCCCATCGTGATTTTCGGCGTTTTGGGTCTGCTCTTGCTGGGTTGGGGCATTGCGTTTGGACTGATTACGTGGATCCATAGTTATTCAACGGGCGTCCCCGCTACAACTGGCACGGTCATGCTTTCAGTCTTACCCTTTTTCATCGGATTTCAGCTTCTACTTCAGGCGCTAGTTCTCGACATTCAAGAAACACCCAAATGAGCGTCAAGAGCCATATCATTATTGTCAGCTACAAAAGCAACATGGACTTGGCCCATTGCTTACCCGCTGTTTGTGCGACTGTAGGAGACACCCCGGTCACTGTAGTGGATAACGCTGCGCCTGATCCTGAACTGCATTGGGTGAAAACCACGTATCCTCAATGGCAGATAATTTTAAACGAGGCAAACTTGGGGTTTGGGCAGGCGAACAATTTGGCGGCTCAAACCAGCACAGCAAAATATCTCATTTTTCTCAATCCGGATACCCTTCCGCAAGCCGGTTGGCTCGACGCATTAGAAGAGGCATTGGAGAAAGCCGACACATCCATAGGCCTAGCAACAGCACGCATCGTTTTATTAGATCATATGGAACGCATGAATACGGCTGGCAACATCGTGCATTTTTCCGGTCTTGCATACTGTCGAGGCCTCAATGAGTCTGTGGCGAACTATAGGAATCGGATGTTGGTGCCAGCGGTGTCCGGGGCCTGTTTTATAATTCGGCGCAGCTTGTTTGAGGCGTTGGAAGGTTTTGATCCTCTATATTTCATGTATTTAGAAGATACCGACCTCTCCCTCAGAGCATTGCTGCGGGGGTATTCGACACTCTACGTTCCAGATGCCGTCGTCGCACATGACTATAAATTCAGACTCAACAATTCCAAAGTTTTCTATCAAGAGCGCAATCGTTATCTCATGGTGCTCAAACTTCTCAAATGGCCCACCTTGTTTTCGATGCTGCCGATATTGGTGTTGACCGAAATCATGATATGGGGGTTTGTCATTCTCAAGAGTTGGGGTGCAATCGGCGAGAAGATGCAAGCCTACCGGTGGCTATGGCAAAATCGCGAAACAATCATGCTGCGCCGACAAACTATGCAACAGCAGCGCGTCATCAGTGATCGGTCACTCCTCAAATCGCTGAATGCACGGATCGAGTTGAATGCCTACTCAAGAAGCCTATTGACTGCTGTACCTCAGGCGATTTTTAATGGCTTGTATTCAGTCTATTACTTCATACTTTTATGTTTTATACGGTGGTAGAAAACCGTCTCTTGCCGACATCCGATCAGCCTATGCTATTTCTGCTGATTGAAACAAATTCGTTGTAGAGAAAAACGCTGCCCACTAGTGCCGGAAAGGGGAAAGAATACATTTTTAGCAGGTCAAAGTTAAGCCCGTCAATAATCCTTTGGTGTTTGGCAAGGTCAATGTATTCGAGGTGAGTAGGATCGCTTTTGTAGCCAGCCCGCTGTGGCGTAATGATGACCAAGCGCCCGTTGGGTTTCAGGAGATCCAAAAAACTACCTATCAGATTCATAGCCTCGGTTAGCCCGATATGCTCGGCAACGTGGGCTAATAGGAAAGAATCGTAATAGGCTTTCTGGAAATGGCGCGATTTTGAAAACTCGTCAAGCGTATAGGCCAAAAGCCCACGGGATTGTGCGATCTTGACGGAGCTTTCATTAGGGTCAATTCCCACGCTGTTTTTTAAATGAACTAAATTACGGCCAATGCCGCAGCCGATGTCTAGTGTTATCCCCAAGTCCAATCGTTTGATATGCCAACGATACGGAGCTTGGACATCGAGTAGGCGTTTCCACCACACCGATTGCTTTCGAATGAGTCGCTCGGTATACGCTGGGTCGGTTGACATTGGACTGCCTCTATTTAGGCTAATTTTTCAGTAGGTCGCATGTCTTTTCTAATGCGATACAATCAATAAGTTCTTTCCATCGCGTGAGTGGCTCTGGCACTTCAATGGCATTCTCCCGGCTATCTGGCGGTAGGTCGCCCTGATAACTCTCAAAGGCCACCTGATCAATTGCGGCAACTACATTATCATCTGAAGTAAGATAAATTACCGCCTGTGTAGCTCCTGCTGGTGGCGTCAATACCAAACTGAATTTCGACCACGCTGACCCGGCCTTCACCACGATAAGGTCAACATCAATCTGGTTATAAGCATCATCAACCCAATTCGCTTGCAACCGCACATCTGGTATAGAGGTGGGGTCAGCGGTGCGGGTCTGGAGCGACAATTCATAAAGCGTATGCTCTTGAACCGGGACGGCCTGATAAAAAAGGCTCGACGTATTGACTACTATATAACAGTTCTCTTGTTCACATCGAAGTTCGGGTGCCCCCGATATTGACCAGTTGACCGGCTCTAAGCCATTGGTGATTTCAAAATCACCGTTCTGAATCAAATCGAACGGGTTATATTGATAGACCTCAAAAGCGACATCATCTATGTCAGCATACAGGCTTTCGTCGGTAGCAAGATAGATCACCGCTTGAGTAGCGCCTTTTGGTGCAGTGAGCGGTCTGGTGAAGCCTTTCCATCTTGAAGATCCGTTGATGAGTATCAGGGTAACATCAATCTGATGGTAAGCATCATCTACCCAATTCACTTGCATCCGCACCTTGGGCGTGGCTGCGGGCATGGCTGCGCGGATTCTAAGCGACAATTCATAAAGCGTATGCTCTTGAACCGGGACGGCCTGATAAAAAAGGTTCGCCGTATTGACCTGTACATAACAGTCTTTTGGCATTGCTTGGGCACATTGGAGTTCGGGTGCTCCCGCCATTGACCAGTTGGCAGGCATTGATCCATCCTCTATCTCGAAATCGCCATTATGCACTAGGTTGATCTTGTCGGAGAGAGGCCGATTGTGGGGATAAAATTCATAAACGACCACCTCTTCATTGCCATACACTGGGACAAGGAATTGGTCTATGAACCTATTCGACAAAACACGGTTATTCTGTGGGGCAAGAACAACATAGGTTATTCCTAAATACTCCAAAATATTCGCCGTATATTCAGGGTGGGATGCAAGAAGATTTCTTAGATTTCTTACATCATCAAGATGGAAAATTTTTGAAGACTCTTGATAGAGGGCATGGCTGGCAACCCCAACCGTTACCACGATAGAGTCTCTACCTTGACTCTGGCGGTGGATAAACTGATATGCCTCGGCTTCTGGACCATAAAATGTGGTGGACAAATATTCCTCCCGATTCTGTTGACCCAGAATATATTTGAGGGGGAGTGTGTTGGGAATATTCCACCACATTTTTAGGGTGAAGATAAGGCTTATTATGAGAACGATAAAGAGGCCGTAATGAGCCAATAGACTGACGACTGGTTTGAAGACTCGATCACCGTTAATCGTCTGATAAAAAAGATGAGCCGCAATCACGGCACAAATGGGGAAGGTATACATGAGGTAACGAATATATTGGGCTTGCGTGATCCAGATGAGAACATTGGCAAAAATGATAAAAAACAAAGGGAGCATGATGCGGAACGTTTTTTTTGTTTGCGGGACGAGAAACCACAACGGCAAGACAATGATGACTAAACCAACAATGGTGTTTCCAAAGGCTTCTTCATTGAAATTGGCCGAGCGAAATGTGAGGTTCCAAGGCAACATCATGAGGGCTTTCACATCATGGCCGAGTCCGAAGCGCGGCAAGTTATTTGTATTGTGAATGGGGGGATAATATGGACTCTGGAATATATTATTAAAGAAGGGGTAGAGCGGATTTCCTGTCCACACGTATACGAGCAGATACCACGGCAGCCCGGTTAGCACAAAAGCTCCGGTAAACGCGCCTATTTGAAGGATAAGGTCTTTTGGCTTCTTTCTGAGTTTTTGAAGTAACACCAACCCAATTAGAATACACATCCCTATGAGAACAAACATCGCCTGTATTTTGGCAAAGAGGGCGACCCCACTTAGCAACCCGGTTAGGAAGGCCCAACCTAATGTCGGTTCGTCGCCCCACCGCAATAAGCTGTAAATGGCACCAAAGACAAACAGCATGGTCAAGGATTCTTGATAGGCCGTGCCCGCTGTCCAGCCTACAATGGGCATCGTCACCAACAACCCGAAGGCAAGAACTCCCACAGCGGTGCTTTTGAGGTATCGGGCCGTGAAACTTGGCAAGTATAGACCAAATATCACCAAAGGTAGCCAACTAAACAGCTTTGCAACCACCTCGCTGTCAAATACGTAGCCCACCGCAAAAAGCATATTGGCGCCTTTGGCAACATACGAGCGATCTGTTGAGACTAGGCGGACAATCTCGCCGTGTTCGGCATACGTATCCGCTACATATAATTGAATATGAATCGCGTCGTATTGAATATCAGGCGCGACTGCCTGTGTGAAGCTAATCAATAGAGCACCCAAGCTCGCAATGACAATCGGAATGAGCCATTTATGCTGTGAACTAGCGGTTAGAAGCACACCTTTCAGCCTTTGGGCATCTGCCCATAGCGTGAAAAACTCACTCCTACAAAGCAGAATACCCAAGACCATGACACCGATGAGGGTTATTCGAAAAAGAACCCCTACAATCCCTAAAAAGAAAACGAGCATGATGTAGTACGCTAAACCCAAAGTGATGGCGAAAGCAAGACGCTCAAGGCCTGTGGCTAACTCTAGGCGAAGTAAGCGTAAAAGCCGATAAGCAGGAAACAAGCCAGCCAAAATGATGAGCGTGAAGATAACAAAATCAAGCACTACTCCACTCAGGGTGATCATCAGTCCGATGGAAACACCAAAAAGAATTACCACATAGACCCCAAGACGCCGGAACTTGGCGGCATCCAAAATCTTGACCATAAGAAATAAAACGAATCCGCTTAACAAACAAATCAGCAAAGCGGTTGAGGCTAATTGTGGGCTGCTGGAACGACCTAGCAATGGGGCATCAAAAGCCACACCTTTACCTGCGAGGGCAGACCATAGTCTTTCCGCATAGAATACAGTAAGAATTGATAGAAGCAGAAGATTTAGTGCTGTTCTTGATTCTCGAAGTGGCAGGTCACGAGCAAACCGCATTCAAATCTCCTATGCACGTGGACTTAAAACGAGCCTAACTTATTCCGGTGAAAAGCAAACATGTTGGGAAACTGTGGATTTGATAATTCGGCGATGATCACAAAATATGGATTATAGGAGAGTGCGGTGAATTCGACAATATGAAAAGTCATTGCTAATTGGGGTGCAGCGCCCGAACTACTCTGCAATCGTGCTGGTATACGGTTAAGGGACACACACGGTGCCCCTGTGTTTTGGGTTCATTGAAAACTGATCAAAGCGGGTACCCTGATCTGCTTTTCACTCCGACTGGCCTACTATCTTAGGGGCGGGATCGAATTTGGATTATTATGTCTCCTATCGCCTGAGTGGGTATGGCGTTCTAATGAGACGCTGGCACCGATGAAATCCTAAACCACTGAGAACTTTCATCTCGGCGAGTTTTGAGGACAGCCCAAGTGCCTGCACTCTCGCCGCCAATGAGACCCAGCCGCCTAGTATGGCCTTGCCAGCGATCCCCAATCTAGGTAAGTGCCTTCCTTGCTCCGTTATGCTCCAAATTGCAGTCCCCAACATTTCATCACAACTGCCACGTCAAGGCTGACGAAGGCCATACACATCCAGTATCTGTTCACGGGTGAAGTCGAGGGTCTTCATAATCTTGTGCGAAAAACGCTTCATGAACTCATAACCGAGCTTCGGATCGGCTTCACATTTGTTCCGTAAACATACCCCATCGAGTGCAATCACCCGTGTGAGTTCCATTGCACGGCCACTGAACCGCCAGACATAGGGCGAAAAAAGCCATGACCAACCCACTACATCCCCTTCATCGTGGGTATAGATCGTAATCAGTTGGCCCGGAATGGACATCTCCACGGCTATTTTCCCATAGCGGATGATGAAGAATTTGTTGGCTTCAGCGCCCTCTTTAAAGAGATATTCGCCGCCTTCGTAACGCTCATTGGATGCACAGCCGGTCAGTAGCTCGAGATAGATTTTGTCGAG
>JAIOHL010000095.1 GCA_019913005.1 Anaerolineae bacterium | reverse complement strand
CATCACGGGTGCGGACGTCACAGCGGGGGGGAGTGGTACATTTGGGGGAAATACCACCGTTGGCGGTGACATGACCACTGGCGGCGCGATGTCGGTTGGCGGTACTGCGACGGTGGGTTCAGATATTACAGCAGGCGGCTCGGCCTCCGTTGGCACAGACATTACCGCTGGTGGTTCAACCACAGCCGGGTCGGATGTCACGGCGGGTGGCGCACTCGATGTCGGCGGCCCGGCGGCGATTGGTGGTGCGGCAGCAGTAGGCGGCGCGATGTCCGTTGGCGGCCCTGTGTCCGCTCCAAATATTGGCCGTAGCAGAGGCGGTGGGTCATCTGGCCCTAGTGCGAATCCTGCCGATAAGCCGCCCACTGGCAAAGCCGACAAAATGATCAAGCAGGAAGACAACAACACCGTCGCCAATTAAGCTCGGTTCATCCATGCCAAATTCAGCGCGGCGGATTTTTCCCCGCGTGTGTTTTTTGTCGCCATGCCACCTTATCCCCAATCGCGCCCCTTCCGTTAGAGTTTCATCAGAAACGGACTACAGTCCGGTAATTTGTGATACACTAGGAACATCTTTATTCTAAGCGCGGAGGTACATGTGTATATCCCGATAAATGCAGTGATTGCGTCAGAAAAACTGACTCAGTACCTGCTTATTCCGCGCCCAAAGAACGATAAGTCAAAATGGCTTGCCAGCATAGGCTTCTCGCTCGACAATGCGGAAGCACTTGAGACGGCACTTCGACAGGTGATTGAACTGAACGAAGCGACTGAAGATCACCGCGATGAATATGGCATTTTCTATCACGTAGCTGGAAAACTTGTAGGTCCGCTTGGTGAATTGGAAGTCATCACCGTTTGGGTAAGGGAAGCCCACGACGAGAGTATATTTCGGTTCATTACTTTGAAACCGAGGAGAGAAAAGTCATGACCAAACCAGAGCTATACACCGAAGTAGCGCTCATGCGAGATTTTCCCGAATACCAACTCCGTATAGGCGACATCGCAACACTCATAGACTACATCGCACACCCATCCGGCGGAGAGGAAGGCGCTATTCTCGAAGTTTTTAATGCAATCGGCGAATCTATCAAAGTCGTAACTGTTCCGATTTCAGCGATAGAACCGCTGCGTGCCGACCACATATTTTCAGTCCGTACCATGAAACAGAGAGTCCAATGACCATTCAAGGATTACACCACATCACCCTTGTCACCACCGACGCGCAACGCAACGTGGATTTTTATACACAGGTGCTTGGCCTGCGCTTTGTGAAAAAAACCGTCAATTTTGATGACCCCGGCGCGTACCATCTCTATTATGGTGATGCGACAGGCAGCCCCGGTTCAGCCGTCACTTTTTTTGAGTGGCCCGGTTCGGCCAAAGGCTACCCCGGCATCGGCGGCACGCATCATTTTGCGTTAGCGGTTGCCGACTATGACGGTCTGCTGAAATGGAAACGCCGCTTAACCGGATTGGGTCTCAAGGTGGATGGCCCGTATGATCGCCACTACTTCAAATCCATCTATTTCCGTGACCCCGACGGCACGATTCTCGAAATTGCGACACGCGGCCCCGGTTGGACGGTGGATGAAGACCCGGACAAACTTGGCACTGAGGTCAAAGACCCGCCGCAGGAAATGATTATCGCCAACCGCGACGAGGACACCATCAAGCCGCTGATGTGGCCCGACCCCGTACCGGACATCACGCCGGATATGCAATTGAAATTAGGGATGCACCACATCACCGCCATGAGCAGCAACATCGAACGCACCCATGAATTTTTCAGTGACCTGTTGGGTCTGCGCCGCGTCAAGATGACATGGAATTTCGACGACCCCGGTGTCACGCACTGGTATTGGGGTGTCGGCGATGGCAGCCCCGGTAGCTTGATTACCTATTTTGGCTATCAACCCGGCAAAAAAATGCCCGTGCGGATGGGGGCAGGTCAAACCCACCATTTCGCGCTGGCGGTGCCGGATGAAGCGACCCAATTGGAATTCCGCGAAAAATTGTTGCAGGCAGGCATTCCGGTGTCACCTGTGCAAGATCGGGTTTATTTCAAATCCATCTACACCCGCGACCCCGATGGGCACATTGTCGAACTCGCCACCGCTGGCCCCGGCTTTGCGGTAGATGAAGATGTCACCGAATTGGGCACGCATTTGATGTTACCTCCGTGGTTGGAAAAACATCGAGACGAAATCGAAGGGGCATTACGTCCGATTAACGCGATTCAATGGGAGGCGCGATAATGACCAGTCCTATTCATGGCCCACATCACGGCTGGCCCGTCGAACGGCGTGGTGAGCCATTGGAATCCGCCCAAGCCGCCATGATTATGCTACATGGACGGGGTGCGACGGCCCACGATATTTTGTCGTTGGTAGATGAGATTCACACCGAGGGGTTTGCCTATCTCGCCCCCCAAGCGGCAGGCTATACTTGGTATCCGTTCAGTTTCCTTGCGCCGATTGACCAGAACGAACCCGGCCTATCCTCTGCGTTGGAGGTGATTAACGAACTAATGGCGGAAATCGCGGCGGCAGGCATCCCGGCGGAACGCACCCTGATGCTCGGTTTTTCGCAGGGGGCGTGCCTAACCCTCGAATACACCGCCCGTCATGCCCGTCGTTATGGGGGCATCGTGGGGCTGACTGGTGGCTTAATCGGCCCACAAAGCACCCCGCGTGACTACCCCGGTTCGCTGGATGGCACACCGATTTTTGTCGCCAGCAGTGACCCCGATCCCCATATTCCGGTGGCACGGGTCAAGGAAACGGTGATTGTGTTGGATGGTATGGGTGCAAATGTTGAGGCGCGGTTGTATCCCAACATGGGCCACACCATCAACACCGACGAAATCGCCTATGTGCGCGAGATGATGGCAACGCTCGTGAAGTGACGTATTTCGTATGGGCATGTCTCAGGCGTGCCCACTTTTCCGATTTCTTCCTGCGGCTTACACTGATGAGCAACCATTTAAAAGCTGCAAAAAGGAATAATTTTGCATGACGGATAATTCCAATCTTAACCCGAATCCGATCAACAATGAGGGTGAACCACACGAATGGGATATTGACACCGTGCGTCGTCGCCTTCGACATTTTTCCGACTGGACACGTTGGGCGGCGGCTCGAGAGGTCTATTTTCGGAAGGATACCCAATCCCGTGATATGCTCGTGGATTTGCTGCAAAATGACCCTTATATGCTGGTACGTCGGATGGCCTCTCAAGCGCTCGGCGCACTATATGACGCGGGTGTAGAGATACCTCTCTATGCTCAACTAAACAATGACTCTCCAGAGGCGCGAAAAGAACTCATTATTGCCCGTTTGAAAGAGCTAGGTGTGCAAGTTCATTGGAATGAGGACAAATACTATGATTCATACCACATCTATGTCCCGTTTCAGCTTGAGCCAACCCAATATATGGAAATCGGTTGTTTAATGGGGCAGTTAGTGGAAGTGCCTTTCCCACAACATTACGCACCTATCGCAGATACTATTCCTTCATTGGTACTGCCGGATGTGCCCTCGCACACCATCCACGAACGGGATAGCACCCCGTCTGGCATGAGATTTAGCGTTTTTCCCAATGGGGCAATCCGCAAGACTTAGATGTATATCTGAAGCCATCTACTCACTATCGTATTCACCTATTAATCGTAAGGAAACCGAACCCGATGACCACCACCCGTATCCATCCCGACACCAATCTCGGCGCGGTTGCCCTCACCGTCGCCAATATGAACCGTTCGCTGGCCTTTTATCAGGACATCATCGGCCTGCAAATCCATGCCGAAAACGGCGACACCGTGCATCTCGGCGCGGGCAAAGACGATTTATTGGTGCTGACCGAAAACAAAAAAGCCTCGCCGGTGCGGATGGGGCGCGGCCTGTATCATTACGCCATCCTCGTCCCCTCGCGTTATGAATTGGCAAAATCGCTGGTGCGCTTCATCGAAACCGAAACCCAACTGCAAGGGGCATCCGACCATTTTGTGAGCGAGGCCATTTATCTCGCCGACCCCGACGGCACAGGCATCGAAATTTACCGCGACCTGCCCCGCAGCGACTGGACATACCCCGGCGGCACACTCAATATCGGCACGGTGGCGATGGATATTCAGGGCGTCTTGGATGAATATCGCGCCAACCCCACCGAATGGACGGGCCTCCACCCCGATACGCAGATGGGCCATATGCACCTGCACGTCACCAATATCGCGGAGGGCGAACATTTTTATCATGAGTTGATGGGCTTCGACCCGGTGATTAATCTGGGTGGGTTTATGTCATTTTTGTCGGCGGGGGGCTATCACCATCATATCGGGATTCGACAGGGGATGCGGGCCGCGCCTGATGCGTTAGGGCTACACTGGTACACGATCCAACTCCCGACCACCGCCGCGTTGGATGGCTTGGTTAAAGGCTTGCGGGCTGCCAACATCGAGGTACGCGACGAGGCCGATGGTGTCTATCTGCACGACCCCGCTGGCAACGGCATCCGCCTAATCGCCTAACATTCGTATTCCGTAGGGGCGACGTCTCAGACTCGCCCGTCTTTGTTCGGTTTCCAGTGCTGGGCCAGATTTGTAATTCACTGTGTCGAACCGACGAAATTAACGGTCAATAACTCTACCACCCCAAATCCGCCGCTCTCCCTTGCAATTGCAATGGAAAGAGAATTACCGGTGCACCGTGGTGTTACGTGGGTATCCGGGGAGGGAGTTCCAGTAGTGTACATATGACCATCGCCGTCGGTAGTGAGAACGCCTCCTGCCAAACGAATCATCCATATCACCCTATAATAGACTAACCGACTGCCGAAACGTAACACAAAGGCCACATAACAACTCCCCGTCATATCATCGGAAGCAGCTATATCTAGCTCACGTGAACTCAAGTCGTACTCCCGTGAACCCGCGCCATCTCGGTTCAAAGTGACTCGTGGGTAAAGAATCTCAATTTGCGGCTGTGGTACACGGCGTATCGGGTCACGCTGTACCAACATGCGATTGACGGCATGATTTCCAATCTGGCGTTGTAATTGCAAGATTTGGTGGGCAGGGGTGGTTGCACCAACGGTGGATTCAAGATTTGAGGAGGCAGAGTCTCGAGATTGTTGGGACTGATCCTTGTCTGCTTGGGTGTCAGCAGTGTGTTCCATGATATAGGCTCCCTAGCTTCCTTTCTTCCATTGTAGGAAAATGCAGGCCTAACTCAACCGATGATCGCCCTACTTTGACGCAATCGCCCTTTTTGCGACCCGATACCAATTTCGGAACGGCGGGAGCTTTTTCATTTCCCCATGTGCTTCCATAAACCCCACAAACCAATGCAACAAGCCATCCCAATCGCGCAAATCGCCCGCTGAGACAAGCCGCCACGCCAATTCCTCGATTGTCCAATTGGCCTTCGCAGCATTCCGCAGCATCGAAGTCGTGACCCAATTTTTGGCATCATCCACTCCACCCCGCACAATTGGCACAACATGGTCAATGGTCGGAGTCAATTCCCAATATGCAATGTGGCACGCACTCATTTTCCAATTGGGGTGATACGGAAATTCGGTAGGATACAGATGCGACAAAACGCGCAACACGGGTGTATAAATCAGACGCTGCCCTGAGTAGCGGTCAATAAACCCATCCTGCATATAGACACGGAGTTTTTGTTCCTCTGTATAGCGCCGCTCATTATTGGTGATGGAGGAAAATGGATAACCTTTTTCAATAATGGCCCGTGCTTCCTCGGCATTGTTTTTGGTCAAAGCATTACAGACATCCGCAATCAAGCCAGCCTTTTCAATCATGACATTCTCCTATGGTAGCTCTACTTCTCCGGCAGCCCTCCCAACTCCATCAAATCGCGCCACCACACCCGATTTTGCTCATACACCTCCCAATCTACACTGGGCCAATCCATCAGCGGCGAATACGGAGCAAGAATTTGATACACCGTCGGGAAGGTTTTCCAATACAGCAGGGGGTAATCATCCAAAATCGTCAACCCGGTCTTGTAGATTTTTACGTCGCGGTCAGACGAATAAAACGCCGCAGCAATCTCCACTGAGGGTGACATCACCTCTGCCAACCATTGATCGAGGCCCTCGATGCGCTCACACCAACTCGAACTCCGCACATACCGATCCCAATCCGGTTGGCGCTCCCGTTCCCACAATTCACCCCCCGCCGTCGTCAGGCCATACGTCGTCCGCCCATCGCCCTTTTCAATATCCACCCACCCCCGCGCCACAAGACTCCCCATCGCGTCACGCAGGTCGTAATCGTCCAATTGGTGGATATATTCCGGCGGAAAATTGATGGCCTCCCCAAAATTGACGGCCCGCAGTTGTTTCATGGTGCGCCGCTTATCAAACATGGCGTCCAGCAAAATCAATTCATCGTCGGTCAGATTGGTCGCGTATGACCTACATGGAATCTTGAGCATAGGCGTTGGGATTTCACCTCATGAGTGCTACAAATCCGGCTTGTTGAAAGTGCTCATCACTGGTCAGCGCCTCAATAATTTTCAGGTCGGTCATGACCACAAACGAAATACAATCGGTCAGACCCCATTCTTTGTCGGGGCGTTGGCGATATAAGCTGAACGCCTTTTGATAGAGGTCTGGTGTAAGTTCCACGATTTCCAGATTTGGGTCTTTTTCAAGCGATTCAAGAAGCCTCACGGCAATGGTTCGCTGCGTGCTGAACCAATTTCCGATTTCCAACAGGATAGCCCGAGTCGTTACCAATCTTGGACGAGACACCTGAATCTCGCGCATGAGTTGAGCCGCCTGCTGATGAAAATGGTCTTTGGGCGTGGTCAAAGCAATGGGGTAGGCCGTGTCGAAAAAGACCCTACTTTTCATTCGACGCCTTCCCGCCATATAAATACTTATCGTGATTTTCCGAGCCATCCTCCGGCCCATCCAGATTCGCTGCGAGTGCTACATCTAGGAATGAATACGGCTCGACTTGAGTCATTTCAACAATTTCGTAGGTAATGCTTACCCGCGTATCCGGCGCCAGTTCAATCGGCTCGATAGGCCGAAAAACCTTGCCATCGTACACTGCCCGAATCATCCGTGTTGCCATATTGCACCTCGTATCTTGATAACCCTGCTACCTCTATTTTACCCTTTAAGGCCACTACCCGTTTGTCGCTCTCACTGAATTCGCCTGCACAAAATCCCGTTCATAGTCAGGCGAAATCGTGCCAAACAGCCGATCCCATATTAAGGTATAAAAGCCAAAATTGTGGTCTTTATCACCGTGATGTTCGGCGTGAAACGTGCTGGTCGAGATATAGCGGATCAGCGGAATATCCAGATAGCGGCGTGGCAGCGGCTCCACCCCGATATGTCCCACCAACCCAAACACCACATTCAGCGTCAAATAGATCATCATGCCGACCAGCGTCGCCGGATAAATCGTCACCAACACCAGCCACAGTGCCCCAAACCCCGCTGATTCAAACGGATTCAGCACAAACAGGGTCAGCGGACGCGGATTCTCATAGCGATGGTGCGTGCTGTGGATAATCGGATACAACAGCGGATGATGGGCCACGCGATGGAACACGTACATCAAAAAATCCATCGCCAAAAACAGCACCACCGCATCCAATAGCACCCGCAATCCCGTGTCATATGGCGCTTGGATAAGATCGGCCCGCCACAAAATCACCCCAACCCACGTCACCAGCGAGTTAATCACAATCGTGCAGACGGATAGGCCGATTTCCATGCGGGTCAGTGGATCGGGGGCATCACTGACGGCCTTCTGTTTAAACACCCGTACCAAGGCCTCGCCCCCGACAATCGCGGGGATAAAAATCAAGGTGTTTTCGACCAGCACCCACAAAAATACCCACCCTAATCCCATCGTCCGCAGGGGATCTATCAAATCAAACAGCCATTGCATAGGTCACGCCTTATCTAAGCCTAAGTTGAGCGCGGCGGATTTATCCCCGCGTATTAATCACCAAACAACGCATCCTGTCGCCGTTCCATCTCTGCCGCCACAGCCTCTTTGATGTCATCCCCCGTCGAGTGGAGGGCCTCAATGATATTGGCATAACTTTGGGCGTCCCGATTTTGACTCATTTTGAATTTGGCCTCAATCCGCTCCACCGCGATTTCAAACCCGACAATGCCCTTCAACTGCTTTTCGACCATATATGGCGGCAGGCCTTCCAATGTATAGGGCGGGGTCGCGGCGTTGGCTTCATAGATAGCCGTCAACCGATGCACGATGTTATACAACTCCGGCCCCTCATGAATCAGGCGTGGTTTGCCATACACATGCACCACCATATAATTCCACGTCGGCACTTGCGGCTCCGTATACCAGCGCGGCGAAATATACGAATGTGCCCCCGCAAAAATCACCAAAATTTGCTGACTGCCGTCAAAACTCTGCCAATGCTTGTTAGCCCGCGCAAAATGCCCCCATAATACCTGCTTGCCATCTTGCTCCACCAATTCCAGCGGGATATGGGTGGCGACGGGCAGCCCTTCTACCACGCTAATCACGGTGGCGAAATCGTTGTGTTTGATAAAATCGGCAATCACCACCGGGTCGGTCTCTTGATATTGTTTCGGGATGTACAAGGCGTCTATGCTCCTATGGTGTGCTGCGTATCTATGATTAAAAATCTGACATCTGACCAGTTTCAACATCGAAGCGTTTCCGAATGTTGATATAAATACTGGTGTCGTCTGGATCAAAATCGTATCGAAATTCTTCCATATCAATCGCCTCCTCCAATTTCTGGTTCAGAGGCAGCACAATGTACCCAAACCTCGCGTCCCGCTTGAGAATCCCTTGAGAGACCTGCGACAAGTCTAAATATTGGATTTTCCAAGCGTTCTCGTCTCCCCATTCACATCCCGCCACAAAACCAAATGGACAATATTGAAGAGGGCCAACTTTGACACGATCAGGATGCTTTGGATTAGGGATAATAAAATCATCGGGTTTGGGTTGGTTAAGTCGCTGTCGCTCAATTTTCCCGCTGTGGGAATTAGTCACATGGACTTCGACAAATGTAGGTACATAGTAGGCTACTGGGCAGAATTCAAGTCCCTCGAACTGTTCCTCTCCTAGATGGCGGCAGGACGGTAATTCCATTAGATGCGTCTCGTAGGCATTTGGTGAATATAGTGCATAATCCTTGCCGTCAGACATAAAATGGCAAAATGTGTCGAACAAAACCCTATATTGTCTAATGTATTCCCCAACTTGTTCTTCGCGCCCGCCCTCAATTCGAAAAACACCGACCCGTAGCCCATCCCAAGTGAATTGATTCTCACTATTCGGAAGGCTAGAGGGCCGATAACCGATTTTCTCAATTTCTCTGGCGATATACGTATGCAACGCTAACCCACTCCCTCCCCTGTTCGATTCCCAAAACGGATAACGCACCCCACCCTAAATTGAGCGCGGCGGATTCATCCCCGCGTTGAAAAAATGTGAATTGGGGGTGTGTGGGAATACATCCATTATAAAACAAAAAGCAGGGGTCTTTTTCACCCCTGCCTTGTTCAAATTTCATCACAGGCAACAAAAATTTAGAACTGTATCATCATGCTCAATTGCTGCTCCAAAAGCGCGATTTGGCTGTCAATCCGACCCACCGATGTGTCAATCGTCCACGCGCTTTCATCCGGGCCGGGGAGTTCCATTGACCGGGCCACCTCGCGGAACTGCCCATGTGTTAAAACGGTGTTCCCATCGGCGGCAGTCATATCCGGTTGTTCCATCCTTGCCCACAGTCGTTCAGCAACCGTGCGTGTAGGGGCGACGGTGTGGATCAAGATGAACTGCGCCCCGTATTTTTCGGCAAATTCGCGGGCTTCCAGACGATCTTGGCGGGTCGCGTGCATCCCATCCAGAATGACACCCCCCTGTTGTTTCAATATTTCGGCGGCCACCTGATACACAATATCGAGGGCGGCGGGTTCGGAACGCACGGCATAATCGCGCCGGATAGCGTCAACGGAAAGATGCACCAGCGGGTGGCGGCGGGCCAATGTACGCGCCGTCGAAGTTTTGCCAGTGCAGGGCAGCCCCATCAAGGCAATCACGATGGGTTGACGCCAGCGGATTTCTGGCATCTCTAGTACAGCTAACATGCTTGCAGGAATACTTGGCATTTCACAAAATTCCTCCTGTCTTGCTCCATTGTTGGGCCGATACAGCACCCGAAAAACACGCCTTACTACTGAGCCAGACTCAAAATCAACGGGTTTCCTGTTTACCTCACCCCAAACCCCTCTCCCTCGTGAGAGAGGCTTAAAGACAACGTTTCCTTCTCCCCCTCGCCTGTTGGAGAGGGGGCCGGGGGGTGAGGTTTGATTTTTATGTCACGCTCTAGGTCTTTTCGAAAGGCACATCTTTCCAATAGAGCTTCCTGTCGAAACATCGCGCCGCATACTAACAAACTTGGGGAGGAATGGAAACACTTCGGCGGTTTGCCGTTCGAGTGGCGTAGGTCTCATTGTCAGGTTGCCACGATTTAACCCAAAATTTGTGAATTATTTACCAATCTTTAAACTATATACGCGCCGATTTAACCTTGAGATTCCATATTTTGTCCGATGATAGGCCAGTATCAGCCTAATTTTAAGCCATTTCCGCAGAAAATCGGCAAATGATCGTTTAGGTTAAATAGGTAAAATCCATTTAAATATCTTGACAACATTTTAACAAAAATTGTTATACAATGAAACTATAGGATGAAATGAATTGACGGCGTAGAAGACAGTGGAGGAGGCTAAAAAACATGACCACATCACAAATCACCGCGTACAAAGAAATCCTTGACTTCCTCGTTTCCGCACCCTCGCTAGAGGATATTCTCGGCTTCTACCCGTCGCTAGGAACGGTAGAGCGTGTCCACGATTTGGTCGCCGGAAATCAAGCTGGCACTTTGACCTATAAAGAGGCCGCTGAATTGCAGGCATTGGTTGATCTTGTCCCATACATGCACGCCTATCGTAAATGGGCCTCTCAACGTATCTCTGCCCATTGATATTTGCCCATTACCCCAAATAACCATAATCAAGCCCCCTGCCCTAGTTCGCGGGGGGTTTTTGATTCCGCGTATTCGCTATCGAACAACCTGCTCTATCAAAGTTCAATCTATATTTGTTAAGGGCACAGGGAAAAAATCAACCAATGGCAGGATATTAACCCGATCACGGTAATCGTCTATCTTTGATATGACAGCTAGATACTGCTGATCTGGCGAAAACAGGGCGGTTTTTATGTTCGAAATATCTAAAGGCTCGTCAAATAGAAGCTGAGGGTCTTGCCTAATATCATAGCCAACCAACCGATCCCCATTGACTGCTAGAATGATATTGCTATCGGCGATGGAAAACTTGGCGTCCTCGACATAATCGGCATCATTTATCACCGTGTTTTCGCTTGGGTCTTGCAGATTCCAAATCAACAGTTTATTTGGACGGCTACCATCGGTTACCAATGCCAAAGCAAAATTCCCATCCCTTGAAATGTCATAGAGATATAGGATGACATATGAGAGCGGCGTTAGGAAATCGGACGTGACACTACCCAAAGATGGATCAATGTTTTGGACAGAATAATGGATAGTAAATTCAACAGGATTTCCTGTTTCGACAAGAAATCTGGTTTCATCTGGATTCCAAAAAATCTTCATGCTGCCACGTATTCGAAGATCTGTTATAAAAAACTCGCCAGTTGCAATATTCGCTATACCCAAAACGTGAAGTCTATCAATCGTCACATCTGAGAGATAAACAAGATATGATCCATTTGGCGAGACAGATACCGTCATTCCACGTCCGGGCCAATCTGCAACTTGCACAGCATCAAAATCGAAATCGGCTAATGAAGCGGGCATGGGGTAGATGTTCGTTTGAGTGACCAATCCTGTGTTTACATCATACAAATACCACATCAGAACTCCGTAGGCGTCATCGTCATAAGTTGTAAATGCAAACGTGGTGCTATCATCCAACCATTTTGGATCAACGATGGAGCTATTTGTCTCAAAAGATAAAGGCATACCCGAATCTTGCGCATGGCTGGAATGCGAGTGCCAACCAAAGCAACCCAATAAAGCCACCGATATGACAATATTGACGACCAATTTCCGATAGACCATTTTTTACTATCTCCCTATTCCTCGCTCGTGATTTCCTTACACCTGCCGCCAATCCATCCGCCGTGCGCTCCACCACAAAAAGCCCACCATCACCCCTGCCAGCACAATCACATCCACCCATAAGGCAATCGGGTCGCCATGCTGAAACAACGTATTTCGCAAAGCAGAGGCGGCATAGGTCGAGGGTGAAAAATACCCGACGGCCCGAAGCGCGGGGCTAATCCGTTCCGGCGGCAGCATGACCGGCCCCAGAAACAGCAGCAAGAAATTGACCAGCGCTGACAGACTCCCCACTTCCGGCATCGGCAGTCGCAACGTACCAATCACCGCACCCAACCCACACAGTGAAAACCCAATCAGCGGCACAACCAGTACCACCCATCCGTTCACCACCAGCGGCAAATCGAGGATTAATGTTCCCATAATCAATATCACCACCATCGTCGGCAGGGTCATCAGCAAAAACGCCGCCGCACTCGCCAAAATTAGTGCCACTCGACTCAACGGCATGGATGCAAAAAAGTCCAACATGCCCGTCGCCCGCATATAGGCAAAATTGGTCGCAATCTTGTCGGATGTGCCAAACAGCAGCGAAAACACGATATTGCCCGTCAGGATATAGCGCAGGGCCAGCGGGTCATCATTGGCAAATGCCTTAAACGCCACCATCGAAAGCAGCGGCGCGATCATGCTGGTCAACAATGCCCCCCGCCACGACCACCGCCAATTCGTCATCTGCATCAAAAATAAATCCCACACCTGCATCGCAAACGGCTGCATAATTTTTTCTGTTCCTTTGTAAAAGCACCTCACCCCCAACCCCTCTCCAATTAGAGAGGGGCTTCAAGATGCCGCTTTCAACTCCCCCTCGCCTGTTGGAGAGGGGGTCGGGGGGTGAGGTAAAGTTCCGCGCAACATCTATCCCCCATTATCCGCCAGATGCAAATACAAATCCTCCAATGTGGCGGTACTCAACTGAAAATCTTCAATGCTCGGCGTCCGATTGATAATATCCAGATACGTGGGGGCATCCGTCCGGTCAATCAACAACTGCCACCGACCCGGCGCAATTTTATGCGGTGTTTGTGGAAACTCTGGGGGTGAATCCGGCGCGAAAATAACCTCAAGCCGAAGCTGCTCATTCAATTCGCCCTTTAACCGACCCGGTTGGCCCAATGCGATCATTTTCCCCCGACTCATAATACCGACCCGCTGAATGATTTTTTCGGCTTCGATGGCGTTGTGCGTCACCAAGATAATCGTCGTGCCCTGCTCTTGATTGATGCGCCGCAGCAATTCCCACACCAGCCGCCGATTTTGCGGTGATAAATCATTGGTCGGCTCATCCAGAATCAGCACGGGACGCATCGCCGCGAGGGTCGTCCCCAGCAGCACCATGCGTTTTTGCCCCCCGCTAAGTCGTGGCACCACCATATCCCGTGAGTCACCGAGATGGAGTAAATCAATCAGCCGATCCCGTTCGCGTTGCGCATCATTCCGCGACAGTCCCCGCAAATGGGCGGCGAAGTAGAAAGTTTCAGCGACGGTCAGCATATTGAGAGCATTGCTGCTTTGGGGCATATAGCCAATTTGCAGCGGGGTGTACATCGCGGAGTCGTTCAGCGGCTTGCCAAACAACCGAATCGTGCCGCTGGTTGGGGTAAGCAAATTAACCATCTGGCGCACAAGGGTGGTTTTGCCTGCCCCATTATCGCCCAGCAAGCCAAAAATCTCCCCCTGTTCCACCGTAAAACTCAAATCATCATTGGCGGGGGTGGATCGCCCCTTATAAATCTTGGTGAGGTGCTCAATCTCATATACAGGCATGGTCGTCTCACCCTTTGATGTGTGGTCGCAGGCAAGACTGTAACGAAGGCTATGGTTTCTGCCTCGACGCTTGACCCACGCGCCGCTTACTCATCGTATTCTGCTGCCATGCGTTCATGCAGCGCCCGCAGCGAATCGGGGTAATTATTGATGACAAAGCGCCACGCCTTATACGGTTTGGGGATCGGATTAGTCGCCACCTCATCTGGCATCGCGGCCTGTTCGACCAATTCCTGTACCAGTTCCTGCATGGTCTGAATGTAATCGTGCATATCCTTGAGGTGATAATTTTTGCCGACAGACCCATGCCCCGGCACGACCAATTTGGGTTTCATCCCGGCGATGGTTTTCAGCGTCTCCCGCCAATGCTCCAAATTCCCATCCACCTCCCCCAACCACGGATGATGCTGCACTGTTAGCAAATCGCCCGCAAAAATAATGGCCTCATTCGGCAGATACAGCCCCAAGTCGCCCCCGGTATGATTCGCACCAAAATTAATCAATTCCGCCGAACGTTCGCTGCCATGAATCGTCAATTTTCCTTCGACGGTGCGATTGGGAACCCGAATATTGAGGGACGGCGCGGCTTGAGTCATGCCACGTAAATAGGCCAGCGAAAATTGAATATCCGCCCGTGCGATTTCATCTGGCTCATAGGCCTGCCGACCCGTCAGCACTTGGATTTCAGTGGCGGCCTCGGCGAATGATTGTTGAATATCGGCGATCCCATCCTTCAACAGTTTTTCGCGGGTATACGGGGTGGCATAGATTTCGGTCTCCACGTCAAACACCTGATTGCCCACCACATGGTCGAGATGCCAATGGCTGTTGACGACCATATCCACCGCCCGCCCTGTCACCGATTCCGCCACCACTTTGAGGTCATTCGCGGCTTGGGGGGTGGCAAACGTATCATAGACAATGGTGCAGTCGCCCAAATCCACAATCCCCGCGTTGGCCCATGCCGCCCCATCCTCTTTGGCATAGGCGACATACACCCCGTCGGCCAGATTTTCCAGTCGAAAATGCTTGGAGGCATTAAGCGTGTCCATCCCGTTTATCCTATGGCTAAGGCGAATAAGATGTTGGCAATGACAGCAACCACCCCTATAACAAACGCCTCCAAATAAGTTAGGCGTCCCCGATTGACCTCGTAAAACTCATGCAGGTCTTGGATGCCCCGCAGTTCAAACACATGCTTGCGGTCATCATACGCCACCACTGGGCCATTGACTTGGGGGTGATAAAGGACATAGCGGCGGCGCGATAAAGCAATTCCAACGAACACAATGATGACCCCGATAATCGAGAGCAAGAACATCGTCAGGTACCCACCCCAACGGCTAATGCCAACCGTCTTCTGCACAATGACTGATGTGCCGTCGCTAGATACTACCTTCCAGCCGCGTAGTGGGTTCGTCATTGAATCTACCACCTGCTGCAAATCCATCCCACCGTAGCCCGATGGCGATTGGAGATTGGGCACGTTCATAGCCCTTGCAATGGGCTGTTGAGCGCTCGCAGGCAGGCGTATCACCCCTGATACCAGCCAGCAAACCAACCCTACTGCGTACACCCCCATGCCAACCCTAGCCGAGTCAACCAAATCGGTCACGAACAACCCAACCAGCGCAACCCCTAAAATGACCGCCCCCACCGCCTGAATTTTGCGATACGTAGCAAAGCGGCGTTTCAGAAACAGCGTCAGGAAAATCGGAACACCATAGATCGGCACAACAAACGGCAACCCTTTTTCCAGCATATCGCCTTTGGCATAATCGGCAATCCCAGCGATATAGGAGTAGCCATAATAATCCGTGCCGTGATAAATGGCACTATTGGGCACCACCGAAATCTGTGACCCCCACCCCTGCACACCGTTCAACTCCTCATAAAAATCGTACTGAGATTGCCATGTCCCTGTCCACGACGAATACTCAACATAGGTAAACTTGAAATCAGCAAACGGCAGCATCAGCCCCACCAGTATCAGCAAACTCCCAAACAGGGCAATGCCCCGCGCCCGAATAGTCTTGGGAACAGCATTGACCGTCGTAGGCTTCCCATTATAGGGTGTATTCACCACTTGATGGGGCGCGTGTTCGGGTCTATAGTGCGGTGTTGGTTGGGTGATGGGTGTTGGCTGCGTCGCGGGTCGTGGCGCAGCTTGAATCGTTTCAGCAGGCTTGGCAGGTGGGACATACACCGGAACATCTGTCACTGTTGGGGCTTCTGGTGCATAGACAAAGGCTGGTCGTGGCCCCGCTGGTTTTTCAACGGTAGCGCTTTGTACAAGTGGCAAACTCATCACCGGATCAATAACGGGTGGTTCATCAATCTCAGTGGCAACTTGTGGTGCGGCGTCGGGTTTTGGTTCGGGCGCATCCGGGGGAATAACCGGATCGAGTGGTTCGGCGTTGGTATTGGCGTCGGTGACCGCCTTTAATTTGGCGTGTAATTTGTCTCGATAATCGAGAGCGCGTTGATTGTTGGGATTCACCCGCAGCACCTGTTCGACGGCGTACAATTTTTCAACCCGACTGGTGGTGACCGTTGCCAATCCCTGCCAGACTAATTCTTCATCGGGGTGCTGTTTGCTCAAATACTTCAAAATGGTTAGGGCCGTAGACGATTTGCCCTGTTTATGGAGATCAAGCGCTTGTCGGACTTCATCGCGCACACTCATTGCAGCCTCACAATCATCACATCGAACGGATGGCGACCTCCCTGTCTATTAAGGAAGTATAAAGATACAAGTGATGTGCGTCAATTATCTTAAGCATGAATTCCGTGTGAAGAACGACCTGCTCCGTTCTTACCCATGCGGCGTGACATACCACTCTCGAAAAATTACACACTGCCCCACCTCATCAAATGTCAGCACAAAGATATTATCAAAAACGGCCTCTAAGGTTCGACCATCCGCCTCAAAATAGCGTGTGCGCCCATTCGTCACCGCGACATTCCCCTCAATCGCAATTGGATAATATTTGGCGTCATAGCTGCCGGGGGGGTCATCAAAATCCTCCAACCACGCCCGCACAATTTCCTCGCGCCCCTCCAGCGGCTCATCAAACGGCGTGTAGGTGTACTCCACGTCTTCGCTAAACAGCGCCCGTATTTGATCGGGGTCAAGCGATTTCCACGCCGCCACATACCGATCCAACCACACCTGCACCGATTCATGCGTTATCATTGGGGTTCTCGCTCTCGTCATCTTCAAGTTTATCCCACATATCCTGAACAGCAGCCCGCAGTGGCGCTAAATCTACTTCAACTGTGTTCCAAATAAAGGGAAGTTGAATTCGGTCATAATTGTGAATCAGAAAATCCCGAAATCCGGTGACCTGTCGCCAAGGAATCTCAGGATGCGTGTCCAATAAATCTTGCGGTAGGCGCTTGACAATCTCGCCAATCACCTCAAAAGCGCGAATGACGGCTTCCTGTGTCTTGATATCGGACATGAATTCATCATGCCCACCACTGGTAAACCCTTCAATCTGCCCGATGCGTTCCAACAAATCGTGCAAATATTGGCGCAGTCGAGTCATAGGGGCACAGCATCCTTTAGCGCATGGGGGCGGATAAATTCTTTCAACGTTTCGTCCGTTGAGAGGTTGACTTCCCGCTGGAGCAATTCGGCTAAATCCTGTTGAAGCCCAATCACATCCCAAATTCGCGTGCCCTCTCGAAACTGCACCAAAAAATCCACGTCGCTGTCCTCCGTCGCCTCCCCACGCGCCACTGAACCGAAAACGCGCACATTGAATGCCCCGTGTTTCCGCGCAAGTTCAAGGATGGTTTGCCGTTTATTCCCAATGATCTCCTGAATACCCATTGGTGTCCTCCTACAAATCCATTTCTTGTACATAGCATAACACCTAAAGTTGCCAAAACAGCGGCACGGCAATCATCAACGCGATAAAACAGACCACCGTCAGCACCCACCCGCTTTTTACGAAATCCCGAAATTGATAATTGGCCGGGGCGATCATCAAAATGTTGACCGGGTGCGACAGCGGCGTAATAAACGACACCGACCCCGCAATCGCCGTGACCACCGCTACCGCCTGCGGATTAACATCCAAACGAATGGCGGCGCTAATCGCAATCGGCCCGACCACCAGCGGCGAAATCTGCCCCCCCATGACCTGTGTCAGCAAGGCGCTCATCAGATACGCCCCGGCGATGACCCCCATTGCGCCAAATGGCTCGACCAGATGCACTACATCATTGCCGATCAACTGTGCCAACCCGGTCTCGACCATCGCCGTACTGACCGCAATCGTCCCCGCAATCAAAAATATCGCCCGCCACTTGACGGCCTGATATGCTTCTTCGGGGGTCAGCAATCGGGTCAATAACAAGAGGGCCGCCGCCGCAAACATGGCGAGTTCAACCGGCACGCCCGCAAACATAGTGGCGAGGGCCGTCACGACGATTGCCAATGTCACGCCAACTTTGGTGTGATTCAGCGCCATTTCCGCCCCAGTGGATTGCGTAACAACAAATTCCTGCTGATTTTTCAATTGGGCCACTTTTTCGTTCGGCCCGATCAGCAACAGCGAATCCCCCGGCCTGAGCAGCGTCTTGCCCACATCGGTGCGATAGCTGCGATTATCCCGCCACAAGGCCACCCCCATAAATCCATACTTGGCGCGAAAGGTCACATCTCGCAGCGTTTTGCCTTGCAAGGAGGAGCGCGGCGGAATCAGGATTTCGGTCAGCACCATCCCCGGCGTTTGAATCTCATGTGGCTCGTCGTCACGCTGCTGGATCACCCGCGCCCCCATCTGCGCCAACAACTGAACCCGATCTTCCCGCCCAATCACCACCAAGACGTCATCGGCTTGGAGACGACCCGCCCCTTCCGCCGACATCAACACACCCTCCCGTCGCACGGCTGGCACAGTCAAGCCAAATTCACTACCAATCGGCGTATCCTCAATACGGTGGTTAATCAATTGGGTGCTGCTTGGCAAAATCTTCATTTCCCACAGCCGCTCTTCCAGTTGATAGGTGTCCGCTAATTCTTGACTCCCAACGCTGTAGCGCTGTTCAAATTCCGGCGGCTCACGATCCGGCAGCAAGCGGCTACCAAAAAGATACAGGAACACCAACCCAGCGATGGCAACCAATCCACCCGTCGGCGTAAAGGCGAAAATACTCAGCGATTCTTGGGGCGGATCGGCCAATGGCAACAGGCTACTGACGACGATATTGGCGGTGGTCAAATACGTCGCCGCACCCCCCAACATCGTGCCATAGGCCACCGGAATCAGCAGTTTACTCGGCTTGACCCCCGTCCGACGTGAGGCTTCCAGCGCCCCCGGCAACAGCAGCGCCCCCGCCGCCAGTGTATTCATAAACAGCGACAGCAACGCCCCGGTCAATGCAAATAGTCCAATCAAGCGCCGTTCGGATGCGCCCCCAATCGCCAACAGTCGCCCCGCCAACCAGCGCGTCAGTCCAAATTTATCGAGGGCATACGTCAAGATAAACAACGACATCAGGGTAATGACTTCCGGTGTGCCAAACCCTGCCAATGCCTTACCTGCCTCATCGGGGGAATGGGCCTTGCCCAGCACCCCCATGCCGAGATATTGCGCCGCCCCCAACATTGCCGCCATCCCCATCGCCGCGACATCTTCCCGCAGCCGATCCAAAAACACCAGCGTCAAGGGAATCGCCAACACAAGGAGCACAAAAACCTGTGGTACGGTCATGGTCTGGTTTCTCTGGAGCCAATGATGAAAGTAAATCCATTTTCGTCGGGAATGGCCCTGTGCCGTCCCAAAAACGGGCGCACACGGGGTACGCCCCTACAATGCCGTTTTGATGGGGTTTCCATCTCCCCCTCTACCAAAGCATTGGGAGAGGGGGTTGGGGGGTGAGGGCAAATCTCGCGGACTGAGCACGGCGGATTCATTCCCACGTATAATTAAAGCCCTTCCCTGTGTACGGGGAAGGGTT
>JAIOHL010000094.1 GCA_019913005.1 Anaerolineae bacterium | reverse complement strand
CTCGACAAAATCTATCTCGAGCTACTGACCGGCTGTGCATCCAATGAGCGTTACGAAGGCGGCGAATATCTCTTTAAAGAGGGCGCTGAAGCCAACAAATTCTTCATCATCCGCTATGGGAAAATAGCCGTGGAGATGTCCGTCCCCGGCCAACTGATTACGATCTACACCCACGATGAAGGCGATGTGGTGGGTTGGTCATGGCTCTTTTCGCCCTATGCTTGGCGGTTCAGTGGCCGCGCAATGGAACTCACGCGGGTAATTGCACTCGATGGGGTATGTTTACGGAACAAATGTGAAGCCGATCCGAAACTCGGTTATGAGTTCATGAAGCGTTTTTCGCACAAGATTATGAAGACCCTCGACTTCACCCGTGAGCAGATACTGGATGTATATGGCCTTCGTCAACCCTGATTTGGCAATCCTAGTGGAATATGGAGTGCTCCAATCCGGCGTATAGCTGAGGAAGGAGGGTACTTTCTCAATTTGGCAATTTCATAATCGGCAATATGCGATTATGCCAAAGGGCCAAGCGGTACGTTTCCGGTGGCCTTTCATTTGGTCAATAGGCAGTTCCTTTCTTTGGCGGCACTCATAGATGACGAAAATGGCTTCTGGTGTACCCGATAAGCGAACTTGAGAATATGGTTAGTGGTGTTCAATTAAATGCTGGCGTAGACGCTGTTCACGCTCTTCCTGCGAAAGCAGTGGACAAGTGCTGCAATAGCCATATTCCGGCACCTTGTAGGACAAACAACAGGCGCCGCGCTGCAAAAAGGGATGTGGGTGTCCATGATGTTCAATCCAGATGACACCGGTCTTGCCGCGTAACGGTGAACCCTCAACGACCCAAGCCTGCGATACGATCCGCGACCATGCCCCATAGTGCCCGTTTGCCAATGCCACAGCTTGCTCGTAATGCTTCGACCACTACCTGCATATGATCATTCAGACTGACATGAAACACCTCGCGCAAATCATGTAGTGTCAGTGGAACGCATCGGAGGATGCAACCTCGGCATCAGTGGAAAGGGCATAAAAACGGCCTTTACGTAATCCGATTTTTCGACAAATCCGCTATCGTCAAATCGCCACAAGAGATTATCGGGGGTAATATCGGGCATCCGCTGGTCAAGATAGTACGACCCGATTGCGGCTGTGATGAGCAACCAGTTGTACTGATTGAGCAAACTAGCCGCTAAAAAGTGCTTATCGCCGGTCTGGTATCGGATACGCAGACGGGTCAGTAATTCTTGATGGTGCGGTGCTTGCACAAATCCTCAAACGTTAGCCACCCTGTCGTATTCGATACTCCGACTTCCACTTGAATGGCCGAATAGATGCTACGAAGTTTCTCAAACGTTGTCGTAATACCATTCATGCAAGGTGTTCCTTTGCGCCGTTGTTATTAAAAGCCGAAGCTAGTTCAATCACATGCCGATCTGTCATACCAGCGAGTTCGGGTTTGGAGCGATTGCCCTTTTCGGATTGGGGTACAACCAGCGGCGCACCCGACACCGGGCAAGGGATAACTTTGGCGGTGATGCCAAAAACATCATGGACCATTGATTCAGTCACAATCTTCGTTAGTGTGCCCTCTGCCACGGAACACTTTGTGCGATCCCTTCGCGGCGACAGAGTTCGGCAATGCTCGCTTCGCCCCGCAGCCCTTCCAGCACAATGCGTATCTTCTCCCCGGCCGTATGCTGTCGGCGGGTCTGGCGACGGATGACCTTGACGGTTGCTTCGGTGGATACTTTCTTGCCCATTTGCTTGCTCCTTTAGATGTTCCAATGGGTGGAAAGTCTCCTTTATTCTAGCCTATCTCTGTGTCCGAGTCGCTCTGAAACGGAACACCCGCGAATGTAATGTCACAACACCGCATCGGACTCGTTTTGCCAATTGGTATGCGGGGCGAGAAGGAGCATTGGTCGGCACGTTCCTCGGTGTAAAGTCCAAAAGCGGGTTTCGTGTCACGAGCCGTCACTTGAAATCATTTGATTGGGAGATTGAGAGGTTTTGGACCCGCAAAGTTTGTTAGTATTGACCCACTAGTGAGTACAGATGTTAATCCAACGATCGCCGTCCACTATAGGGCGTATTGAGCAGCTCCATCGCATTTTGAAGCCGTTCCTGTCCCCGCCGATCATACCGCGCCGTTGTCTGAATACTGGCATGGCCTGCCAAATCCTTGACCGTCACAATATCCGCCCCAGCATCCAACATATCGC
>JAIOHL010000093.1 GCA_019913005.1 Anaerolineae bacterium | reverse complement strand
CCCCAACCCCTCCCCACTAAGTGGAGAGGGGCTACTATACGGGGTCTTCGTCGGCTCGTCCAATGTGGCGAAGGGGAACAGGATATAACGGCAAGAAATCTGATTAGACAGGCGTGGCCGTTTATGGTGGCGGGGGTGCTAGCGACGCTGCAACTGCGGATGGTGATCTTGATTTTGCAAGGGCAGGTCGGGAATGAGGCGGTGGGATGGTATGCGGCGGCGAATCGCGTGGTGGAGGCAGGGCGGATGCTGCCCAATGCGGCATTCGGGGCATTGTTTCCGATGCTGGCGGCGCTGGTGGATCATCCCTCAAAAATGCGGCGGGTGTTTCGACAGGCGGCGTTGTTTTTGGTGGTGTATGGGGTAGGAGTTGGAGGAATAGCGTTTGTCGCAGGTAGGCCGTTTGTCCGGTTCGTATTTGGTGGGCATTTTGAGCAGGCAGGTGCGGCGCTGGTCATTTTGGCGTGGGCGATTTTGCCGGGAGGACTACGCGGACTCATCACGCTGCGGCTATATGCCTACCACCGCGAATGGTGGGTGAATGGGATCACGGGGGTGGCGCTAATCATCCAGTTGATCGTGGGGGTGCGGCTGATCGGGGAATATGGCATCACAGGCGCGGTGTGGACGATTGTTATAGCGGAAATTGTGTTGGTGGGGTTACTATTTGGCACTGCATGGCGGAGTGGTGATACAATGTTGCGGGGGCATTAAATTTTTGATTAGAAGAGGTTTTGGAAGAGAAAATGCCGTTCAAGCAACTTCGTTGGGTGTTGGTAACAGGGCTGATTGTCGTTATCGGGCTGATTTTAGCTGCCTGTGATCCTGAACCGGAAGAAGCACCCCCCACCGTTCCCGAAGTGGTTGAAAACACCTTGCAGCCCCCCTTTATTACACAGACCCCTCAATACACAGCTACTTTGACGCCGAGTATGACCTTTACGCCGAGTACCACCCCGACGGCCAGTGATACCCCGACACCGACGACACCCACCGCGACTGTCACCAGTACACCGACTGCCCCACCCAAAGGGACAATCTCTTCGAGTGAATCGCGGGTGATCGTGCGTGAAGGGCCGGGGCGTGAATATCCTGAAGTGACGCGGGTAGATTCTGGCACGGTGGTGGATGTTTTGGAGTCTGATGAAAGCGCGGCGCGTGAAGAATGGTATCGCGTGCGGCTGGTGGAAGAAGATGGCACCATTCAAGAGGGCTGGATATTGGGTCGGCTGATTCAAACCGACGCGGCGATTCCTACCGCTGGCCCAACACCTACTGTTGGCGTCACCATTGGCAGCCCACCCCCGCTGACAACGGCGGAAGTTTCTGGCACACCGATTGTGTTTAATACTGGGACACCGCCTGCCGAAATTAGTGAGGTCAATATTTGGGCCTACTGCGAAGAATACAACGGTAAGGTGATGAATTTGTCGCCGCGCAGTGCCCGAAGCGACCAAACGGTCAGCATTTATTGGAGTTGGTTTGTCACACGACCCGAACTAATGGCAGATCACATCGCGGCGGTGGATTATAATGTGACAGTCAATGGGTCAGAGCTGCAAAATTGGCAGCAATACGCGACCCAGATGCGGCGGGATGCTCGCAATAATAACAATTGGACAGTCTATTGGTATATACCACTGGGTCAACTTGAACCCGGTGAGTATACGGTGGACTACCGGGCCACATGGTCAAAGGTTGTGAACGACGGCCTGACGGATTATGGGCCGGATACCACCAATACGGAAGATGTTGGGACTTGTACGTTTACGGTGACGGAGTAAGAGGTCATCTGAAAATTGTCGCATCGCCAGAGAATAAATTCTCCGGCTATCCTTGCAAAGTCGGTTGAAACCGACTAGAAATGCGCTTTATGTCCCTAGTCCGGTTTATTGGACTTCACATCTATAACCGCCGACTTTAGACGGTGGGTCAAAAAGCCGCTTGTCGAATTTTCAGATGGTCTCTAATGATGTTTAACAATTTAAAACTATCCCCACCCCAAACCACTCCCCATTGCATGGAGAGGGGCTTTAGGAGGGTGTTTTCAGTGGAGGGGTGCGGCGGAGATGAGACGACTCTCTACATGAACGCTCGTTTGTTTTTTATGGTCATTTGTAGGATACGGGGGCGATGGCGAATCCTTCTTTACAAGAACTGCTCAATCAACTAAAAGACGAAAAGGCCAAGAATCGTCAAAAGGCCGTTCAAGGGTTGGCACAACTCGGCAACCCAGCGGCCATTCCGACCCTAGCGAAAGTCTATGAGATTGATAAAGACAAGCGGGTCAAAGAAGAGGCGAAGAAGGCGCTTACCCAATTTCGGGCTTATGAGATGACGGCAAAGGCCGCCCCAGCCAGTGGCAGCAGCCCGCTCAAAACTATTCGTCTCCTTCTGATTATTTCATTGATTGGGTTGATCGCGGGAAATGTGGCCCTCCAAGCCGGGATTCTAGGCGGCGAAGAAGAAAAAACCGTCTATACGCCTTCCAATCGCCAAGCCCTTATTCAGCAGGTGACGGCCAGCTTTTTTGAAATTCGCCAAGACGCCGATGCCCTTAAGGAAGAATGGGGCAAAATTGGCACAGAGGGTGGCACATTAGATTGCAATCGCACGTTTAATCGCCCTCAGGCCATGACATTAGGAACGATTGATCGCTATACCTATCCTGATATTGCCACCCTTTTAGGTGAACGCTATCAGAACATTTTCTTTATTCTGGATTTCAGTTTCAGTCAGTGGGATGAATTTTGCCGGCCTAACAACCCGCTGCCCGCCGGTGTTAGTGATTCAATTGACAACTCTGGGCGCCTCGATACTATCCTTGCCAGTTTAGACGCGCTGCAAGATTCTATGAACACCGTTACTAATAACCCTGTGCCGACGCGCAATCCGGAATTTTGCTGCACCATTCCAACAGATGGGCAAGGCGGAGAGACAGGATCATCCGGGAATACGCCCTTGCCTCTCGTCACTACGACACCGGACATCAATGCAACCCCGCTGCCGAATATAGACTATGCGACCCATATTGCGGCTTTGGAGGCCCTGCTCACGAACGGTGAATTTAGGCTGAATGATCTGCTGGCACGTTATAGCAATATCCAGACGACGGGGTTTGCGGATTGTACCAATCCTCCGGGAGTGGATGCGCCATATGCCTTACCCCCCGACCAGAGCGGTGACCCACTTTTGAATCAGGCGGTTTTGCTGGTCAACAGCGCTCTAAGTTCGTTAAAACAGTCGGTTGATATATTTAATAACAACTGCACCCGCAACCCACAAACGGCACTGCAACAAGGGGTGGCTCCGGCGAACATTGCCAGTGGGCAATTTACGCAGGCCCGTGAACAGGTCAATATTTTAAAGGCAAGATAAATCAACCTCACCCCCCGCCCCCTCGCCGATTCGGAGAGGGGGAGCAGGAGCAGAAATAAGCCGTCTTGCTAAAAATTACGAATGATTACGCACAGGGAGTAGAATTCTAAAAATACTGCCCTTGCTGATGGTGCTTTCGACTTCAATAAATCCTTTATGGGCTTGAATAATTTTTTGAGCGATGGATAGCCCCAAACCGATGCCTCCCCGGTCGGTTGGACGTTCCTTGTCTACGCGATAGAAGCGTTCAAAAATGAAGGGGATTTCGTCTGGAGGAATACCGACCCCGGTATCCTCAATCTCCAAAACGACTGACTCTTGCCAAAGGGAAGTGCGGACGGTAATCATGCCCTTCGGCGGGGTGAATTGAATGGCATTTTCCAGCACCTCCGTCAGTGCGTTGCTCAGTTCGATTGGATCCCCCCAAATGCGAGGCAGCGTGGATTGCAGTTCTAAGCTGACTTCGTGCCCCATCTTTTCAAGTTGAGATTTCACCCGATCAAGCGCTTCGGTGACGATTTGATTGATGTTTACGAGATGAAAATTAAACGCAACATCGGTATCCAAGCGGGTCATCTTTAATAGGCCCTCAATGAGTCGGCCAAGACGAGCCACTTGTTTTTCCACCATCGTCAGGCGCTCAAGCCGTTTATCGGGGATATCATTATGGCGCAGTAGGTATAGATGGGTGTTGATCACGGAAAGCGGGGTTCGGAAATCATGGGAGACATTGCGGATAAACTCCGCCAATAATTGAATCCGCAGTTTTTCCACCGCGATTTCAAAAGACAGCGTTTCGGCTTTTTTGCGTTCGGTAATGTCTATGATTTGACTGATAAAATGCTGGGGGCGATTTTCGGCATCCCGAATCAAGCCAACATCCAACAAAACGTGAACGACATGACCCGATTTATGAATATAGCGTTTTTCCATTTGAAAATGGGGGATTTCACCACGCAGTAGTTGGTCATCGAGTTCGACATTGGGCTTAAGATCATCGGGGTGGGTAATTTCTTGAAAGGTCATGTGCAGCATTTCGTTTTGGCTGTAGCCTACCGCATCACAAAAGGCTTGATTGACACGCACAAAACGGCCTGCGGGAGTTAATAGTGCCATGCCGATAGGAGCATATTCAAATAATAAGCGAAAAAGCTCTTCGCGTTGGCGTAAGATGTCCTCATTCTGTTTGCGCTCGGTGATGTCACGGTAATTGCCTACAATAGCCTTGACACCGGGGATATGCAGCGCGTTGCTGCCGGTTGCTTCCACCCACCGATAGCTGCCCTCTTTATGGCGAAAGCGTATTTCCGTCCGCGCAATAAAATCGGGGGAATCTAATAAATTTCGAAACAGTTGCTTGGAAGATTCCACATCTTCTGGATGCAGATAGTCAAAAACACTATTGCCAATGACTTCGGCAGGTTGATAGCCAAGTGTCCGTGTGATGACCTGATTTTGATAGATGATCTTGCCCTTTATATCCAGCAAGACAATCAAATCCAGACTGTTTTCGAGGAGTGCGCTGAGGCGTTTTTCATTTTCATCTACGATGGTGTACAACCGTGCCCGATAAATCGCCATGCTGACATGATCGCTTAAGGCCATCGTGATTTTGAGATCGTCTTCGGATAGATGGGTGGTGGTGCTTTCGATAGATAGCGTGCCAACCACTTGGCCCTGATTAAACAAGGGAACGACTAGATTGGACACAAGGCCCTCGACAGCGGCGAGAAATTCGGGGTCTTGCGAAATATCTTCTACCAAAACGGGTTGACCTGTGCGAACCACGCGCCCTGAAACACCCACATGGATGGGGATATGAGAGATTACGCTGTCGTAGCCGACTTGATGTTGGAGGATTAAAACATCACCTTCGAGGAGGTAGATGCTCACATGGGTATACCCAAACGTGTCAGCAATTGCCTCCACCACCCTGCGAAAGATGTGGGACAAATCCAGTTCTAAGGCGAGGGCTGTCCGAACCCGATCTAACAGCAATAATTCCAATACTTGACGCTGCGACTTTTGAACTAGAGCCTGATAACGAGCCTCATTTTCTTGTAATTCAGCCTCAAGCTGCTGTCTTAGATGGCGTTCGCGTTCTAAATCGTCTGATAAGGGCACGCGAAGCAAACCTTTAGTACCGAGATAAGATGATAAAATACTAATTTAGAGCATACTCTATTTTTTAGATGAATTAGCGTAGGGGTTTGGTTTGTATAGGGCAGGCTGCTTGGACAACCTGCCTTCACGGTGGTTTTTTAGAGGGTATCGCCTTCGATT
Organism: Anaerolineae bacterium; assembly: GCA_019913005.1. Classification (GTDB taxonomy): domain Bacteria; phylum Chloroflexota; class Anaerolineae; order Aggregatilineales; family J027; genus CFX10. The sequence goes on along the minus strand of JAIOHL010000093.1, from coordinate 3,241 downwards.
ACCGCGTCAAACAAAATGCCCTGCTCATCGGCCTCGACCATGACATGCTCACCTTCACGCACGCGGCCTTCCAAGATGGCACGGGCCAACGGGTCTTGGATTTCACGTTGAATGACACGCTTGAGGGGTCGCGCCCCAAACACTGGGTCATAGCCAATCTCGGCCAGATATTCTTTGGCATTTTCGCTAAGGGTGATGGTAATGCGACGTTCGGCCAGCAATTTTTGAAGGTGGCGCAGTTGAATATCCACAATCTGCTTGATGTGCTCACGCTCCAAACTATGAAACAGGATCACCTCATCTATGCGGTTCAAAAATTCAGGCCGCAGCGTGCGATCTAGCTCACTCATGATGGCATGGCGAATTTCTTCCTCATCACGTCCCGCCATTTGTTTGATAATCGGGCTGCCGACATTGCTGGTCATGATAATCACGGTGTTTTTGAAATTGACCGTGCGGCCCTGCCCATCGGTAAGGCGGCCATCGTCGAGCACTTGCAGCAAAATATCAAAAACCTCGTGGTGAGCTTTTTCGATTTCATCAAACAGCACCACCGCATAGGGGCGACGACGCACGGCCTCGGTTAGCTGACCGCCCTCGTCATAGCCGATATAGCCGGGGGGGGCGCCGATGAGACGGGCGGTACTGTGTTTTTCTTGATACTCGCTCATGTCAATACGGACGACGGCTTCTTCGGTGTCGAACAGAAATTCCGCTAATGCTCGTGCCAATTCGGTTTTACCCACGCCGGTTGGCCCTAAGAACAAAAATGTCCCGATGGGGCGATTGGGGTCTTGGAGACCAGCCCGACTGCGGCGTACAGCATTGCTAACACTGTGCAGAGCTTCGGTCTGTCCAACGACCCGTTCGCGCAGACGGTCTTCCATGCGGAGCAGTTTTTCAACTTCGCCTTCCAACAACTTGCTGACCGGGATACCCGTCCATTGACCGACCACTGCGGCAATTTCATCGGCATCTACTTCTTCTTTGAGCATCGCGCCACCTTCATGCTGCAACTGTTGGAGATCGGCCTCGGCGTCGGCAAGCTGCTGCTCGAAACGGGGAATATCGCCATATTGCAGACGGGCGGCTGCTTCGAGTTCGCCGCGACGTTCGGCTTTTTCAAGGGCAATACGCGCTTCATCTAATTGACTCTTGGCTTGGCGGATGGCGGCGATAGCATCTTTTTCGCGCTGCCATCGGGCTTGCAAGGCACGGGCTTCCTCTTTGGCATTGGCGAGTTCTTCCTCAATTTTACTAAGGCGTTCCTTGCTGGCCTTATCGCGTTCTTTCTTAAGCGCCTCGCGCTCAATTTCCAACTGCATGACGGCCCGTTCAATGGCGTCGAGAGGGGCGGGGCGGGAGTCAATTTCCATGCGCAAACGCGAGGCCGCTTCGTCAATCAGGTCAATCGCTTTGTCGGGTAATTGGCGATCCGGGATGTAGCGATTGCTTAAGACCGCCGCTGCGATCACGGCATTATCTTGGATACGCACGCCATGATGGACTTCATAACGTTCCTTTAGGCCACGCAAAATGCTAATGGTATCCTCAACGGAGGGCTGGTCTACATAGACGGGCTGGAAACGACGTTCGAGGGCGGCGTCTTTTTCGATATATTTGCGATATTCGTCAAGGGTGGTCGCGCCAATCGCCCGCAATTCGCCGCGTGCCAGCATCGGCTTGAGGATGTTGCCTGCGTCCATCGCGCCTTCGGCTGCACCTGCACCGACAATCGTGTGCAGTTCATCCAAAAACATGATGATTTCACCTTCAGATTCACTGACCTCTTTCAACACGGCCTTGAGGCGTTCCTCAAATTCGCCACGATATTTAGCGCCAGCCACCAATGCGGCCATGTCGAGTTGAATCACCCGTTTGTTTTTCAACCCCTCTGGCACATCACCTTTGATGATGCGTTGGGCGAGTCCTTCAACAATCGCGGTCTTGCCAACCCCGGCCTCGCCAATGAGCACTGGATTATTTTTGGTGCGGCGGGAGAGGACATGCACCACGCGGCGGATTTCATCATCACGCCCGATTACGGGGTCAAGTTTGCCCTGTGCGGCGTCTTTGGTGAGATCACGCCCATATTTTTCCAGACTAGCATAGGTGCTTTCGGGGTCTTGGGACGTGACCCGCTGACCGCCACGAATTTCACTGAGGGCTTTGAGGGTGGCTTTCTCATCAATGCCGTGCCGCGAAAGCAGGTCGCCAATGACTTTGTTGGTCATCAATGCCAGCAGGAGATGTTCGGTGCTGACATAATCATCCCGCAGCTTGCCCGCTTGTTTTTCAGCTTCGCGTAGGCTTTCGACGGCAGCTTTGCTTAAATGGACTTCCGCCGCTCCATAGACTTTGGGCTTGCTGGCGAGCAGATTCTTGACATCATTGAGGACAACCGTTGGGCGTGCGCCAACTTTACTGATTAGTTGGGGAACAACACCATCGGACTGCTGCAACAGGGCTGCCAACAGGTGGGGCACATCTAATTCAGCATGATTTTCTTCTTCGGCAAGGCGCTGGGCAGCAATGACGGCTTCTTGCGCTTTGGTGGTAAATCGGCTTAGATTCATATTTTATAAACTCCCAGACTCAAATTTTTGTCGGTTGTCCCGACCATTATCAGTTTAATGGGGATTCATCGGAAATGTATATGAAGCGCCTATACAGTCTGTCAGAGAATCACAGAAAGCCCGTGCCAACCATATTATTTTTGTGCGTCATGCTACTGACAACTTTTGCGTGTGGCTTCCTTGATTCCAAAGAGGAAACCAATCTGCGAGATCGTATGGGGGGACAGATTAGCCAAGCGCAACAGGCCCAACAACACGCCGCCGATGTGTGGGACCGAGTGTTGTTTGGCGAGACGGTCAACTGTGGGGAAATCATCACCGTGCCGGAGCCATTTTTCCTAACGAAAAAAGAAGCCGATGAATATCCGCAAAGTGTGGCTATCCGAGATTCTCTCAATAATGCCCTTGCGGAACTCGCTGTTGTGGCGAATTTGTGGGAACAGGAATGCTCACTGGATCGTGAAATGGTGCCGCTGGATGTGGTGCGTCAGGCAGAAGACGCTTTACAAATGGCGCGTGACCTGTTAAACCAGTCCGCATCCTTGTGGGCTGTGTGGCAAGCGTAGGTGAGACGGCGCTGGAAAGCGGCCTTGCCCCGCGCTAGACTTCGCCCCGACTTCAAGATAGGTAATACAGAATTCGACTCGTTCACCCCACCCCAACCC
>JAIOHL010000011.1 GCA_019913005.1 Anaerolineae bacterium | reverse complement strand
TAAACCCATTGTTGGGCTGATACAGCTACGCTCCACCTGAATTCCGCATAACAGGACAATCCGTAACTGGATAGTGTAGCAGCGAAGTGGGTTTGACACAATTGGGTTTTACCGCATAGGTAGGGTAAATTCAGGTTGCGTAGGGGAAAAATTAGAACGTATGGTCTATCTTTATATGTGGGAGAGCCGTTAGCGTAACGACAGTTACGCTTAAATGGCTGTGGGCCATATCAGAGGGTTGGTGCATAGCCGTTAGGGGGTAGGGAGATGTGGTAGGGACGAAAGCAGATAAGCCATGACGCCATAGGGTCAAACCCTACGGCTAGGGAAATGCAAGCCATCTAAAGTGGCTGGGGGTCATGTTTCCGTAGCCTCGTTCACGGGGCTTTTCTTCATCCCTAGCTGGATGGTTTGACCGTCCAGCGCCACCTCACTAAACCTCACTCCCGTGTCAACCGCCCCAAAATTTCCGCACACGTCTCTTCTGGTGTCTTGCCCTCGGTATAGACCACCAGTTTTGCCAACAGATGATTGGAAGGGTGTTTGACAAACGTCTCATTGACACGCAGCACCGCCGGGTCAACTTCGGGGACATATTGAATGACCATCGCCGCAAACCGTTCATTGAGAATCCGCGTGGATTCATCCAAGTCGGGGGAGGGCAGCAGTAAAATCACATTGGGGTAGGGGGCGAGGGCCGTCTGCACTCGTGCAAACAGTGCCGCATCTTCATAGACCGAATGCCCCGCGCCAAAATCAATCACATGGTTCGGGTAATCCTGCAAAATACGCTCGACGGTGTGGGTCTCAAACGGTTTCCAATAATTCAGCAGACCGACCATGCCCGCTTCAGATTTGGCAATACGCGATGCCTCGGCCTCGTCATAACCGATCTCCGCGTAATAGCCCCAGCGATGCTCGTCTACCGAACATTGGGGCAGATTCAGCGCCTCCGCCAACAATTTGCCGATGGTGCTTTTGCCCGCGCTCATTGGGCCAATCAGGAGGATCGTCGAGGTTAGGGGGTTGGATGGATTCACGAGGTCTCCGATTATTCAATGTTGTGTCGTGTCGCAATCTTGGCTTTGAGTTTGTCAAGCGTCATGGCGTTTTCATGGATTTCGCTCAAGATGGCAGCATGGGCGGCGTCCAATTCCGCTTGATTATCATAGTAATACGTCAAAGCGGCGTGGACTTCGGCGGCGGTCAATTCATAGTGGGTCATCACTTGCTCAATCGTGTAATCGCCATCCACCACCATGCGGGCCACCATCTCGGCCTTTAGATGCTCTTTACCCTCCATCCGCGCTTGGCCTTCTCGGATTACAATGTGACTCGAAATTTGCTGCATGGTGATTACTCCTGCGCGATGTCAAAGAACTCGTTTTGGATGTCCCCCAAGGAGGCTACCTCCAACTCAATTAGCGCTGCGAAGTCATAGCAGTCCTTGACGATTTTCCCAATCGCAATTGACTCATTCTAACATGATTCCTTTCGTGGCAGAGCAATTATACCCCAAGCCCGGTACTCATTTTTTTGGTGTCATCACTCCTTGCCGAGTTTTGCCAGCGGGTCTATGCTTAAATCAAAAATCTGGGGGTTGTGTGCGATGGGCGAAAAAAAGAAAGCCAAACAATCGGACGGCAGTAAACAGCGAGTCCCCGCGATGGACGCCAACCTCGAAGAAAACCACAGCAGCGAGGACAACGGCGATTCCCACAAACTCAAACGCAAAGAGTATGAAGTCGAACTCAAACGCCTGCAATTTGAACTGGTGCGTCTGCAATATTGGGTCAAGGAGACGGGCCAGCGTGTCATCGTTATTTTTGAAGGGCGTGATGCGGCGGGCAAGGGTGGCACGATCAAGCGCATCATCGAGCCGATGAATCCGCGCGGCGTGCGACTGGTGGCATTGGGCAAGCCGTCGGATGTCGAACGCACCCAATGGTATTTTCAGCGTTATGTCTCCCATCTGCCCTCGGCGGGCGAAATCGTCATTTTTGACCGCAGTTGGTATAACCGCGCCGGGGTCGAATTTGTCATGGGCTTTTGCACCGACGCTGAATATTGGGAATTTATGCACTCCTGCCCGGAATTCGAGCGGCTGTTGGTGCGGTCAGGTATCCGATTGATTAAATATTGGCTCTCGGTCAGTGATGCCGAGCAGGAAAAACGCTTTCAGCAGCGGGCAGGCGACCCGGCCAAAGCATGGAAACTCAGCGAGATGGACTTGCTCTCGCGTGAAAATTGGGTGGAATATTCCAAAGCCAAAGACACCATGCTGGAATACACCGATATTTTGGAGGCCCGCTGGTATCAAATTGATGCCGACGACAAACGCCGCGCCCATCTGAATTGTATCCGCCACCTGTTGGATCAGTTTAATTACAAAGGGGCGATGCCGAAGCCGATTAAATTGAAGGATCGTCCGCCAGCCGACGCTGACTACATCCGTCCGCCGCGAGAGGCCCACCCAATTGTGCCGGATTATTATGGGGAGTGACCGCAATGGACGCAGCACCTATCTGGATTGTATGCGATGCACAGCCACTCAGCGAAAGATTGCGGGATGTTCTGCTGCGGGGCGGTTATGAAGTGTTGCTCTTTGAACGCGAGACTGAAACCATACTCCATTTGCAGCGGGGTAGACATCTGCCGCGCCTTGTGATTCTTGTCGTTTCGAAAGCGTTTAATGTGGTCAAATACTGTCGGCAAGTACGGGCCACCCTGCCCAAAGGTGGCCTCATCGTCATACAACCATATGGGACAGGCAGTATATTGATTCGTGAGGTCTATCCATATGTTGATGAATATGTGCTGCCGCCTGTCACCCGTGATGACCTTTTAAATAGGGTTGCCGTGTATTTCACAGGGGATGAGTAAGGGAGTGGATGGCATGAAATTTGAACATCGGCATCAACCCTTGCTTTCACGACGGCAGTTCTTCCGACGGGTGCTGAAATTTACGGCGGTGGCGATGGTGGGCGGGTCATGGGCCGTCGGCATCCTCGGTTATCATTATCTCGAAGACCTGTCATGGATAGATGCGACCCTTAACGCCGCGATGATTCTCGGTGGGATGGGACCCGTCAATTCGCTGCATACCGACGCGGGCAAGCTGTTTGCCTCGGTGTATGCCTTGTTTTCCGGCATGGTGTTTTTGGTGTCGGTAGGGGTGATGATCGCGCCGTTTTTCCATCGGATTTTGCACCATTTTCATTTGGAGATGGCTTCGCATGGGGACACGGTAGG
>JAIOHL010000010.1 GCA_019913005.1 Anaerolineae bacterium | reverse complement strand
CCTTTAATCTCGGCAACACGTCCTCACCCCCCGGCCCCCTCTCCACTGCGTAGCGAGGGGGAGTCGAAAACGCCCTCTTGAAGCCCTTCCCTATGTTTGGGGAAGGGTTGGGGATGGGGTGCTTTGTTGCCAAATTCATTCATTCAAAATATCCGCCACGCGATAAATCCAAATCTCGGTTGAATAGGCGACGGCGAGGAAGGTGCCGTCCGGTGAAAACGCCACCGCCCCACTATAGAGCATGGGTAGTTCAGCGACCACCTCCCCTGTCGTGGTATCGAGAAGTCGCACCGGGCTTTGGTTGCTGCTGACCGCCAGATAACGACTATCCGGGCTGTAATTTAAGCTGGCGTGCCATTCCGAGGTCAGCACATCCTCCAGTGTAAACAGGATATTCCCCTGTGCGTCCGCCAATTCCAAATAGACCGTGTAGGGTGGCTCCTCGGCCCAATAGCGCGCGAATTGGCTACCATCCGGTGCAACCGTAATTAATCCGAACTCAACCGCCAGTGGATGGGGAGTCAAGGCAACCACCTGTGGCTGATCCCCGACCCATTCAATCGTCTCCTTTGGCGTCACGGTCTCAAACGCTTCCACCTGCGTACCGTCGGTCACGCGCCAAACATCAAAGGGCACGGTCTCTCCATACGAACGCCAATCATGCCCCACCGCGACTTGGCTCAGGTCGGGACTCCAAATAATCTCATCCGTCCAATGCCCAACCGGAAGTCGCGCCGTCGGTTCGATGGGCGTGTTGTCATGACCGGGGGCCAGTGTGGTCGGGTCTACTTGCGGGGGCAGCCAATGGGCACAGATGGAGGTCGCCGCGATACAACCACCCAACATGCGGCGCACCGTGCCATCGGCATTGACCACCCCGGTATAAATCGGCGCACCCCCTCCGGCGACAGCGGCATTCTCCTCCAACAGCGCCCAGTCTTGGATGGGATGCCAGCGGGCGTCGCCATAGGGATTGGTGAAATAGCGGCGCGGATCAGGTGGCAGACGGGTGATTTCCCCATTGGTCACGTCCAGCAAATCCACCGTGTCCCATGCAATCAGAGCAAGCGGGCGATGGGGGGCCAGCGGCGGCAGGAGATCATAGGTGCGGGCGGCAAATTGGCCCAATTCGACGGGTGTATTATCCGACACCTCGTAGGCCGCCAACAACCCCACCCCCCGATCATGGTCATCCAGCGGAATCACGAAGCGGGTGGAATTTGTCCAGCGCACAAAATCATATTCCGTGTCGGGGTCAATCCGCTGCAATTCGATTGGGTCGGCGTCGGTCAAATCCACAAACATGGCGTATTCCCCATCCGAGCGCGATTCAATATAAACGTAGCGGCTGAAATCCGGCGCGGGGAAAACGGTAAAGGGGATAGACTGCGCCCGCACGAGCAATATCAAATCATTTTCGGTGCGGCTGTAGACCCACAGCGCGTGTTTGGGGCAATCCGGCTCGTCGCAGGTTTTACTGGTCAGCAAGGCGGCATATTCTCCGTCAGGTGACCAATCCACCTTCTCAATACGTTCGGTGATGGTTTGCAGATGCAGCGATGGCAGGCCAGTTACAACATCGTCAAAATTAACACTGTCCGCGCGGGGCTGGCTTGCGATTTCGCCACGTGTGGTCAGCATGACATCCGGGCGGTACAGGCTGACATCTTCGGTCAACAGCGTGGCCGGATCGTAATCGCGGGAACTGACCTGACCCTCCATCCCTAAACTATAGAAGCGGACAAACGTCGCGCCATTTTCGTCTACCGCGTCGGTTTGCACAAAGGCATATTGCCCATCCTCGCGCCACTTGAGCCGAAAGCTGACTTCCAATAGTTGGGTGCGTTCGTAGGGGGCGGGCATGTCTTGGACCACGATAAATGTATCGCTGGCCGGGTCAAATAGGCTAATCCGCATGGTCAAGGTGTCGCTGTCGTTCTGTGTAACATAACCCTGCTCATCGTCATAGACGATCACGGGGGGATTGAGCAACCCCGCCACTACCAGCACATCAGCATTGGGCGACCACGCAAGGTTGATGCGGCCCATGTCATCCAATCCGGTGGGGCGGGTTTGACCATCGGCACTCAGCACATAGGCCGTGCTGCCGCGATTGCTTTCCAGATACGACGTGTTGGCCGTCCACGCAAACCATTGTCCAGAGGGCGACCACCCCGGCCCGCTCACAGTGTTGGTATCCTCTGGCATGAGGCCCTCGCCAAAGGTACGGCTGTCCATCCCGTCGGCGCGTTCAATGACAAAATGCGGGGCGGGCTGATCGTTATAGGCCATTAAATAGGGGATGTCGGCGGTTTGGCGTGGTGGCAAGGCTTGGGCGGGGGTGGGCAGCAGCATAAGACACAGCGCCAACCCCAATAGGCAGCGGTGCAAGGTGTTGATGTAGCGCATAAACCGACCTCTCAATAGATTTTATACGGAATTCGGG
>JAIOHL010000092.1 GCA_019913005.1 Anaerolineae bacterium | reverse complement strand
GGGTTGGGGTGGGGATAGTTGTTCCCGGATTGTTTTGTCAAACGTCAAAAACCCCTTATTTGGGTGATGCAACCGCCGTTCACCCGTATTCCGTATCCACCCACAAAAAAAACCCCTTACCAAACGATGGCAAGGGGCTTGGGGTGAAGATTCACCTCACCCCATCCAACGCGATTCTAATGATTCGGTTGCCACGTGGCAGCTTGGGTAGGCACGCCAGCGGGGAGGCCAATGAACTGGAAGGTGTACGCACCCGTGTTCCATTCAAGGTCGTTACGATACCAGAAATAGCCCTGCGTTGGCGACACCAACCCAAAACTGTCCGTGCCATCGTTATCCCAGTCACCGACTACAAAGGTGGATGGGCCAGAGATGCCAGCCGGTTCCCCGATGTACTGCGCCAGATCAAACGCCGATTCGAGAGTGTAGGCCGACGTGTTGGTGTAGGCGATGAATGGCCCACGCCGACAAGCGATGGTGTCACGGTTGTCTACGGCGGGGTTGTAGTTACCTGCGTCGAACTCAAACTGCCCGCTGAATCCTTGCGAATCCGGCAGCAAGATACTCAGCCACTGCACCGTCTTGGCGGGATTGGCCGTTACGGTGTCGCAGGTGAAGTAGAGCGCGAAGGCCGCACCAAAGCCGGGGAAGAAGGCGCTGTCTACTACGCCGAGGCAGTCGTTGTACAAGCCGTTGTTAAAACGTCCGGCCACCGCAAACACCCCGACATACCCCCCCGTTAGGCCGAACCACGTGCCATCCCAGACCGGATTGGGGCCGAGGGTATTGGTGTGATAAAACACGCCGTTGGTGCCATACATACCGGGGGTCTCAAGGCCATCGCCGTCCCAGTCGCCCATGACCCATTGCCCTTCCACCGGAGCACCTAAGGGCAGGGTGGGGTATTCAGTTGGGTAGGGCGGACTTTGCAGACTGCCATAGAACGCACCGTAATCAGGTGTAGTGGTGGTGTTGAAGGTCACCAATGTGCTGCCACAGCCGATGTTGCGGTACTGTATAGTCTTGGGTTGTTCGCACCAATCGAGGCCGAGGTCACGGTCATAGCCGCGTGGGGATCGCCCCAACGAACGGGTAGCGGCATCGGTTAGGGCAGGGGGATTGACGCCTGCGAAGTCCGTGCCAAAGAGGGGTTGGGTGGTCGAATTGCCCCAGCGCACAAAATCTACGGCGGTCCCAAACGAGTTAAACATTGTGGCTGCGCCTGCCGCCCCGGTAATCCAATCCGTGATCGTGGTGGTGGTATAGAGCGTGGTCGCCGTGTTTGTGCCCGCGCCTTCCAAGATACGGACATAACCACCCGCGTTCAGCGTAAAGGCGGGCACGGCGTAACTGATGTCTATGTTGCCAGCACCGTCAATAAACTGAATAAACCAGTTGGTGAGGGGGTAGTTGGCGGTGGAGGCATTAAAGATTTCAATGCTGTCCGGGTCGCCTTGATCCACTTCGTTAATGACCACACAGGCGTTGTTAGCGCGGCCAAGCGTGCCAAGCTGTCCACACCAATCGCTGGTACGGTCATGGTCGGCCTGTGAGCTTTGACGGGCAATGCTGCCTTGTGAAACGCCGGGCACAGGCATGGTCTCGCCTGTAAAAGTCGTGCCTGCTGGGACGGCTACCGACGAATTGCCCCAGCGCATAAAATCTACCGGGTCGTCAACTGTATCACGGAGGAAGACGGCCCCGCCAGCGCTAATGAAAAACGTAGTGCCTGTCATGTACAGCGTGGTACTGGTGTTTGTCCCTGTCCCCTCAATCAGCGTCACAAATGCGCCGGGTTGCAGCGTAAAGGCCGGGAAGGTATAGGTGATGTCCAAAAAGTTCGGGGCATCATACACTAGGAGGTCATACCCCGTGAGGCTGATAGCCCGGTCTGTGCCGTTGTAAAGTTCAACTTGGTCGGGGTCGCCATAAAACACCTCGCTAATGACCAGACAGCGCTGGTTGCGGCTGCCGAGTGTGGCACATTGCGAACTCCAATCGCCTGCCGCATTGGTTTCATCACTGTTGGCATTGCGTCCCAATGTACTGGGGAATTCCGGCGTAGCGGGTGTGCCGGAGAACGTGGTGCCAACGGGTGGGGCCACCGTCGCCGTCCCCCAGCGCACAAAATCAATCGCGCTTGGTGTGGCATTAAACAGCATGACCGCGCCGCCACCTGCCGCGCCATGGACCCAATTGCCGATATTCTGGTTCATGTAGAATGTGTTGGCCGTGTTCGTGCCCGACTCCTCGCGCAGAATCAGATAGTGACCGGGCGCGAGATAATAGGCCGGAATGAAAAAATTGACTTCAAGGGCGTTATTAAAGCCGTAAGTTTGCACCAGATACCCCGTCAGGTTGATCACGCCACTGGTCGGGTTATAGAGTTCGACGGCGTCGAAATCGCCCATATCTACTTCATTGATCACAATGTTGGTCGGCGCAGCCTGAATCCCGCCTTCGTCATCGGCACCCGCCGTGCTGGTGGTCGCGGCGTCTGGGGCTTCCCATCCGGCGATAAAGGCATCCACGCCAATGACACCGCCATCTTGGGCATACACCCGCAAGCTGTGCCATTCGTCGGTCAGATAATCAATGCGGGAACTTTGTTGATACGCGGTGGTATCGGCGGTGGTGATGACTGTACGCAGCACCGTGCCGTCCACTTCCAACGCAAGGGTTCCAAGCCCCGGCCCACTGGTATAGAGCACTTCAAGGCTTGCACCATAGAATTGCAGTTCGAGCACCGCATCTCCACTATTGTAGAGATAGCTGCCACCGCTGGCATCCCCGGCTGCCTGCGATGTCCAATTGCCGCTGCGTGTCACCAGCGGATCGTCGGATTCAACTTTGTGGGGGGTGGGGTCTTGAGAAAAGGCTCGGTCTAGGGAAAACTGGGGAATAAGACTGAGAAACAAGGTCAGAACTGAGACAAGGATAAATAAACGACGAAATTGTCGAAAAGCCATATTTTGCGCTCCCATAGCACTTGGTACGGTCTATGTTTACTCCCCAGTATACGGTAGAAAATTGTCTGGAAACCATAAAAAATATGCGCAGTTGTAAGGATTTTAAGAGTTATTTCGATTACTGTTGTCACACTGATAATATAAAAGTGAGTGTTATTTGCGAGGTGCAACTATCCCTTAGACGATCTATTAATAAATCCGTTAATGCACAATGGGTGACAACGTGCCCCGCACTCTGTAATACCAGATTCGACCAAATGCTAACCTCATCCCAAAACCTAGTTTACCCTCCGATACTTTTGGGGCAGAGGTGGCAAAAAACCAACCTCACCCCAAACCCCTCTCCCACGTGAGAGGGGCTTTAATAGGCCAAATTCGACTCCTCCTCGTCAGATGGAGAGGGGGCCGGGGGGTGGGGTGATCCGCACTCACTTCGGTGGCTGGCGTGCCATCTGAATTTCACCTGAATTCCCTCCTAACAGGTACAAACCTTCCGGTTGCAAAATGGGTAATATGCTATAATGACCTGAGTGGTTGGAATCGCTTCCAACTTATAAACTTGGTTTATGCACAAGTGGTTTAGAGAAACTACACATGTCTATTGATTCTGACCGTTCATCGTCCACGCTGCTCAATCGCTATATCTTACACGAGCAGCTTTGGCAGAGCGGTGTAACGTCGGTCTATCGGGCGACCCATATTCAACTGAAGCGCGTCGTTGCCATCAAATTTTTGAGTGCCGCCACTTTTGAAGGGCCAGCGATTACCCGTTTTCAACTAGAGGCCCGCGCCATCGCCAGCCTGCAACACCCCAATATCTTGCAGGTCTATGATTTTGACCGCAGCGAAGATGGGCGTTATTTTATGGCGACGGAATATTTTCCGCATGGCGATCTACAGCGCCATCTGGATCGCCTTGAAAAACGCGGGGAGTATTTTAACGTCTCGCAGGCCACCTACATTGTCAAGTCGGTGGGGGTGGCGCTGGGCTATGCCCACAGTCGCGGCATCATCCACCGGGATATTAAACCCTCTAATATTTTTCTGGATGGCCCCACGCGGGTGGTGGTGGGCGATTTTGGGCTGGTGAAGCTGCAAGCCCGGTCAGATTCTTCAGTGTCGGGGGCCTTGGTGGGCACACCGACGTATATGTCGCCCGAACAAGCGACGGGTGGGCCGATTGACCATCGCACTGATATTTATGCGCTCGGCGTTTTGTTGTTCTATCTAGCGTCGGGAGTCCGGCCCTACGCTGGTGATTCGGTGGCCGAAGTAGTCGCCCAACATCTGAACAGCCCCATCCCCGACATCACCCAAATCCGCCCCGAAGTTCCGCCGTCGTTGCAAGGCATTTTGGCACGCGCGATGGCAAAAGACCCCAAAGATCGTTATGCCACCGCCGAGGACTTCGTGCGTGATCTGGCGGTGTATGATCCTAATCTGGAAAATGGCGAAGACACCATTCGCTTTGATGCAGGGGTCACACCGGAACTATTCATCCCCAGAGTGCCCTCCACCACACACGGCCCGATTACCGCAACCAGTTCTTCCTCCCAGTCGCTCGAAGTCACGCTCAAGGTGCGGATCGCCTATTGGAAATTGACGGTGGGCATTGTAGCCCTCGCGGTAGCCATGTTCGCTGGGTTGCTGCTGTTGGGTCAAGGTGATAAGGATAAACCATCGCCCCAGTCAAACATCCCACCCGTGACCCCGGCACAGGGGGATGAAGTGCTGATCTTGGTCGCGCCGATGGTGGATGAGGCGACGGACATTGACGTGGGTCGGCGGATTATGGATTGGGTGGAAACAGGCGAGATCGGCGGCCTGCTACAAAGTCGGCTGCGGGTGGAGGCGCTTACCACCCCGATTAGCTCTGATGCTGAGGCGTTGCAGGTGGGCGAAACGGCCCATGCTGAGGCGGTCATCTGGGGCAAACGTGACGGCGCCGGCTGGCATATTATGGTGGTGGCGCCCAACCGTGCCGCCAACGAACTGCGTGAATTGCGTTTGCTGGTGCCCAATGATGCCAATCTGGAGACGATGCTGATTGAAAAGGTGCCCGTCCTGAGCGATTTGTATTTGCGGGTCTTGTTAGTCCCCCGCCTTGCCAAAGAAGGCAATCTGCTGGGGGTGTTCTTTTTGACGTTTGACATCAAAGACTTTGATCCAATGGCGTTTGTCCTCGCGGATAGACCCCTTGACCAAAACATTACCCAAGCGATGCGTTATCTCAGTCTGGGCCGGGGTCTTGAAGCGGACACGGAGACTTCGGCGGCGCTCGAACTGGTGAATGGCGACATTGCCCTCTATTACATGCGGTGGGCTGCCAATGTCATGCAGGGGAATATTGACCTGACCCAAACCGACGCCGAACGCTTGGCGGCACTGACCGAGGATGGCGAATTTGCCACCGGGCTGCGCCTGATTGCCCTTTATCTATTGGGCGAAATTGACACCCTGTTTGCTGAGGCGGAAACGCTCGACTATAGCACGTCTTCGGCCATCACCATCGCGTTTTCAATGATTCAGCAGGCCCGCATTGGCGAAGGGCAGTTTGCCGAAGTCGAAGCGCAAAATCGGGCCTACGTCGAGTGGCTTACGGCGCAGGGAGTGGCAAACGCGGATAACACGTTTTTGGAATCCATGATCTATCTGCGCACGATTCAGGGCGATGCACAGGGGGTGGCGGCGTTGATGCCCCGTTACCAAGACTTCCGCGATAATCGCTTTTATCTGGCGGCCAATGTTTTTTTCCGTCGGCTGCAACCCACCAAATTTGCCCCGATAGCCTTCGCGTTTGGCGGCTTTCGGGAAGCCACCATCGGGCAGACCAGCCAAGCGCGGCTGACCTATAATTTCGGTTTGGGTCTGCACCCGGATGATTATCTGCTGAACTGGCAGTCGGCGATGCTGGATGTCACATCGGGCGAGTATCAGCGGGCCTATGATCGCTATTCAACGGCGGTGAGTAACGCTCCCGTGCCGTTCCCAATTGCGCGATATGACCAAGCGATGTTGGTGGTTGAACATGGCGATGGGTTGGACAACCCCCGCTCGGCCTGTGAGTTGTTGACCGAAGCCACCAAATTGGCGCGGACGGATGCCGATTTCTACGCGGCCCTCTTGGATCGTATCGCGGAATTGTCTACCGCGCAGGGCTGTCAGTAGAGGGTCCAGCGCAAAAGTCTATCCTCACGCGAACCCTCGCATAAGGAAGAAACCTCACCCCCCGGCCCCCTCGCCAGATGGAGAGGGGGAGTAGAAAACGGCCTATTGAAGCCCCAACCCATTGCATGGAGAGGGGCTGGGGACAAAACTGACCTTTCCCCATGTCATACAAAATTCGGGTAAAGACCAACCCCATCCCAAACCCTTCCCCTAACAAAGGGAAGGGCTTCAATACACGTGGTACTCCCCTCCCTATGTTTGGGAAGGGGTTGGGGGTGGGGTTGAACTACTCTGTTGCAAGGTTCAAAATTGGGCAAGTCGTGGTGAGATTCAAGTTTGGGCAGGGCTAAGACCTGCCCCTACGCATCAACAGGCCCGTCGTAGGGGTCAAGCTCAGACTGACCCTGCTTTTTGATATGACATCGCAACAGAGCAGGTTGAACGGACATGAATTTCCCAAATTCTGTGTTATTTATTTGTAATACTCATTGACAAATTTCAAGGTGTACGCCTCATTCGGCACCACTGTCGCATCCAGCAAATTAGCGTCTTTCAAGTCTTGCGTGATGTGATTCCACGTTTCGCTGGTCATCATGCCGGGATTGGAAGTGGACGTTTGCATGAGCGGGACAATCGAACGGATGGCTTGGTCTTGGATACGAAGCTGTACCACATGCAGTTGATTGCTATACGTCTGGGCGAACCAAGTGGCGACTTCGCGTGGTTGTTCCAACGAATATTGCAGGCCACGCAGCACGGCGTTGACAAAACGCTGCACGACCTTCGGATTCGAATCAATCAACTGCTGTGAAGTCACCAGTACATTGGGATAGGATTGAATGCCGTAATCAATAAAGGCAAGGCGGCTGGTGGGAAAAGCCGTCGCAGTCAATTGAACGTCCGCTTCAATACTGTAAACGACGCCATCAAATTTGCCGCCCATGATCTCGGTGAGGATGGCGTTAATGCCTTGATCCGGGGTCGGCTGGACAAAGGTGACTTCCGCTGGATTGACCCCCGCCGCGTCCAAAAACGCTTGGGTGATCATTTCATCACCCGGAAACACCAGTAGCCGTTTGCCCACCAGATCGGCAGGCACGCTGATGCCGCGATTGACGTTGGAGACGATACTCCGCGAGTCGCGCTGATAGAGACTGAGCACCGCCACCATAGCTTGGCCTTGCTGCCGATGGGCGAGCACGGTTTCGGCGTTCATACCCGCAAAAATGGGCAGGCCAGAGAGTACCCCTTCCACCGCTGCGTCATTGGTGGTGCTGCTGCCTCCGGTGATCGCAAAGACTAATTCAACAGCCAACTGCTCGTCTTCAAAATAGCCTTGACTGATCGCAGCAAAGATCCCGGCATATTCAATTTGGGGCGCTTCAAGGTAGATTTTGACGGCGACCATTTCTGGTTTTGAGGGGCTGGAATCTTTGTCGGCATTGTCACAAGCGGCGATGAGGGTTGCCAGCACAAATAGGATTAAGAGTCGGAGCGTAAGCCTGCTGTTAATAGAAAATAGTTGTGACATGTGAAAGTGCCTTGTATAGTTTTTTTAAATACCTGTAGCATACTCGTAATTTTAACCGAGCGCGAATCCACACAGCATCAGTATTAGAGAAATTAATAATTT
>JAIOHL010000091.1 GCA_019913005.1 Anaerolineae bacterium | reverse complement strand
CAGACAACCAAATCGGCGGCGTTGCATGAGTCATAAGTGTCTCCCCTTCTATCACATGTCGAGGAATTATAACGACTCCGTCTGGTTACACCAACACTGCCTCCCGCACATCACTATTGGAATCATATTGGGCCTCTTCGCGTAGCCAAGTCGAACCCTATCAATGATCTATCGCGGCGTGAGGTTTATTGGAGAAGAGCCATCAGCTTCGATTAACCAAATTTCCGATGATTGAATTTGATAATCCTCCGTCGTGGTCGTAACGACGAATGCGATAGAGGTGCTGTCGGGTGACCAAATAACATCGGTATGAATGTTTCCATCCACCTCTGTTGTCACGTTTGTCAACTCTGTGCCGTCTGAATCCATTGACCAAATTCTCCAAAGATTCGGATCAGAAGGGTCTCCCATTGAAAAAACAATACGACTGCCATCGGGTGCATATTTGGGGAAGCGAGCCTCACTTGGCAAATGTAAGGAAAGCAAGGTCGGTTCTCCGGTGTCTATGTCAATAATCTTGAAGACCCCTATGCTGTAGTCGGCATCTGTCTCTCCAAAAATCAAGAAGTTGCCATCAGGTGACCATCCCAAATAGGAGATCCAATGTTTAGATGCGTAGACTGCTTCGGCGTTTTTGAACGTAGGCCCAGTGTAGTCCACAACCCATATTGAGTCGTCGGATCCAGTGGTGGTGACGAATGCGAGTTGGCTGCCGTCCGGGGACAAAGCAAGAACAGTGAGATCGCCACTTGTAGGAAGCTCGAACCGTTGGTGGTGTACGTTCTGAATATCGAGAGCGAGTACGGCGGGTCTATAAACTCTAGTTCTATAGTCAACAACCTCGTTCATTACCAGAATCGTGTCGTCACTGGGCGAAAAGCCGACTGTGACCAGTTTAACTGACTGAGTTTCGCCGAGCACTTTTGCCTCAGTACCGTCTCGATTCATTATCCACGTTTCTGAAGCAACTTGAGACAAATCCGCCGATTCGAAGGTGGTGGACACAAAAGCAAGGTGTTGACTATCTGGTGACCAGATGGGCCAATCTTGGCGACCCGACATTTCGGGGGTAAGGTTAGTAATGATGCCTGTACTGACATTTACCACACCAATATCTGAATCAGTGTAGTCGCTACCAAAGGTGAATGCAATTTGGGTTCCGTCAGGTGACCAAGCTAAATCACGGTATATGGTCGGCTCGCTATCTTGTGAACTAACCGGAATTGCCTTTCCTAAGATGGTGTTTGCACCTATGATAACCGCGATGACTACGAATGTCAGCCGATATAACCAAAATTTGTTCACCATAGTCTCAGCCCCCTCACATCGACACATTTGTAAGTTCGCCCAACTTGGCGCGGTTAACCCAATACTAGCGCAAAACAGTCATGTCAGCGAAGATGTAACCTCACTCCCAGCGCAGCACCCGCCGATACTGTACCAGTTCGCCATACGGAGCGGTGGTCTGCGGGGGTAAGGTCGCTAACCAGACCACATCCTGCGCGGCTTCATCCGGTGATTTGGCGGCGGACATATCCGCGAACCACGGACGCGATGCCTCGGTATCTACCAAGCCGGGACAAACGGCATTAATCAAAATGTCCCGCTGTCTGGCTTCATCGGTCATCTCACGCGCCAAAATTTTCATCGAGGCGACCTGCCCAATCTTGGAAGGAATATTGATCCACTCCGGCCACCCCTGCTCAACCGCCGTACCAGATTGAACCGCCGCCACATACTCATCCATGTTGTGCTCGATATCTTCTAGACTCAAGCGCGACACCTCAAATTTTGGATGTAGACGGGTATCGAGATGGCGCAGTCGTCCAAAGCTGCTGGCGACCACCAAAAATCGTCCGCCATCCTTGAGCAGCGGCGCGAATGCCCGAACCATGCGATAGGTGCCGTGATTATTGGTATTGATGAAATTGGCGACCTGTTCGGCTGGTGCAACATCGCGGCTGATGCGGGCGGCGGCATTGGAAATCACAACATCTGCCCCCCCATGCTGCTGATGGATGTGGGTAGCAAAATCCTGTACGCTTTGGTCGTCGGTCACATCTAATAAATGAAAGGCGGGTTGTAAGCCTTCCTGCTGCAATTGCTCAGTGGCGGCTTGACCCCGTGCGGCATCGCGGGCCGTTAAATAGACGATGGCAGGCTGTTGGCATAACTGGCGTACCAAAGCCAAGCCTAACCCCTGATTTGCACCCGTCACAATCATAATTTTTTCGGCTGACATGCTGATTACCCTCCCGTTAGTAGATGCCTCAAGCGTAAACGGTCTGTCGCGGCTTCACAAGTACGCACAATTTTGTGACTGCCTGTCCGTTAATCCCCAAATTTATCGCCTAGAATCAGAACAAATGAGCAGGGCTGTGGTCGAAAATCCTTAGCGAATAATTGGGCTTATGACGTTTAACAAAATAGCCGGGTCATGCGACCTCACCCCCCTGACCCCCTCTCCATCAGGCGAGGGGGAGCAGGAATCCGGCGTATTTTAGCCCCTCTCCACGTTGGAGAGGGGTTGGGGTGAGGTAAAAAAATTGCCCGATTATTAAGTTAACGAGCTTAAGCCCATTGTTTGGTCAGCAATCTTGCCAAGAAGTTTTGAGTATTGAAAGGACGGCGGTCAGATGGAATCCGAAATCATGGCAAAAATCACCCCCGATGTGCCATTGGCGGAGGGCTTGGATGCGGCGGCCTTCGGCGACGACCCGATGTTTGTCACCCTGCCGATTGCTCAGATTGGGGCGGTCAGCAAAAACGGCTATCGTTATTCAGAGGGCGTAGTGCGCGGCTTGGTGGCACAGATCAACCAGCAGAAACCGGAAGGGCATTGGGGGCATGTGCCCGCCGAAAAACGCGACACCCACTATCAACCCCCGGCGGTGCGATGGGTCGGGGCGCTGATGGATGAGGGTGGGGTGGTCTGGGCAAAGGCCTTCCCGATTACCCCCGAAGCGCGTGAACATTTCCGCATCGCCCAAGCCGCCCAAGCCCCCATCGGCACCAGTCTGTACGGCGTGGCGACCATCGAGGGGGAAGAGGTCGTCGCGCTGGATTTGGAGAGCATTGACTTGGCGGATGCGGCGCGGGTTGGCATCGCGGAGGCCGTCGCTGCCCCGGTCATCACAGCGGAGATGAATAAACACACCTCACCCCCTGACCCCCTCTCCGTAAACAACGAGGGGGAACTTGAACCCGGGTTAAAGCCCCTCCCTGTGTACGGGGAGGGGTT
>JAIOHL010000090.1 GCA_019913005.1 Anaerolineae bacterium | reverse complement strand
CGCATTTTGAAGCCGTTCCTGTCCCCGCCGATCATACCGCGCCGTTGTCTGAATACTGGCATGGCCTGCCAAATCCTTGACCGTCACAATATCCGCCCCAGCATCCAACATATCGCCGACAAACGTCCGCCGGAAATCGTGGGGTGAGAAATCGGGGATTCTGGCTTCCAGCGCCCGCTTGCTGCATATTTTGAAGATAGCCTGCCGCGTAATGCCTCGCTCGATGATCCTGCCGCCTTTGTTGATGGCATAAAACAGCAGCCCAGAACCGTTCCCGCGTACCGTCAGCCAATCCAAGAGCGCCTGTAAGCTGCCCCCCGTAATTGGCACGAGGCGTTCTTTGTTGCCTTTGCCCCGCACCGTTAGCCGTTTCAGGGTCGGGTCAAAGTCGGCGAGGGTGAGTTCGGCTATTTCCGTCACCCGCAGCCCGATCCGCAGAATCCCAAACAAGGCCGCATCGCGTACTCCGGCAGGCGTTAAATCGGCTTCACACACGGCAAACAACCGCCGGATTTCCTTATCTGACAAGTCCCGACCCGCTGGTAAGGTGGAGCCTTTGACGGATTTAACCGATACCGCCCGATCATAATCGTCCACGCTCATCAAGCCCAATTGTTTCGAGGCCAACAGCACCCCCCGCAGCGCCGACAGATATTTGTTGACGGTGGCCGGTTTGTACTGCTCATTCAGGGTGGCCTTAATCGCATTGACATGCTGAAACCGCATCATCTGCCACTGTACCCCGAGACAGTCCTCGGCACCGAGCAACCGGGCCATGCCATCCAAGGCCTGCCGCATGGTCTGCCGACTGGTCGCGGTGGACAGTCCGGCCAAAAACACCGCTGCCGGATGTTGGTCGAGGGGCACGAGGTGGATGCTATGCAGTGAACAATCGAGGGTTGTCGGGGTGAGTTCGGACACATTGACCTGCTTTTGGGGTGGGTTTCACTGGTAATAATCAGTTACCGGAAGGCTCATTCTGTTAACTGATATTTTAACACGAAAACAGAATGATGGAATTCTAAACACGGGATGGGCCGTGCTATCACGAACAACCAATTTGGGTTGCAAAACCTGCCCCTATTGACAGCCGCGAGATTCCGCGTTACAGTCTAAATAATTATTTGCTTGCCTGCAATCAATTAATTATTTTGGGAGCTTGTATAGGAAAAATGCCGCTATCGCACACGCCGGAATTGATGCGCCAGCAGAATCGCGCCATGCTGCTCCAAGCGATTCAGGAGCAGGGGCCGATCTCACGCATTGATCTGGCAAGCCTGTTGAATCTCAATCCGGCTACCATCACCCGTATTGTGCGGATGCTGATAGATGACGGGTTGGTGATTGAGGAAGGCGAGGGCGAAAACAAAGGGGCAGGGCGCAAACCCGTCCTTCTTCGATTTAATCACCGCGCACGCCTGATTATTGGCATCAACATCTCCCATCACCAAATGACGGGCATGGTGGCCGACTTGGGGGGTAATCCACTGAGCCGCCGCACACTCCTACTCTCCAAAAAACTCTCGGCTGAGGCGCTGTTGGATTTGACCGAAGAACTCTTTAGCGAAAATCCGGGCTTCCGACAGCGGCTGGTCACGCTTTGTATCGGGTCAGAGAAACATTCGATGGATTTTCTGTATACCCTGCGCACCGAACTGGAACATCAGCTTGGGCTGCCCGTGTCGTGTTATGACCCGGCGGCGTTGGCGGCGGTTGGCGAGGCTGAAGCGGGCAGTATGAAAGAACAGCCCGTCTTTGCGCTGTTCTATTTGGGGCATCAGAGCCTAAGCTGCCTCTCGATTTATGGGCAGTTGCATACCGGGTGGTTGGGGTTGGCAGCGGATGGGCGGTCATTGGCGGAGGTGGTGTGTGAAAATGGCCTGATGAATGCCTATCAGGTCGCCAACGGTTCATCCCCGCAACCGCCACTGATTTTTGAAGCGGCGCGGAATGCCGACCCTGCTGCGGTGCAAGCGGTGGAGAAGATGGCGGCAGCACTCGCGCAGGCAGCGGCATGGGTCAGACACCTCGCGGGTATTCAGCATGTGGTGATTGCAGGCCCGTGGATTCGCAGTGCCGATCCTTTGATTCCAGCCATTCGGCGTCAATTGGCCGCGTTGACCGAAGAAGCGCCAGAGATTGTGCCCGCCGCCCTCAAAACCGATGCTTCGTTGATGGGAGCGGTTTATATGGCGGTGCGGGTCGCGGATACGACGGTGTAATACCAAATTCGGCTGAATGATGGGTGTTTTGCTCCAACAATGGGTTTAAACCCATTGTTCCAAAAATCCATTAATCACCCGAATTCCGTATAATATGAAATTCGGGTAAGCCATCCCCACCCCCTCCCCATTGCATGGAGAGGGGCTTTAAAACAGGCTTTGGCTCCGATGGGGCAGAGGCGCGAAAAACCAACCTCACCCCAACCCCTCTCCAATTAGAGAGGGGCTTGAATACGCCGTTTTACGATGCGGCAATATGGTTGGCAGTGGATATTTCCTAAGTGGAGAGTGGGAAACAAAACACCTATGAAAAGCAGCGGAGTCAAAATCGCGGTGATTGGCGCGGGAAGCACCTATACGCCGGAATTGGTGGATGGCCTGATCCAACAGCAGGCCCGTATCCCACTGACGGAACTGGCGCTGATGGATTCCTCTGCGGAACGGCTTAACATAATTGGTGAGATGTCGCGCCGAATGCTGGCCCATGCCCAGCACCCCACCAACGTCACCCTGACCACTGATCCTACCACCGCACTGGATGGAGCCGATATTGTGATTGCCCAAATTCGCGTGGGGGGTATGTCGGCGCGTTTGCTGGATGAGGCCATTCCCCCGCGCTATGGGGTCATTGGTCAAGAGACGGTTGGCCCCGGCGGGATTGCCAACGCCTTCCGTACCATTCCGGTCATGCTGAATCTCGCCTATGACATCGCGCACATCTGCCCGAACGCCGTGCTGATTAATTTTACCAATCCGTCCGGCATGATTACCGAAACGCTCCGCCGCATGACCTCGGTCAACGTGATTGGCCTGTGCAATATCCCGACGGATACGCAGTTGGAAATCGCGCGGATGTTGGGCGTGGGGTTTGAAGAGGTGGCGCTGGATTATTTTGGCATTAACCACTTAAGTTGGGTGCGTAATGTTTTTGTCAAGGGGAAGATGCGTATGCGGGAGGTACTTCGAGGCTATGTTGCCCAAGCGCAACGCGAAGAAGCGCCACTTTTTGCGCCAGACTTGATTGAAGCATTGGGCATGATCCCCAGCTATTATCTGGCCTTTTATTACAACCATCCCCGCATGTTAAACGAGCAATTGCAAGGGCCGCAAAGCCGCGCCGAACGGGTCATGGAGATTGAACATGAACTTTTCGAGTTATATCGCTCGGCGCAGCAGGTCGAAAAACCCGCGTTGTTAGCGGAACGGGGTGGGCGCAATTATTCGCTCTCGGCGGCCCGTCTGATTGCCGCGATTTTGGGAGATACGGGTGAAACGCAGATTGTGAGTGTGCCCAATGCAGGCACATTTAGTAATTTGCCCCCCGAAGCCGCGATTGAAGTGCCCTGTCGGATTGATGCACAGGGCGCACATCCCCTGCCTGCCGCCCCAATACCCCTAGAAGTACGCGGACTGTTGGAGGCAGTGAAGGCATCCGAGCAGTTGGCGATTCAAGCCGCGGTGACGGGGGATGAGCGGACGGCGGTGTTGGCACTGCTGGCGAATCCGCTTGTGCCGTCGTATGGGGTAGCGCGTTCGCTGTTGGCGGCGCTGTTGGCGGAACATGCCGATTATATGCCGCAATTCCAGTTTGATGATTAGTCGTAGGGAAGGGTTTGATGATGACATCCCCACCCCAAACC
>JAIOHL010000089.1 GCA_019913005.1 Anaerolineae bacterium | reverse complement strand
ACCATCTCGCGGAAGGTTTCTAATCCCAACGCCTGCACCAGCACATCCGTCAAATTTCCATTACCTGTACTATGAAAGGCTTCACGTCCATCTAGTGTCAATTGAAAGCGCACCTGCGGATAAGCCATCGCATATTGGCTGACTAGCGCGATGACATGGCGACGTTCGGTGGCATCACTTTTGAGGAATTTTCGGCGGGCGGGTACATTAAAAAATAATTCGGCAACTTCGATAATCGTGCCAATCGGTGCGCCAACAGGCCGAACCTCCAATACCTTGCCACCTTCGACCAAAATCCGTGCCCCGACGCTTTCTTTTTGGTGGCGTGAGGTCAAGGTCAAGCGGCTAACCGAGGCGATGCTGTGGAGGGCCTCTCCACGAAAACCAAGCGTATGTAGGTTATAGATGTCGTCTAATGTGCTGATTTTGCTGGTGGCGTGCCGTTCGAGGGCGAGGGGGATTTCATCGGCGGGGATACCATGTCCATTGTCGCTGATGCGAATCAGCCGACTGCCTGCGCCCCGAATCTCGATATTGATGCTGGTTGCCCCGGCATCCAATGAATTTTCGAGCAGTTCTTTAACAACGGAGGCGGGCCGTTCAACAACTTCCCCCGCAGCAATTTGGGCGGCGATAGTTTCGGGGAGAACTCGGATTGGCATTATGAAAATTAAGTCACTGTTCTATTGAACTAATCCCCAGCGCCGCGCAAGTTTTCGTCGGTTAGGGGGATCAAAATTTCAAAACGACTGCCTTTGCCTTCTTCGCTTTGGACCCGTGCATCACCACCGTGCTGTTGGGCAACATTACGGACAATAAATAGGCCCAGTCCAGACCCGCGAATGCCTTTGTGTTCTTTGCGGCGCACCCGTTCACCGCGTTCAAAGAGGCGAGGTTGGTCTTCCTCAGCAATCCCTAAGCCGTTATCGGTCACAGCAAAGATCAGTGTATCGTTTTTCATCTCGACTTCGACCACCACCTCGCCGTTTTCCGGGGTGTATTTGATGGCGTTCTCCACCAAATTTTGTAGGGCACGTTCAATCATCATCTCGTCAAGATACATGATTGGGATGTTTGAGGCCGAACGCGAACGCAGGTTGATTTGTTTTTTCTGGGCTGCACTCGAAAGCGTCGAGACCACCTTCGAGATCACATCCGAAGGATCAATGGATTCGCGCCGAAGTTGATACGTGCCCATCATTGGGTCAAGTCGCCCCGCATCCAATACTTTTTCGACTAGATTGGTCATATCTTGAATACTGGTGACAATCTTGCCCATCATGGTTTCTTGCTTATCATTGACCTCTCCAACCATCGGCAGCATGTCTAGGTAGCCTTTGGCGGCGGTAAGGGGCGAGCGCAAATCATGCGAGACCGTATGCAAAAAGGTGCTCATATTTTCGTTCAGTCGCTTAAAACGACTAACATCTCGCACTGCCAATAACCAGCCATCGGTATTGCCATTTTCCCCGACCACTTCCGAAACATGGGGGGCAAAGATTCGTCCGTCTGGCCCCGCATATTCAACAATACTTTCTGTATTGTTGTTTTGTTCATCGGGATACACCAGTTTTTGCAGTGTTTCACTTTTAATGATGTTCTTGAATGGTTGCCCTAGAGCGGCCTTTGCGGTGACTTGGAATAGAGCCTCGGCAGCGGGATTAAACACGCGAATTTTGCGCTGCTTATCCACCATAATAATTGCATCGGCAACACTCGCAAGAATAGCCGCCAATTGTTCCCGGCCACTCTTGGCCTCTTCAAAGGTGCGGGCATTTGTAATGGCAATGGTGGCTTGTAAGGCCAAAAGTTCCACAAAATCGCGTTCATCTTGTGCCATTTGATGGGCGTGTTCAAACGCGACCCACAATATCCCCACCTGTATTTTTTGAGCTTGCAAGGGCAGAATCAAAATTGAAGAGACTGCTCCCGTCAATTCACTCAAGTCGAGGTCACTTGGAGGGGTACTGACATCCAAAATATCAACAGGGCTAAGTTGATTTTGCCCATAATTGAAGATTGGGCTGTCGGCGGCTTCAAATTTGCCTCCTGCCAACCCGCTGGCAAAAGAAATCGTCCCGCCATTTTCGCGCATAACGACCCGTGCGGAGACCGCTCTTGTCGCTTGACAAATGCCATTCAAAATATGAGGTAGTGTCTCGGCTAGACCAGCGCTCGCAGCGATTCGGCGGCTAACCTCGCTTAACAATCGCCTTTGGTCAAGGTAGCGTTGTAGGGTCGAATATAGTTCGGATGTGGGTAAGGTCTCTTGCGCGGTCACAGGAGTGAAAATTGCCTTTAACTGAGTTGTGCAAAATGGGTCATTCTACCACCTGTCATTATAGCACTGTCAGTAATGTGGGCAAGTTTGCAAATTGTCTGCCCAGAGACACCCCCTGCTGATGCCCCTCTTGCTACGAATGCCATCGCTCGTTAAACTTTCTCCCATGCGAAACAAACAGATGCGAACCCTCAACCTCTCATTGGCACTTTTGGCGCTTGCTGTCATGACGATTGGCCCCTTATGGTGGCCTGCACAAGCACAAGATAATCCCACCCTGACGCCAGACCGTCAGGAAATTCAAACCGTCGGTATTTATGAAAAATTTGAAATTATCGTTGAAGTGTCGGGTGAAATCACCAATCCCTATGACTGGGGCGAGGTGCAGGTGTGGGGTAATTTTACGGCCCGCAGTGGACAAACCTACCAAATCCCAGCCTTTTACATGCAACCCTATGAACAGACCTGCCAAGAGGATTGCCAGACGGAAATTCTCGCCCCTGTTGGCGAGGGTGAATGGCGATTGCGTTTTGCGCCTACTGAGTTAGGCCTTTGGCGCTACAACGTGCGGGCCAAAGTCGGGGATGCTGCTGAAGTAAATCTCACAGCGGGCAGTTTCGAGGCGGTGGAATCGGCTAACCCCGGTTTCGTGAGAACAGCCGGACGCTATTTTGAATTTGAAGACGGCACGCCCTATTTCCCCATTGGTCATAATTTGGGATGGTCTTGGTCGCAGGGTGGGGGCATTTTTACCTATATGGCTTGGCTCGATAAATTAGCTGCTGCGGGTGGCAATTATGCCCGTCTTTATATAGATACCCCTTGGTTTATCGGCCTCGAATGGACAGCACCCGCCGGACAATATGCTGAAGACGGTCAACAATCGGCATGGCGTCTGGATACTCTCCTAGAGGCGTCCCAAGCGCATGGTATCTATCTGCAATTGATCTTGGTGTGGAGCCAAGCCTTTACCCAGTATACGGGTGTGCCTGTCGCTGTTCCCCCGGCACCTGCTCGTCCTGCCATTGACGCCGATTTTGACAACAACCCCTACAACAAAACTTATGGTGGCGTGATTAGCGAACCCGATGATGTATGGACGGATCGTAATGCTGAAGCCCTTTTGACGAACCGCCTGCACTACATCGCGGCGCGTTGGGGTTATAGCACCACTGTTTTTGCATGGGAAATCACCGACGCACTGGACTCGATTGAGGGATTTAGTGCGACCACTGCCAATACTTGGCTGGATCGTATGATTGTGGCTCTGCGTGAAGGCGATGCTTACAGCCATTTGGTGACAGTCGGCACAGATAAAGTCCAGCCTGATATTTTAGCCAACCCACTACTGGATTTTGTGCAGGCTCAAGTCTACCAAGCCCGCCCGATTGAACAGGCCAAAGATCAGGTGGTGGCGGTTCTCAATGGCTTGACGGATGTGACAACCTTCACAGACCGTCCCGTACTGATGACCGAATTTTCACTTAACCCTTGGTTCGAGCCAACTGCCGATGATCCAAGTGGCGTCCACATTCAAAACACCATTTGGCCTGCTGCTCTGTCGGGGTCGTCGGGTGGAGCGATGTCATGGTGGTGGGACACTTATCTTGACCCGCAAGACCTCTATCATCTTTATACCCCCCTGCGAAGGTTTACCGATGGCATTGCATGGAACAGGCTTAATCTACAGCCTGTTGATGCTGCCCTTGTTGCCCAATCCGACGTAACTTATGAACCATTGCGTATTGAAGAGTTTAACCGCACTTTTCGAGATGGTTCGGCCTCAGCCGAGGTCTATCGCATGACGGGGGATGGCGTTTTCCCGCCCTCGACCCAGCTTTCCAGTTATCTTTATGGCAGCAAATTTAATGCCGAAAATCGTCAACCCCAGACTTACCTCATTTTCCCTCCGGTGGATACCACGATGCGGATTGGTATTCAAAACGTCTCAACCGCTGCTGGCGCACAGTTGGTTGTAACGATGGATGGTCAGGTAGCAACGCAAGTGGATTTAGCCGCTGGCACACAGGCACTGACCATTACTTTACCCTTAAAGGCAGGCCAGCATACATTGATATTGGATAATTTGGGTGAAGATTGGCTGCAAATTGAATATCTAGAAATTGAGGCCTATACGTCGCCGATGCGTGCCATTGCGTTGACCGATCCTGCTGCTGGTATTGCCCTTGCATGGGTGCATCACCGCGACTATACATGGGAATCAGTGCTGGCGGGGGATACCATTATGCCCTTACTCTATGAACTTCAACTGCCGGGGATGGATGTTGGCGAATATCGTGTGGAATATTGGGATACGACGACGGGCAATGTCGTCGGTGAGGAGCGTGTCCTTCTAACCACTGAAGGCGACACACTTAATTTGAGCCTGCCTCTGATAAACACTCAATTAGCGCTACGTGTTTTCCGTATCGCTGGCCCTGCATAGGAAACAAAAAGAAGCCAACTCACTGGTTAGCCTCTTTAGCTGTATCGAAGTGGGGTTAGGGTCGTGCCTCTAGGGTGATTTCAATGTTTTGGGTTGCCCCATCCCGGATGATCGTCACGATGACGACATCTCCCGGTTGTGTTGTATCCAGAAAACTGACCAGATCGCTCATGCTGGCGACGGGTGTACCGTTAATCGCGGTAATCACGTCTCCTGATATACTCAGACGTCCCAGTGACGTCCGAATTTCATTGCTCGAACCGCGAACCCCCGCATCTGCCGCTGGGCCACCTCGTTGAAGATCACCCACCAGTACGCCTTTGGTATCAGCAGGTAGGTTCATTGCCTCGATTTGTTCAGGACGCAGCGTATTGCCTGTGATGCCAAGCCACGTGTGTTCATAGCTGCCGTATTGAATCAAATAGGGCACAACCCGCCGCACCGTGTTGGAGGGTACTGAAAAACTCACGCCGGAACTACTTCCGGATTCCGTATTGATGGCGGTGTTGACACCAATCACATTACCTGACATATCCAGCAAGGGGCCGCCACTGTTACCGGGGTTAATGGCCGCATCGGTCTGAATAACTTCGGGGATGCTGAAATTGCTTTCGGCGGTCAGGCTTCGATCAAGGGCACTAACAATCCCGGTGGTCAGCGTAAATGATTGTCCAAATGGATTGCCGATTGCCAAGACCTGCTGTCCAACAAACACCTGATCCGAATCGGCGAGTGTAACAGGGTATAAAGTCAACCCGGATGGGTCAATTTTGATGACCGCCAAATCGGAATCGGGGTCACGCCCAACCACCGACGCCTCTCGAATCGTGCCATCTGCAAAGGTAACTTCGATATATTGGGCGCCCTCGGCTACATGATTGTTGGTGACAATATGACCGTCCGTGTCAATCACAAAACCACTACCTTCACCAAACGCATTGGCTTTGACGACGGATATGTTGACGACGGATTGTATCGCCTGCTCATAAAGCTGATTGAGGCTCAACTCGATGGTATTGGGTTGATAGGGTGCGCCCGAAGGCAAAGGATCGAGACGACTGCGATTATCTTGGGCTTGTACCCCAACGACGACTCCGATGGCGAACACCGAAGCGCATACCATAACAATAACACTCACCCACATGAGACGCTTCATCACATTCATACCAATTCATTCCTCCCTACACATCACTTGTGAATTGGAAACCAATAATCAAGCATAGCCAGATTTTGTTACCACTTTAGATGAGATTTGTAAAAAATCTATTACCCGAAGGTTGTGGGTACCTTAAAATTTCTTGAGCAAAATATGGGCAATGAAAAAGCCCCCTAAACCCATCTAGTAGGCAAGGGGGCGGTTGATATTCCGCTATTCCAGTGGAGGTTACTTCTCGATGCCCTCAACGGCGAAGAATACGGGCTTGGGATTACCGGCCGGGTCAAGCAGACTCCAATAGCATTCTGTTGAGCCGATGCCAAAGACTTCACAGAAATTCAGATTCCACAGGAACATTGGCCCAACAAAGCCGAGTTCATTACCTGTTTGGAAAGCCCGAATCGTATATTGGGACTGTTCGTCTAAGCTGGTGAATTCCACAAAGCCCAAGTTCGGGTTAACATCACCGGGCAGATTTTCCGAACTGGCCCAACCAAATTCCGTCACCCACAAGAAGCGCCCGCTGTCATTAAATTCACCCATAATGGCGCGGTAATCTTGCAGCGTGTTTTGGAAGAAGAAACTGGGGTGATCGTCCCAGCCCGTAATTTGTGGATTGGTTTCGCAGCAGGTGGAATCAGGTGGGTTGCCAAAACCAAATGGATGGATGCCGATAGCATCCGCGACATTATTGACCCCAGCCTGATACATCTGGCGCAGGAAGTTGCGGTCACTAATGGCATTATCGGCGCTGTCCAAGCCCGTTGGCGCAAGTCCGGCACTCACGACCACCGCCGCTGAATCGGCAGCTTTGACGGCAGTGTAACCAGCCCGCAGCAGATCAACATAGCCTGCCGCGCTGAGGGGTTTGCCATAGGCCTTGCCGTTCCATTCCCGGCGCAAATTCGGCTCTTTCCAGATTTCATAGGCATCTACCCGACCAGCATAGCGGCTGGCGAGTGCGGTCATGAAATTGGCAAAGTCTTGATTATCGGTGGGAGGGCCGTTTTCTTCCGTCGCGCCGCGTGCCCAATCAGGAGCATCATACACCGTCAGCATAATGTTAAAGCCCGCGCCGTCGAGTGCATCAATCACCGTGTCAATATCATCAAAATTGATATTACCTTTAGTCGGTTCAAAGGTGGCCCATGAAATCTCCTGTTTTACCCAACTCACGCCCAATCGGGTCAGTTTATCCACCACAACGGCGGTATCCTGCCCAAATAGCTGGACTTGGATGCCATAGTCGAAGGGTACTGCCGAGGCTGGAGCGCCAGACGGTGGGGCAGGGGTGGTCGCCTCTTCGGTTACTTCCCCACCCGATGCTTCAGAGGTTGTCGCAGGTGCGGGTGTCGTGGGTGCAGGGGTGGTCGCTACAACCGCCGGGGTCGTGGCAGCAGGCAAAACAGCCCCCGGAGCGGGAATCTGAAGCTGCATCCCCACAAAAATCAGATTGGGATCCGTGATGCCATTGACTTGACTAATGGCCTGAACGGTTGTGCCATACTGTAAGGCAATACGATAAAGATTTTCCCCGGCTTTCACCACATGTACCGTTGGGCCTGCTGGTGGCGGTGTCG
>JAIOHL010000088.1 GCA_019913005.1 Anaerolineae bacterium | reverse complement strand
GTCCTTGCTGTATTGAAGCCCTTCCCTGTTGCGACGTTGATGGGGGGACACTTTTTCGGAAAGGGCATTAGCAAGCGAATTTCAGACGGGTTGACCTCACCCCCCAGCCCCCTCTCCATCTGGCGAGGGGGAGGCGAATCTGGCCTATGGAAGCCCCTCTCCCTCGTGAGAGGGGTTGGGGTGAGGTTGGTTTTTCCTCTATTGTCCCCAAAACTGTCGGCCTCTGAACCAAACATAGGGAGGGGAACAAAACGGCGTATTAAAGCCCTTCCCTTTGTTAGGGGAAGGGTTGGGGATGGGGTCGTTTTTTGCCCGGATTCGGAATTACTCAATGACCGATTGGCTGGCACGGGCCTTTTCGCATAATATCGAGCCACCTGCCGCCAACCATTCAGCAAGCGTCGGGCTGGTGGTCATGCCGGAAATCGCTTCGGCGTAGATGTTGCTGCCCCAGTAATAATATTGGTTCGTTTCGGCATACCGCGTCCCCGTAATCGCGCCATAACCGCCGTTGTAGCCCACCAGCGCCAAGCCCACATCGCCATGCGCCAATTCGAGCGCCCCCGCCAAATAATCGAGGCCGCGTTGAGCATTGGTCTGCACATCCAACATGTCCTCGCCTGCCGCAAAATGGAAAGGCATCACCTGAAATAGCCCCTGTGCCCCCGCCGAGGAGGTGATGGTCGCGTTGCCGCAGCTTTCAATTTGAATGACAGTGGCGATCAGATTGGCATCCATCTGATAGACCACCGCCCATGCCTCGATCAGGGTCGCCCAATACTGCACGTCGTCGGTGAAAATCGGCGACAGGCTACTGTCGGATGTGCCGTTGGTCATCACGATTTCAGATTCAAGCGTAGGCGATGGGGTCGCCGATGCCACCACCCCACTGCTCGACACGGTGACATTTTCGATTGTGCCGCATGTTTCGCTCAGGGTCATGTAATCGGCATACATCCACGCTGACCCCGACGCTGTTTCAACCAAGACCCATTCCCCGGTGTCATCCCATGCCGTGACCGTGAACGATTCACCGCGCCCTGCCCCGCCGATGACGGTAGCTTCTAAATTTGGCCCGCTGCGTTGATTGAGCAATCGGACTCGCACCGTCGCGGTACATCCGGTCAAGGCCGTGTTCACCTGTGCTGTGTCACTTGATTGGCTGGTAATCGCAGTTTCTTCATATTGCTCGGCGTCCAATTGCATCAAGCGCATGGCCCCGATCAGGGTCATCAAAAATGCCACTACCGTCAGGGCCAGCCGAATCGAATTTTTCAGTTTTCTCGTCATTGATTACTCCCGTGTCCACTCTCCCCAGTGTACGAAAAAGGTGCAATCAAAGTGTTACGCAGGTGTCAAATAAACGTAAATCCGCCTTAAATCAACCCCACCCCTAGCCCCTCCCCAAACATAGGGAGGGGAATAAAACGGCCTATGGAAGCCCCTCTCACGTGGGAGAGGGTTGGGGTGAGGTTACTTTCGGAATTCAATTGTCGGTCATCAGACTGTGAGCGCGGGGCGGGGCGAGTCGGTACAATCAATCCGTCAACTAACCAATAAGGAGCCAGCCCATGCACCTGCCGATTCGTTTGAGCACTCTCATCCTCACGCTCATGCTGATAGCCTCATCCGTCATCATTTCCCCGCCGACGGCCACCAGTCAATCCGGCCCAGTCGAATTGCAGTCCGACACCCTATTGGGACGCGGCTGGATTCATGAATTGGTCTGGACACCCGACAGCCAGCATTTGTTGGTCGTCAGCAGCAACGCCCTTTCGATTTATACCGTTGGCGCATGGGACACCCCGCAGATCATCGAACCCGCAAGCCCCGCGCTGGTGGATGCCGCCCTTTCGCCAGATGGCACACAAATCGCCCTGCTCGAAAACGGCCTTGTGCGGATTTTGTCTACCGCCGATTGGTCAGAAATTCGCCGAATCGAGACGGCCACCTACGATACCTATGACGCGACGGGCACAAGCCTCGGTTGGGTCGGGGATTATTTGATCGTGTATGATGCCAGCATGGTGGGTTTCAATGTGTGGGACAGCCGGACGGGAGCGCTTTTTTCGACAATGGCCTCGCTTAGTGGGCGAACCATTCTTAATACCACACCGCTGCTGACGTATGACATCGAAAATGAGTGGGTGACGTATGCCCTCCTGACCCCTGACCAGCTACGGTTGCCGGATGAGGAGGGGATGCCGATTTTCCCCGATGGTTATGGGGAGCCATTTGCTGAGGATGAAAAAATCTTTGGCGTGGCGATGACCCCCACCGACCCGGCGCGGTTGGTCATTGGCGTGCAGAACGACACGGGTGAATATCGCG
Source organism: Anaerolineae bacterium (assembly GCA_019913005.1). Classification (GTDB taxonomy): domain Bacteria; phylum Chloroflexota; class Anaerolineae; order Aggregatilineales; family J027; genus CFX10. The sequence goes on along the minus strand of JAIOHL010000088.1, from coordinate 1,408 downwards.
TGGTTGAACCCAACACCGATGTGGAACCGATTCTACACATCGCCCCACCCCTGCAAGAACTGGCCCTTGCGCCCGATGGACAATTCGCGGCGCTGGGGGTCTGTATCGCGGTCAATCAGAATGCGTGTGGCGGCTACGAAATCCGCGCAGTGGATTTGGTGTCGGGTATCACCTTGCCCTATCGCGGTAGACTGCCCGGCAAAGTCGGCGCGATACGGTATGCCCCCTCCGGTGAATTTTTGGCGGCGACCAATGGGCAGGCCGTTCGGATTTGGAACACTGCCGATCAAACCCAAGTCGCCCTGCTGCATGGATTTTCGTACAGCGTCGCTCAAATGATGACAACGGGCAATCGTTTGGTAGCGGCATCGGTGGTGGATGGCATTGGCTCGTCGGGTGTCACCATCTGGAATTTGGGCACGCGCCAATCGGTTGCGTATGTCCCCTGCACTGGCCCGATAGATGTCCATGACGACCTCCTGCTGTGTGGCAATCAATTGTGGTCGTTGGCAGGGGATACACCGACCCTCGTCCGTGATTATTTCGCGGTCTATGATGTGTACGGGGTCGCCTTCGATCCAACCGGGACGTGGCTGGCGATTGCCTATGATAAAGGCCGTCACGTGGGCCTGTGGCGCATAGATGATTATGAGCCGAGTGCCAAAATCGTCTATGACGCCATCCCGAATTGGATTCATACGCTTGAATTTTCGGCGGATGGGCAGTATTTGTTGACCATCCCCGGCGACGAATCCATCATGGTGTGGGATAGGGCGAAATTGCAGACGATGGGCGACCCGCTCGTCTTGACACAGCCTGACCCGAACCGGTATACCCCGGATTTAAATGTGCCGCCGTTTGTCACACAACTGGGGGGGTCGGTCAAAGCAATGGCGATTAATCCGGGAGATGGCAGCCTCGTTGTGGATCAATATATCGGGCAGATTCAAGTCTTTGATGATTTGACCGAACGTTATAGCGTATCTTTGTTCGATTGGGTGGATTCGCTTTTTCCCCATGCTCTCGCCGTAAGTCAGGATGGTCAATGGATGGCGGCGGGGGGTTGTTACCTTGCACCACACGGGGGTTGGTGTAGCGAATCGCGGGTGTATGGTTATGATGCGGCGACGGGTGAGCACGTCTGGTCAATCGTGCGCACCGAAGATCGGATTATCAGCTTGGCGTTTAGTCAGGACGGGCAGTGGGTGATGGGTGGGACGGCGCATCTGGATAAAACCATCCATGCGCGGTTGATTGCGTCTGGCGGGATTCATGTGTGGGCGTTACCGGGGGCGTAATAGTGAATAGGGGCAGGTTTTTAATTTTTGGCCCACTGACTTTGCCTCTATAGCCGGAGAATTATGCTCTTTAACTTTTAAGCCCGGTACTTCGTCCCCATCCCAAACCC
>JAIOHL010000087.1 GCA_019913005.1 Anaerolineae bacterium | reverse complement strand
CATCTGCTCGTCAAAGATCGCATTCCCGCCGTCCCCATCCCACCCCTTAAACTCCGCCACTGACCGCCGCATAATTTCGCTTTTAATCGGACTCTGATAATCCCTGCTCAATAAATAGCCGTCTATATCCAATGGAATAAGTGCAAATACCCGTTGGCTACGTTCTTTGGTCAATTCTCGTTCTTTTTCCAACGCTTTGGTGAGTTCGGTATCCACCCAACCACTGTGCAGCGACTCTCTTGAGGCGCATAGCAGCACCTTATCCCACAGCTTAATTCCCCGATCTACTTCTGTCAGAATGTCATGCCCCGGCAAGACTTGTTTCTCATCCAACCAACACCGAATGCCCCGTGCCTGCAACGTATCATGCACCCGCCGCGCAAACGCCTTATCCGCGTGGCTATAGCTGATAAAACACGAATAAAACTCAATCACCGCCGTAGCAAAGAAATATCGGAAAGTGGCAATCAACTCCTCTGGTACACCACACCCCCGCAAAAACACCTCTGGTATCTTCCCTTTGGAAATTACCAGTGTATCAATCCCCACTGTACTCGGCCCGTCATGCCTTATCGTTTCTAATCCCTTCGCTTCCGATAAATCCACGTCCCCAAACATGGTAAATCCACAGTACGCCCCGCTCAGGTCTGCCCCGCTCAGGTCTGCCTCAATCAGCTTTGCCTCACTCAGGTCTGCCCTCCACAGGTTTGCCCCACTCAGGTTTGCCCCACTCAGGTCTGGCCTTACATCCCGATTTTCTTTCCTCCACTGATTCCACGCCTCCACCCCCTGCTTCAAAATCGCCACATGTTCTTCGTTCGCCATACCACCCTCCCGCCGTTTCAAAATAATCGCCATGCTCCCAACAACGCTCTGTGGGAATATCTACTAATTATCCGGTGTCATCCCGATTTCTGCCAAATACCCCTCTCCCCATCCCGACATCGGGATATACAAACGCAAAACCCACGGCCCATATCATAATGAATACTGAACTGATGACACTTGCTACTCGCCCTAAAGGGCTTGCATATTAGAATTAGGCGAAAAACAATCTGATCCCAAGGCTCTCCTATGAAAACTACAAGTGGACGTGTAATGCGGGTTTTTATTTCCTCGACCTTTCGTGACATGTTTGAAGAACGCGAACAGCTTGAAAAATTTGTTTTTCCTAAATTGAGAGCAGTGTGCCGAGAACATCGAATCTTTTTCAGTGATGTCGACTTGCGATGGGGCGTCACGGAGGAACAAGTCAAAAGCGGTGAGATTCTGCCGACCTGTTTTGCTGAGATTGAGGCCTGTAATTACTTCATCGGCATTCTGGGGGAACGCTACGGCACAACCGCCCAGAAGTTTATGCCCCACGTGCTGGATCAGTATCCTTGGTTAGCGGCTTATGAAGACCGAAGTTATACCGAACTCGAAATGCTTTATGCAGTGCTCAACAGCCCCCGGCGGATTGAACAGGCCTTCTTCTACTTCCGCTCCCCGGATCACCCCCCAAGCAAAACCCACGGAGCGGCGGACGAACAGGAACGCCACAAGCAGGCCGCGCTAAAACAGTCAATTGAGGTAGCGGGGGTACATCTCCGCGAAAATTATCAAAGTGCCGAACAGTTCGCCGAGTGGATCACGGAAGATTTACAGAAGGCCATTGAACAGGATTTTACGTCCAAAGCAGATCGGTCCCCTGACGAAGGCCCTTTAAGCGATATGGATGATCAGCTGCGCGGATTTGTTGTTCGTCCCGCGGTCATGAGTCAATTAGATGATTTTCTCGCACGCACTACCAAGCAATTGGATTTAACTGCTCATGACACCAACGTTATATTGGCGCTGATTGGGCCTTCAGGCAACGGGAAATCGGCTCTGCTAGTTAATTGGGTTGCCGCCCATCCACAACACAAAGTCGCGGCTGTGTTTATTGGAAGCCGACCCGAAACCACACAACCCGACAACATTCTGGACGGGCTAATTCGTCAGTTAGAGCACCTCTTCGGTTTGCAGCCGCCGCAGGAGGAACTAGTGCTCTCACCCCACGCAAAGCTCGTTGCTACTTTAACGAGGGCCAGTCATCTGGGTTCTGTGGTGCTCATACTGGATGGTCTGGACAAACTGGATAACGAAGCACAAAGTCTATTATGGCTACCCAATCCATTGCCTGCTAACATCCACCTGATCATCGCCAGCCGTGAATGCCAAGCCGTCGAAATACTCCGCCAGCGCACTATTAAAACACTGGTGTTGCCAGCCTTGTCAACCGATGAAAAACGCGCTATTGCAACCGCCTATCTTGAACTGTATGGCAAACGACTGGATACCACGCTACTTTCCAAAGTGATCAGTGCCTCTCAAACGGAAAGCCCTTTATTTTTGCGGGTTCTTCTAAATGATCTCCGGCTCTTTGCATTGGGCACAGGCCAACCGGTCGAATGGTTACAACTAAGAATTGACGAAAACCTGACGGCTCAAACCGTTGATGATTTATTTGAACGTATCCTAGCCCGTTTTGAAACCGACTATGAGTATCAACGGCCTGACCTTGTGAAAGAGACCGTCTGTGCGTTGTGGGCAGCCCATCAGGGACTTTCTGAGGATGAATTGTTGGACTTCCTTAGTCGCCCCACCAGCATCGTCTGGTCGCCATTTTTTGCTGCGCTACGTGAAATGCTTGTCAACCGCGGCGGATTATATACCCTCGCTTATTCGGACTTGTTTCAGGCGATCCAAGATCGCTATCTTCCTCAACTGAGCGAACAACAGTCCGCCTATCAAGGCCTCGCGGAATTTTTTGCCCGTCGCCCCCTTGATGAACGTCAGGTCATCGAGCTGCCGCACCTTTACACCAAACTCGAGGCGTGGGATGCCCTTTACGATTGGATCGCCGTACCCCAAAACTTCTCGTTAACATGGCTTACGGATAGGCTGCTGGTCAAGACCATCTGGAAAAACCTTGAAGATCACTCCTCCTATCGAATGAGCGATGCATATCGTGCCATCATTGATGAACCCGAAAAATATGGACATATCGGGTCAGATCGAGATTTTAAGAGTGTCGCCGATGACGTTGGGCTTCTACTGGCAGAACTCGGACATGTCAGCGAGGCTCAACTGCTGCGGAGCCGTCAGGAAAAAAACCTGCGACAAGAACAGAACTACTATCGGCTCATTCCGATACTCAATGAATTGGGGCTTACCTATCTGAACAAGGGGCAGTACGCTGATGCCATGCGTGCCTTTAACGAAAAATTACGCTATTGCCAACAAAAGGGGGATCCGCTTTGGTTGTCCACGACTTTTGGGAATATTGGGGTGACCGCATTAGCTGTTGGCGATTTTATGCACGCCCTCATGAATTTGCAGGAGCAAGAACGTATTGAGGGAGGAGCCGTCTCTCTATTTGGTGGTTCTCAAGATCATCAGTTAAGCCATGGGAGTGCCTGCAATGCCATCGGTACCATTCTATACATTATGGATGAAACCACTGCGGCATTGAAGTTTAACTCGGATGCTTTGGAGTCTTTTCGGCGGGCCAATGCTCGACCACACTATGCAGCGGCGCTTGTTAGAAGAGGAAGCTTGTATCTAGAGTTAAAACGTTGGAATGAGGCTCGGAAAGACTTTCATACCGCCTTGTCCCTTCTGGAAGATGTGCAAGAGGTGGAGGCCCTTAAAGCACAGTGGGAAGCCTTGATGGGCTTGGGGCGAGCGCTTGAGAGGCTACATGAAAAAAAGATTGTCCCAGTCTATACGCGGGCCGTTGAGGTGGCAAAAATGCTACAATCGTCGAGCCAATATGTAGAAAGTTATGTGGCCCTTGTCCGTACTGGAGCGGCACTGGGGGGCGAAGCTTTTATTGAGGGCGAGCCGAATATCCGGCAACTAGCGCACGCTTGTTTCACCAATGGGTCAATTGAATCGCTGGCGAGGATCTACGATGTATTAGGAAGCCTACAAGTTGGCCGCTATAGCAAACGGTTTCGGTTCAGCAAGGAGGGCTATCAAGCGGCACTTGTTTATTTTGCTGATCTGGAAAAACTTTACCAACAACAAAAAACCACCCCCACTCCCTTGTCCATTCAGCACTGGATTAAATCATTAGAAGGTCAATTGTATGTTTTGACCCTTATGAAACATAGAGCGATTCAGGCTGTGGCGAACACAGATTATGCTCAAGACATCCCACTTATTAGTCAAAAACTCGCTAGGGCTAGACACGCGGTCTATGAGACGAAACGTGCATTCCCTAAAGCGCATCAAGCCATACGACTAGGACAAGTCGAGCAAGCCAATTCAATTCTGAATCGGGTCCAAAAGTATGCAGACATATTAGAGGAGTCTTCCGAGTGGGGTATGTACACCCAACTTCGCGGATCGCTTTTTGAACTACAAGGTTACCTACAAGGACAAGCGGAAGACTGCGAAACCGCCTTTGATAGCTTCAATCGCGCCGCAGACATCTACCGTGAAGCAGGTATTCTGCATGCGGAACTGAGGATGATTCGTCAGGCTACGCGCATGCACCAAAAGATGACCGACCTTGACTATCCTAACCGGAATCCTGCCCGTGCGGATGAGCTGACGCGCTTGATGGAACAAATCATTTCTAGATATGAAAGTCACCCTTGGTTCGAGACCAGTGACTTTGGAATACTCGCCTTATTAATTCAAAATCAGGCATCATTTTTGTTTCAAAAACAGGACTGGTTGGGTGCGCTGTCTGTTGCCCAAAAGTCCGAGCGTTATCAGCGTCTCGCGCTGGAGATGTGGCCCGAAACACGTGAAGATGGGCTGGGATTTGCCCTATGGGTGCAGGGGTTCGGCTATGAGGCGAGTGGTGATCTCGAAATGGCAGCACGGTGTTTCTCCCAAGCGGCTGAACGTTTTTCACCCTATCGAGATGAGTTGGCAGAATACCTAGGGGGATGCGAGACCCATCTATCTAAGCTGCTATTGGAAATGGATTTCCAAAGGGGCTTGGACAAAGCTGAATCGCTTGTGCTGGAAAGCATGCGTGATCAAGCCTTGGATCTGTTTGATCGAGGAGATATACCAAAAGCCCTTGGGGTTCTACAAGAGATGGAAACAAAGGCTGAAAAATTACAGAGTCGATCTTGGAAATTTCAATCTTTAATGGGCCAAATTGCAGTTTATCAAAACGCTTTCTTCGCATGTCTTCAGGGAGGAGATGACGACGAAACCGCGTTGTGGTTGACTAAAGAATTGCTTGCTCTCTATGAAATAATTGATGATGCTTATGGCATTCTCAACAGTCACATGTTCATGGCCCAAGTATTGCAGCGAATGACTCGGTACCAAGAAGCCGTCGCTCTTCTTGACGAGGCTGAACAACGTGCCCAAAAAGGCTTGTATCGGGTTCAACAGCGAAATATTCAACGGCAAAAACGTGGCTTGCTTACAGAATGGATTAAAGTTGAGAAGGCGAATGGGGTTGACACCATTCGTCTAGAAGACCTGTTAAAGGCCGTACCTGATCCGGATTGGATTGATCAGATCCGTGACTTATAGTGTGAAATAATGTCTTTGAGGCAAGGCGGGTCTGTACTCTTTAGGGGTGGTTGATGATTGGACTAGAGTCACTCATCGTTACAGCGTGATCATCGCCTGTTCATACCCATTTACAAAATGTTTGGTTGCCAGCATCGCTATTGTCAGATTTCACTCGTTTTTACGTAGGCACGCTGATGATCCACTTTCGACATGGTTTTTAAGGAGTCACATAATATCATGAATACAGTAACAGGATAGGTGTCGTCCATGTCGCGTTTTTTCTGACGGCTGTTTCGCATCTTCCATTGTCTTCGCTGGCGAATATGGATGCCATGTCCTCTAGCAATCAGGGTAACAATGAACATCAGATATTTTATGTGTAAGTTATCTCTCAAGGAGGGAAATTAAAATGACTGATGTGTTTATTTCCTATTCTCGTCGAGATATGGCGTTTGTTCAGCAACTGTTGACCAAGCTCAAAGCGAGTAAAAAAGAAGTTTGGATTGACCTCAAAGACATTCCCCCTACAACCGAATGGCTGAAAGAGATTTACGACGGAATTGAAGGAGCGGATAACTTTGTTTTAGTCATCAGTCCCGACTCTCTATCATCGCAAGTGTGTGGTTGGGAAATCAACCATGCTCTAAAACACAATAAACGCCTCATCCCTATCGTTCTACGGGAAGTTGACCCGGATAAATTCCTCGAAACCATTGTGCAGTTAGGTTGGGAAGGAATAACCGTTGAAGCTTGGCAAATGTTAAACAAAATCCACTGGATTTTTTTTCGAGAAACGGATGACTTTAAGGTTTCTTACGAAACGCTACTGAAATCTATCGAGCGTTATTATGACCACAATCGTATGCACAAAAACCTGCTGGTTAGTGCCCGGAGTTGGGAACAAAGAGGTTGTAAGCACGCCGATACACTGCGTGGTGCTACCCTCACTCAAGCGGAAAAATGGCTGTCAATCAGCAAGGATAAAGATCCACAGCCAGCGCCTTTGCATTATAGATATATCCAAGCGAGCCGTAAGGCGGCGACAACCCAGCGAAATAGCATCGCTAGTGCTGTGGTTGGCGGCCTACTGATAGCTTTAATCCTTTTGGGGGTGGCGCTAACTCAATTTCGCGGTAGACGTGAGCAACAGACCATTGCAGAGCAAGAGGCTATTGCTCGGAATACTCAGGAAGCTATCGCTAAAAATCAATCGATTCTGGCTCAGGCGAGCGAATTTGCCGCCCAGTCTAATACTGCGTTAGTAAACTTGGCTGATCCGCAGGCGGCAACCTTACTTGCGATTGCCAGTCTCAATACCGCCTATACCCAAGAGGGCGACACGGCCCTAAGGACGGCATTTTCTCAGTTACCCGTGATGTTCTACGAGACCGACGCCGTCACCGATATAACCTATTCACCCGATGGCCGCTTCATTGCTTATGTAGAACGTAGAGCAGCCGAGAACAACACTGAGGATCGCATTATTGTATTGAGGGATGCCCTCACCGGTGACCTGATAAAGAGTTTTGGCAATCATGCCTCATACACCTTTGATATAGCCGTCTCGCCCGATAGTCTGTTTATCCTCACGAGTAGTGGTAGTTCGGGATGGGTGTGGGACATTAACACGGGGCAAAACTTATTAGAGCTATACCACGGGGCGGAAGTCCGTACTGTGGCTTGGTCTCCGGACGGACAGTTTATGCTCACAGGTGGATGTGATGGGATTGCACGATTATGGAATAGCAATGGTAGGGAAATCCTAGCATTTACACACACCGTAAGCGGCTGTCTGGACAATGTACAATTCTCGCCGGATGGGCGGAGAATTTTAACCAGTGGATATGTGGATAGAATTCATATCTGGAATGCCCAGACGGGTCAAGAACTTCTGTCGTTAGCTGGGCATTCAGGAAGCACCATGAGTGCAACATACTCTCCAGATGGACGCTACGTCTTGAGTGGAGGCTGGGATAACCTCGCCCGTTTGTGGGATGCCCAAATCGGCACTGAGCTAATGGTTTTTGCCGGGCATAGCACACGGGCCTCGGAGTCAGGAAACCATGTGATTGAAGGCTTTGTTACAGATGTGGCTTTTTCGCCCGATGGCAAGTATGTACTAACAGGTAGCCCTGATCGGACAGCAAGACTGTGGGACATTACCAGTGGTGAGGCCATTAGGATATTCCAACATGACACTGATGTAACAACGGCAATCTTTGCACCAGACGGTCGGTACATTCTCACGGCATCTTGGGGGACAATTCGCGTGTGGCAATTGAATTTCGCTGAACCTTACGTGTTCAAAAGCACTGCCACTGGGTTTGACACTGAGGCCATTACCGGGGTCGCATATTCAGCCAATGGGCAATACATCTTTACAATAGATGGTGCAACCATTGGACACTTATGGGACGCGAACAGTCGAGATGAGGTACGCTCGTTCTACAACGTTGATCTCATCACCGTAGCCTTTTCAGATGATAGTCAATATATCGCCCTTGGCGGCGTAGAGGGTGTAGAGGTACGGAGCATTCCGCGCGGTGATACGATATTTTCTCTTGACAGTCGTATCCTTTATGGTGGAAATAGCCTAAGATTCTCGCCCGACGGCCAGTATTTGTTAGCGGTTGAATCCAATACAGCTGGACTATGGAATATTAGCACAGGCGAGAAAATTCGTACCTTTGAGGTTTCTGACCAATTCATCAAGTGCGTCGCTTATTCGCCCGACGGCCAGTATATATTAGTTTGTGATGGTGGTAACGCACGCATGTGGAAGGTGGAAACGGGAGAAGAGGTTCGTAGTTTCATCGGGCACACCAGTGGTATATGGGGAGCCGAATTTTCTCCTGATTCAAAGTATCTAGTAACGGGCGGCACAGACACAATACGGTTATGGGACATTGAAACTGGGGAAGAACTTCGCCAATTTGCGACCCATGACGCTTGGATCTTTGATGTGAAGATTTCCCCAGATGGCCGTTACATCCTTGCCGGTGACATGGACGGACTGGCCCGACTGTGGAGCGTTGAAACTGGAGAGCTGATCCACACCTATTCAGGCCATACCGACTGGGTTATGGGGGTAGCATTTTCCCCAGATGGGAAATATGTACTTACGGGAAGCCGAGATAATACTGCCCGGTTGTGGCGGACACATTGGCAAGATATTGTAACAGAGGCTTGTGCAAGAATTTCACTCGGGAGTCTCACCTATTTCCGTGAAACATATCAATTGGAACCTAGTGCTCTTATTTGTCCAGAGAGAAGCGAAGGCTGAGCCTCCCATTAGCTCGTTCCTGAACATATCGATCTTCTCGTGCATCGCGCCTAAGAATACCGTCTACCTAGCCCTAGTCCCAATAAAGGTTAAGCAGATTTATTTCGGCTTTTGGTTCAATCACTTCAGCCCATGTTATGTGGGGCTGAAGTGAACGGCTCCCCGTTATTGGAGGCGACTTCAAAAGCTTTCAAGACTTCCTTTTTACACACGGGACATTGCATGATCTTTCGCCTGTATTCTCTATCGTCTTTCACTCACTCAAACTCGCTACCATTTCCTTCAACAAGACCAGCGTCGCCCGCGCATCACCGAGCGCCGTGTGGTCACCACCCGGCAGCGGCTGCCACCGATAGGATCCCCAGTAATCCGACCAGTCCCCACAAAACTGGGTATACCACCGCATCACACACGACGCCTTCTCAAATTCAAACGCTGCACATTCCCATTCTTCACAGGTGGCCCGCAGAATGGGAAGATCAAAATCCTTATTGTAGACGACCACATGTTTGCCATGCAGTGCCTTATAGAGCGCTGGGTAAATCTCACCGAAGGACGGCGCATTCGCCAAATCCTCAGGCCGGATACCGTGAATATCGACTGCCGCGACACCTGTGTCCGGGTCACGCTCCACTATCCGCCCCGGTCGGAGTGGCTTCACCCGCGAGTTGAAGAGCACTGCCCCGGTGTGGTCGAGGACGGCAATCTCGACTGGCTCGGCGTCGTACAACCCAGTGGTTTCCATGTCCAAGATGACACAGCCGTCCGCGAGCACTTGCTTGGCCCACTCTGCGGCCGCATGGCGGTCATCCGCTGTCTTGACCGCCAACCAGCAACATTCACACCATCCACCACTCAGGTCGCGCTTGAAATACTGGACGGCTCCGCAGCGGGTACAGGTACGTGCCTTGAGTTCATCCGCTTTGCGCTTGACCTGTGCTGCGAGCTGTTTCTCGGTGGGTGGCTTCCGACGAATCCCTTCATCCGGGGAGAACAGGTGTAGGAAGCCGTCACCCGTTGAACTTTTCGAGTACCGGACGACGGCACGCAGCGGGCCGGGTTGGTATCCAGCCTTGGAGAGTTGGCTCTTGGTTACCAAAGGTTCGGGCCAAGGATCCCACTGGTAGATCGGCACGCCGTTGAATTCAGCCATCACGCACTCTCCCGCTTCCATTCATCAGGCCACTGTTCACACGGCACTTCGGTAAACGCACCATCGGCCTGTTTGCGATAGACCCACTGCCCACGAATCTGAATCATCGCGCCTGACTCCATGTCGGAGAGTTCATCCCACTCCCAACGCGCCATGCCGAGGTAGTGATCTGTGCCGGGGATAAACCCCCATTGCGAGGCGTTGCGGTGCGACTCCCACCACTGCATAAACTGCCCCCAGCCGCCGACCACGTAATTGATGGTGGGCAGAGCATAACGCGGCCCAGTTTTGCGGTTTTGATTCTGTTCTTGGTGGTACTCGTTGAAATGCCGGAAATGGGACGGCTGCGCGTCAGGGTAATCTTTGAGGATCGTCCGCAACCCCCCGGCTAACTCGGCCTTCGTTTGTTCCGACGAGCCACCATAGACCCCGACCAATTTGGCGAAGACATCGAGGAGGCGTTGATCTAAACCTGAAACCGGAGAGTCAGGAACAATTTCTTTTTCTTCGATGGCGGGCGGCGTAGCGGGCGGGGCGGTGGAAGAAAAAGAATCGGCTACCGCTTCGGAAGTTGATTCGGAAGTTGATTCGGATTCCATATATATAAGGGGCTGACGATTTTCGTCAGGGGGGGTGTCATTTTTCGTCACTCGTGACTGACGATTTTCGTCATCCCCCTGACAAATTTCGTCAGTCTCAGGGGTGACGATTTTCGTCAGGGTAGCCGGGTCAAGGTTGCTAACGGTGTACCACTTACCGCTGGGGAAGGTTTCGGAGTCGATCAAGCCCGCTTTTTCCAGTTTCGTGATGACATCCCGCAGCGCCTTCGTGCTTTTGAAGATGGGTAACCATTCGAGTAGCTGGGCATAGGTGAAATCCACCCAGCGCCGTCCGTCCTTACGAATAGACCCAAACGCAGTCTTTTTACCTTTGGAGTCCTGAATCATCCAGCGCAGACGCTCGTATACAATCCCTGCCTCAGCCCCCACCGCGACAGCGATGTAGGGATTGCAGTAGAGCGGTGCGCTCCAATCGAATTTTTTAGCCATCTGCTATAATCCACTTCTGACGGCCCTCAAGCCGTCTGTCTGAAGCCCCTACTGTTTCCCGCAGTGGGGCTTTTCCATGCCCGTCTGTCTGAGGCACATCCTACCTCAGAAGCCCTTGATTGCAAGGCGTTCATTCCGGGCCACCCGCGTGAGCTGGCCCACCCGATTAAGCGCGTTGTGCCCACCCCTCGATTTCAGCAAGCATGGCATCAAGGTTGTTGAGGATGGTGTTGACCAAGGTGGCAACGATACTGACCTCGCCTTGGGCACGGCGCAGATCCCGTTCAATCAGGTGAATTTCGTTTGCGTCGCCGTTTGCCAAAATGGTTTGGATGCTCTTAAAGGATTCCCACCGTACTAGGGTGGTCATGCGGAAATCCACACAGGCGTCGGCGGTATTGACGAGCAGGCGCGGCATGATAGATCGCGCATCCTCGACCATGATCTCGGCTTGGCGTTTGCCATTGGATGTGGCAGCCTTCGATGGTGGGTCAGCGTGAGTATCGTACTTCGCAAAGTCCTCGACGCGCCCCTCGTACTGATGTGGCTCATCCTCCTCGTCATCCCCCTCGACCCGGAGACTGCCATCCGAGTTAGAGCCGATGACCTCAACTAGCTCCCCGGATTGAAGATCACGCACGATGTCTCCGGTGTGGAACGGCGCGACGGCCTGCTCTTCAGCCACCACCGCAGTGGATAGCTCAAAATAGGAGGCGTCCTCGCTGAGTTGTTGGCCTTCTTGATTCGTGACCTCCAGCGTCCAACCCTGACCATTCCATTGACCACCCACCACTTGCCAGTGCTCCCCGGTGGGCTTAAAGACCAACAGGTCACCCGTTTTGAAGGTGCAGGCAGGCACAAATTGGGATGCGCTGTCATAAAAATCCAACCCGTGTTCGTTGAGCACATGCAGCTGCCATGTTTGGCCGTCCCACTTGACGCCGAGTACCGCGTAGGGTCGTCCGTTGTGGTAGACCACCTTGTCGCCTTTTTTGAAGGGGCACGGTGCAGGGATGGTGTCTAGCTCCGGCTCGTCAGTTTCCGGCGCGGCGGGTGGGTCGGTCAAGCGATGACGGCCTGTCGCGGGAGAGGGTTGATACGGGGCATCGGGATGTTTGGGCTGGGCCATGCCCGTTTGCTGGAAGGTCGTAGTGTTGGGTTGACGCGGTGGGCGGCGACCCATCTCACGCACCCAGTCTTCTAACTGGATATCCGTCCATCCGTCCATGTCCGCACGGGTAAAGACCTCCCGATCGGCCAACCGCAAAAACTCTCGATAGACATGGATGGGTTTCGCGCCGTACTCATGCAGGAATTGACGTTCCCAGTCAATATCCACCACAAACGAGGCCGGGTTGCTGACTTGGTAACACCATTCAAAACCGCGCTTGGGGTCATCCATGAGTGGGTTCTTTTTCTTGGCGTAATCGTCCCGGTATTTGGCGAGAAGGTATTGGGTGACGATGCGAATCTTCTCGACGGCGGGCAGGTTCCTTTTGCGCTCGGCTTCCTCAGCGACCCGGCGTTCAGCAAGCTCGGCGGCGCGTTTGGTATTGGCCTCCCGGATGGCTTCGACCTCGTAGCGTTTGCCGTCGCGTCCATAAACCACTGACCGGTCTACGGATACTTGGATAGAAACTTCTTGACTGTCAGGTGTCAGGAACTTGACACCTGATTGAAGCTCCTCAAACCAATCATTGACAGCTTGATAGCTGACTCCCAATTGTGCGGCAATGGCTTTATCCGAGAGGTTAAGCCACGAAATGCCATTCGTCAGATACCCACGTTGCACGCGCCGAGCAAAAATATATTTTTTACTCTCATCAGATAGTCGTTTGCGATATTGAAGATTGGCGTTTTCGGCGCATTCCTCTGCGTCTTCATAACTGCCATCGCGGACAATCGCCGGGATGGTTGTGCGTTCGGAACGGCGATAAGCCTCAATTCGATGAAAACCATCTGCCATCAATAAGTCGCCATCCACCCGGTACAAAATCACAGGCTCGGTATCCTGCCCGTCAGCAATAACGTGCATCAAGTCCGTCAGGTGTTTTTCATCCAGACCCGACTTCTTGACATCCATCCGAAATTGAAGCCGCCAATCCAACGTGATGTCCTTGAGGGGGACATCACGCGGACGCTCATTCATGCGCGACAGGGATTCGGTGGCGGTGATGGCGGTATGACTGCCAGCCCCGGCTTTGGCTCGACGTGCTGCTAAACTGCTGCCCATTATGCTTTCACTCCTACTGATTCCAGAACTTTGTGAACGATGCGCCACGCTTGACACGCGGCTTTGTGCCCCGGTGCATATTGCATCACCGACATGCCAACGGCTGAGGCCTCACCCCAAATAATGGAGAGGCTGGTATAGGCTTCATTCCAAACCGACTCGCCAAAGGCGGTGGTGAGTTCATCGAGGCTTTCTTCATGCAGCAGCACCCCGTCCCGCACCATCGTCGGGATGATGCCGAGCAGTCGAATGTCGCCATACTTCGACAGATTGGCGATGCTTTCCAGCGTGTCGCTGGTTTGGCGCACACTGAGTGCCTCCGGGAGGGTGGGGATGAGGGCATAGTCGCTGGCCGCGATAATCGCCGGGGTCATTTCCGATTTGGTGGGCGGGGTATCAATGATGATGAAGTCATGTGTTTGGTGTAGGGGAGCAATCACCTCCCGCAGCGCTTCCCAGTTATTGTTGTGCGCTCGTATCCAACCGGGAATGAGGGTGGTATCCAGATAACCCGACAGAATATCCAGCCGTCCCGGTGGGCCAGTCGGAGTCATGTCGCTGGGAATCTCCAGTGTGATCTTTTCCGGTGGGATGGGAGTCAAGGCCTCATGCACCGGACGGCGACGGCTGACCACATCAAACAGCAGATCCGGTGGATACCCGGCGCTGGTAAACACCCGCAGGGTACTGATGAAATGCCCCTGCATATCGGTATCAATGCCTGCCACGTCATAGCCCAGTGCGGCGAGACCAGCGGATACGGTCGCGGCAGTGGTGGTTTTGCCCACGCCACCTTTTTCCTGCACGACGGCAATCGTGATGGCTTCATTCTGTTTGGGTAATGCCAAGTTTTTCATGTTTTCCATATAACCCACCTATTCTCCCAACCCCCACCACTTATTTTTCGACTGATTTTGTGTTACTCTTGCGGGTGTCTGGCTCCCTGCTAGATGCGGATGAACACGGGGTTTCCCGTGTTTTCCGTTTATAGGCACTGTGTTAAACGGCCAGACCCAATTCAATGGCCCAGTCCTCACGCAGCCGCACCCGCGCTTCACTTTGGCGATTGAGATAACCCAGTACCAACGCCTCAACCGCCTCCATGTCCCAACACTCGCCATTCACGGGCATGACAAATAACTCAGCGAGTTCCGGATACTCCGCCAGATTCAGCACTTCATGATTGACCCGCCGCTTGACGATGGGGTCTGAAGTTGGCACGATTTCAGCCAATACCAACTGATCTTTGAGGGCGTGATAGCGCAGTTCCACCACGACCATCTCACCATTGCCCACACACCGCACAACTAAACGTTTCATTTCATAACTCCTGTATATGGTGTTCCTTTTGGACTTTCACTAGGTACTTTTCGGCGCGGCTGTACCCCGCCTGCTGCATGACCATCAGCACCTTGTTCATCAACACGAGTCGCACGCGCGGCTGCACAATCCGATCGGCGACTTGTTCGGCTTCGTGGAGGGTTTCATGGAGGCGGGCAATCACCGGGCTGTAGAGGCGCACCACCTCCAGCAGGGCGGTTACACGCTCGTCGTCGGGCAGCTCCCACGCCGCCGTGACCAACCTGTCGAGGTGTTCAACTGGTTTCGGCATCGTCCACCACACTTTTTTCCAGATGGGCCACGACCTGCTGGAGCAGTTCAAGGGTGCGGGCATTCACCGGCCCTTCGAATTCATCGTTGATGAGTGCGGCGACCTGCATCGCTTCGATGCCAGAACAACCGGTGATGGTTCGCACGGCATTGGTGAGGTTGTCACTGGTGACTTCAAAGGCATAGTCCAGCGCGTAGACCTCGGCCTCTTCGGTGGATTGTTCAGTAATTTCCTCAACCACATCCCGCACGCGCTCGTCGGTGGTGATGTACCAATGCTCCAGCGCTTCGGTGAGAGTGGTGAGGTCAACACTGACTTCGGATAACTCGTCTTCGAGTTCGGCTTGACGATCCAGTGCGGCGTTGGCGGTGGCGACGGCTTCATTGCGCTGCTCGACCACCGCGAGAATGATGTCTTTGGCGTCGTCCAGTGCTTGGAAGATGCGCGTTTGTAATTCCTCCAGTGCCGCGATCCCTGTGTTATAGGCCGTGTCGTCAGGCGTGGTTTGCAGGGCGGCGACGAGTTGACCAAACACGTCATCCACCACAATGGCTAACTGATGGTCATCTAAGGTGTTCATTGGGCAGCAGCTCTCCTTGCTTGGCGGCGGGCTTGTACCCGCTCAAAAAGGTCTTGATCGAGTGGGTCAACAAACTGCTCGGTAAAGAGCGCGGCGATGTGACGCTCCTGTACCTTTTCAAACGACTCCGGACTGCCCGGCAGAATGAGGGTGACGTCGGACGGCAGAGGCTTCGGTGATGGGCATTCACGGGCTGCCGTGCGATAAACAAATGGCTTCGACGGATGGACGAGGCGATTTAAGACGGCCTTCGTCTGTTCCAGCATGGCGGCTTCCTGCTGGGCGGCATACCACTGGTTGCTGGCGTGTAACATGGCTGGAGTCATCGGCACAAGTGCATTAGCAAGAGTCATCTGTATCTCCTTCCTTTGGACACGACCCAGTTCCCGGCACCGGATTGGGTGGGGGCATTGGACACTTGGGTTCACACATCATGACCTGCCTTTCTTTATCGAAAATTAAACGGTTGACCTTTTTTTAAAGCGCCAATGGCTAATCCCTCGGAACAAAATTTTTCAAGAACTGATTTCTTTTATTCAAACTGATGAATCGTTGGTGTTGCCGACATAACGAACGCTCAGGTTTAGGGCATTTACTCCTCATCCAAAGCGCGGCGAACAAAATCCAGCTTGTCGAGATAAGGCGCAATGCGACTGTAGCCACACTGCTGCATGACCACTTCCAGCTGACGCATGTACTCAAGGCGTGTCCGGAGTGGGTGGAGTTGATCAATGGCGCGTTCCAACTCATACAGGGTTTCATGCATCAGCATCAGGATCGGACGATAGGCCCGCACCACTTCCAGTAGGGCGTTGATGCGTGTTTCCAGCGGCAAGTCTTGGGCTGCCGCGAGCCGTTGATTGAAATCCTCCATCGGTTTCATAACACCCCATGCCTCGCTCGATGGGGTGGGGCGATCTCGGCTACCGCACCCATTAATAGAAGGTTGAACTCAGCTTCGCCAGCGTTGAGTAGTCGTAGTGGAATTAGGTTTTTGTTCGTGTTATTCATAGAGCCTTCTTTAGTGTTTAAACTCTGTACCTATCAACATTGCAGGGAGCCAAAACTGTGAATGTCTGTATCGGTTCGCTCGCGCTTAGGCGCGTTTATTTCGCTTGCCTGTGGCAAGTGCATCTCAGAAAGGAAGTGCTGACTCAACATCTCTTTCGAACTTGCTCGGTTTTCTTGTATAATCCGCCGCATAGCACCCAACTGCTTTTGACCAATTTAGACGGGAGTTTCCTATGGAACGCATCAAACTGATTGATGCTTATTTGCGTTTCATGCGGACTGATCGTTCGCCTAATAGTCAGAAATCGTATGAGTCCTTTTTGGGGCGTAAATTTGTGCCTGCCATCGGCCCAGAGAATTTCGTTGACACCATCACGCAGGCTCAAATTGAGGATTTCATCTATGTCATGCGTACCACCCAAGTGAAATACCAAGGGCACCCCAATCATCCGGAGGTTGACGAGCCTCTTTCACCTGCTACCATCACGCGGAACTTCAAGATGATTCGGGCCTTATTCAATTACTGTGTACGACAGGGGTGGATCGTGAAGTCGCCAGTCGACAATGTTTATGTTCGGCACTATCGTCGCCCTCCGGCTTCATCCAAAGCTATTTCGGCGGAAGATCTGCAGAAATTGATTGATATCGCTCTCTTAAACACCTCTGAATTCCTGCGCTATCGAGATAAAGCCTTGATGCTGTTTTTGGCGGATACGGGATGTCGGGCGGGTGGTGCGGCTTCGTTGCGAATGGATACCATTAACCTTGAGAAACGTGAGGCCCTGATTCATGAAAAAGGGGATCATTATATGAAGGTTATGTTCGGCAGCGAAACCGCTGAGGCCATACGAGACTATCTTGAAGTGCGCCCGGAGACCTCCCATCCCTACCTATTTGTGGTGCGTGGCGAACACGGGCCGTTCAATGCGGAAACAGTGGGCGAGGTGATCAAACGCCTATGTGAGCGGGCCGGGATTCGTCGTTGGGGGCCTCACGCCATTCGCCATCGGGTGGGTCAGGCTTGGGCTGATGCTGGCATGTCGCCTACGTTAGTGCAGAGTAAGTTGGGCCATTCGAGTGTTCTCATCACCTTGGAGAACTACTTTAATCAAGATGAGACCCGCTTGCGTGAAGCAACCGATCGGCTGGCACTAGCCTCGGCTCGATCCGACGCGGGGACAACAACCCCGAGCGATCCACCTGCCGAGGAGAAAATTGTTTCCTTCGCCGAAGAGCGCAAGCGCTTCAAGAAGTAGAAAACAAAAATCCAGAGCGGCGAAACTTCCTAAGGAGGTTTCAAAGCTCTGGATTTCTTAATTTTGCCAATTCGAAGAGAATAGCTATACTAAAACTAATCTCTCATTTGAAATAAGTTTATGAAGCCTTCGCCGGATGTTTGACCGTGACGTAGAGGGCTTCAAGTGGGGTAAACGGACTGAAGTAACAAGAGGCCCTAGGTTCAAATCCCAGTACCCCGACTATGAGCAGTTTTTCCGATACTGGATGATTCCAATATCGGATTTTTTTACCCGCTGTGTCGGACACTGCTAGCGTACAGTGGGTTTTCGTATTTGCGGGACAACCAATCCAAGCACTAAGCCGGTTGTCTGGTTTCTACGGAATGGAGCTTTTTGAGTAAATCAGCGACAATTTGCTGGGACGAAGCACCTAATTGTTCCCCCTGAAAACCCAGTAGAACCGTTAAGGGTAAATCCTTGAAGAAGGTGGTCGCGTCTACACCGAGGGTATTGCCTTCATTGAGGCCAAATATCGAGGCCAGCAGCGGCTGAACCACTTTTGAGGCCACAGGGTCTTCTATCCAATCTCCTAAGGTGCTTTCGCTATGGATGATAGATGGGAGCGGTGTCCCCTGCGTCAGCCGAACCCCCTGTGTCAGCCGAATATCGCCTGATGAACTGCCGATCAACAGTTCAAATTCACCGGGTTCCGCCACCCACCGACCATAAGCCGGGTCATAATAGCTGAAGGCCCGTTCGTCGAGTATTAAGGTAACACGCTTCGTTTCACCGCTGGCAAGATGTACCTTTGCGAAGGCCTTGAGTTCCTTAGCTGGTCTCCGCAAACGTGCTTGGCAATCTCGGACATAAAGCTGAACGACTTCCTTACCCGCCACTAGCCCCACATTCGTAACGTCGAGCATCACTTCAAGGGTATCTTTGAAAGTGAAATCCGACGCGGATACACGTAAATCGTTATATTCAAACTGGGTATAACTTAGGCCAAAACCAAATGGGAACAGCACATCCCGCCCCAGTGCCTCATAAGCGCGATATCCCACAAATATCCCTTCGCCATAACGTACTTGGTTGTTTTCACCGGGGAAGTTGAGATATGAAGGGGTATCACTAAGCCGAAGTGGAAATGTCTCGCCCAGTTTGCCAGATGGATTGACATCCCCATACAAAATATCCACCACCGCACCTGCGCCTGCTTGACCGGGCAACCATGCCTCGATCACCGCATCTACATCGTCAATCCATTCGCGCATATCAATCGCCGAGCCGTTATTCAAAATCACAACAGTGCGCGGATTAGTATGGGCAATGGCTTTTATAAGAGCGATTTGTTGAGGTGTGAGGTCAAGATTGTTACGATCATACCCTTCAGATTCAATGCTGGCGGGCAAAGCAATAAATAGGAGTGCGACATCGGCATCTTTCGCAATCGCCACCGCCTCAGCCGTTGCAACCGGATTAACGGCGGTTGAACTGTCTCCCACAATATATTGCACTTCGGCGCGGGTTTTCAAAAATTCCAGCGCGGCATCCACTTTGGTTGCATTAATGTGAGAACTACCCCCACCTTGATAAACAGGATTTGCAGCTCCTTCCCCAATAACCGCAAGGGTTTCATTTCCGGTTAAGGGTAAGATATGCTGATCGTTTTTCAACAGCACGATGCACTCGGACGCAATATGACGGGCAAGGGCATGATGACGGTCAATATCAATGGATTGATGGCCCTTGGGTGTTGCTTGTGCTCGGAATATGATCTTTAGTAATCGCTCGACGGCTTCATCAAGTACCACCTCATCCAATTCGCCTGATTCAACCGCCTCAATCACTGCTTGGGTGCGGTGCGGCGATGGCCCCGGCATCTCAAGTTCTAGCCCTGTTTGCAAGGAAGCTACCCGGTCATGCACGGCTCCCCAGTCCGACATCACGAAACCATCATAGCCCCATTGATCCCGTAAAACTTCGGTCAGGAGATATTTGTTTTCGGCACAAAAATGGCCGTTCACACTGTTATAGGCACACATGACCGTCCACGGTTGCCCTTTTTTGACAACAATCTCAAATCCCCTTAGATAGATTTCGTGCAGCGTGCGTTCGTCTACAATGGCGTCTACCGTAAAGCGCCGGGTTTCTTGATTGTTGACCGCAAAGTGTTTGATGGAAGTGCCAACCCCTTTGCTTTGTACCCCTTGGACGAGTGCGGCGGCCATTTCACCCGCGAGAACCGGGTCTTCAGAAAAATATTCAAAATTGCGACCACACAAAGGCGAGCGCTTGATATTCAAGCCGGGGCCGAGCAGAATATCTACCGCTAGGGCGATGCTTTCCTCTGCCAATGCTTGGCCTAGTTCATAGAGTAAGTCAGTATCCCATGAGGCGGAAAGTGCGGCAGCAACCGGAAAACAAGTCGCTGGAAAACTTTCTGTAATCAACGATTCAATATCTTGTGAGCGACGTAATCCGTGCGGGCCATCGGATACAATAATGGACTTAAGCCCCAACCGCTCAATGGCAACAGTACGCCAAGGCGTTGCACCAGTGCATAATGCAGCCTTTTCCTGAAGTGTCATATTGGAAATAAGGTCGGCAATTTTTTTATCGGTCATATCAGAATCCTTTATCCTTGTACTGCCCCACTGCGGAAAAATACAGCGAGGTTCAATACAGACCTGCGAGAGTTGCAATCCCCTGACTTGGCATATTCAGAACGTTAATTGTAACAAGCAATTTATGCTTGCCGATTGACCTGCGATAACTTCCCCGAATAAAGATGGGTGGCTTTAGCCATTCAAAGTCTTAAACAGCGGCTTCATCTGATGGTGGATTTTTCGATAGACCGTATATTGCTTATCGTAAATGGCCTTTACCGCCGGACGGGGGGTAAACGTCTTGGTGACCTGCACCACACGATTTACGTCTTCAAAGCTAATCTGGCCTAATCCGATGGCACACACCAACGCCGCCCCATTGGCTCCCGCATTTTCAGGATGTTCAATGACCTCAATGGTACGCCCGGTGACATCCGCCAAAATCTGACTCCATGTGTCGGAACGTGCCCCTCCACCGACTAGTCGGAGCTTTTCGGCATACGGTACACGGCGTTCAATGGTTTCCAGCATCCAGCGTTTGTGATAGGCATCCCCCTCCAAAACGGCGCGAATCAGGTCACGTTTGCGGGTGGCGAGGCTGATATTCAAAAACATGCCGCGAGCATAGGGGTCTTCAAATGGGGAGCGATTGCCATGCAGCCAAGGCGTAAAGATGACCCCACCCGCCCCCGGTTCGACTTCTGCCACTACTTGACTCAGGTAATCATACAGAGACCGGAATTCGGCTTCTTTGTCCACGACGGTGCGCTGTTCCAGATACATCCCGATCTCATCCATTGCCAAATGGTCGCGTACCCATTGCAGGCAGCGGCCCGATGTTTCTTGCTCGGAAATATAGTTATATTTACCCAGCACGGCTCCCAAAATCGAAGCGACCATACCGTTAATGTCGGTCATGCGTTTATCTACCGTCGCCACGACCCAGCCGGAGGTTCCGATATACACATGCACCGAATGGTTTGCCATGCTGCCCGACCCCAACGTAATCATCGAGAGGTCGCCGCCCCCGCCAAAAATTGGCACCCCCTCCAACAAGCCTAATTCAGCGGCGGCCTGCACGGTGAGTGTTCCAGCAATATCGGTGGCCCGAATGACGGAAGGCAGATGGCTTGGATTCACGTCATAAGTTTTGCATAGGCCCGTATGCCACTTTAATTGACTGGGGCGGGTATCAAATAGGAAGGTGGAATGGGCCGAATCAAGGCCAAAGGTAAATTGCCCGGTGCAGCGCAGCACCAAATAATCTTTGACATCCATCCATTGGTGCATGGCTTGGAAGATGACGGGTTCGTTGTCGCGCAGCCAGAGGTATTTCCACACCGGGTCTTTGGCAGATGCGGATGCACCCCCTGTGATACGGAGCGCCTGTATCAACTTGAAGGCGTTCATGCCCTCAATTTTTGGGAAACCACTCTGTAAACCGCGTTGAAGTTGGGCAATGCCACGATTATCCATATAGGTCATAGCCCGATAGAGCGCTTTGCCGGACATATCCACCGGAATAAAACTTTGCATCTGGGCACAAAACGCCATTCCTTTGATACTGCTGGGGGCACGGCCTGCCATCACCGCCGCCGTCCCGCGACAAATCGCTCCCCACCAATCATCGGGATTTTGCTCCACACCCCCGTTCGGCATCACATAGAGAGGGTATTCTTCCAACGCGGAAGTCACCAATTCCAGATTTTGATCCAGCCGATATAGGCAGGTTTTGCTGTGGGTTGTGCCAATGTCATGCACTAAAATATAAGTTTCCAAAGTATTTTTCTCCAAACGATGCTACCTGACGCCCTCTACCACCGAAAAGACCGTCTCAAAACGATTGAGTGCCTCATCAACCACCTCATCCGTATCGGCCAAACTGGTGTAGAGGCGGCTACCTGCAAGGGTAATCATGCCGTTGGCGAGATAGGCCGCCCCCATTTCTTCCATCATATGTTTGCGCGGTTTGACCTCGCGCATCAATTTCAGTGGGTTCTTGAAATCCAACAGCATAACGCCAGAGGTTTCCAAATGGACGATTGACCCCTGATTATACGCGACGAAGGGTAGACGCAGCCGTTCAATAATTTCCTGCAAGCCTTTGGTCAAACGATCTCCCGCTTGACCCGCGATCACAGCGGCATTGGTGCGCTCCATCTCTTCAATTGCAAAATACCCCGCCGCACAACTCATCGGATTGGCTGAGAGGGTGCCGCCGATATAGGCCCGTTCGCCCGTGCCGCCAATACCTGCCGCAAAATGCAGCATGATGTCTTTGCGCCCGCCGACACCCCCCGCCATTGGATACCCGCCTGTGATGCACTTACCAAATATGGTCAGGTCGGGTTTGACACCAAAATAACCCTGTGCCCCACCTAAACCCAAACGGAATCCCGTGACCACCTCATCAAAAATGAGCAGTGCGCCAAATTCGTCGCAGAGAGCACGCACCTGTTGATTAAAATCGAATGGAATGGGGCGAGTGCCGCTTTCCGGCCCAATGGGTTCCACGATGACAGCGGCTGTCCCCCCACGCAGACGATTCATCTGCAATTTGCGGCACAGTTTGTCGAGATTGTTGGGATAAAACTCTTGGGTATGGGCATTGGCTTTGCGTGGGATGCCTTTCGCCTCCAGACGACCCGTCCCCGGAATATGCAGGGCATACACCATCTGGTCGCTCCACCCATGATACGCCCCGCCGACCTTAATCACTTTGCGGTGTCCGGTGTGTACCCGTGCCGCCCGAATCGCCGCCATGACGCCTTCAGTGCCTGACCCCAACATGCGGAACATCTCAATATTGGGCATGTGCTGTTGAATCTTTTTTGCCAGCTTCAGTTCGTATTCGTGGAACAGACCTGTCACCGGACTGCATTCTCGAATGAGTGCCTCGACTTTTTCGCGCACTGGGGCGTAATTGCTGCCGAGCAGGGTTGGCCCACCTGCCTGCAAAAAGTCTATATAGCGATGCCCGTCTTCATCCCATAAATACGCACCGTCCGCTTTACGGATGGCGATGGGAAAGGGGTAATTAAAGGCCAGATTGTGCTGCACCCCGCCGGGAATCACTTGCTTGGCTTCGTCGGTCAATGCTTTGGAACGCTGGCACTGTTCATCAAAATAACGCAAAAATTCCTGCATCTTATCCCGTCGAATAGGCCGCATCGGTTGACCGATTAAGGCGTACAGGCGGCGATAAATTTCATCCGTATCATGCCACTGCGAAATGGCATAGGTCTGTTCTTGGGGGACGACTGTCGCTGTTTGTTCCATTATTTCCATGACTTCCATTACACATCTCCTTCAGATAGCGTTACTAAACGCTCTTCAATCTTCTTCTGTTCACTCCGCAGTTTGCCAAAGGCTATTTCTCGAATCACCAGCGGAATTTTGCTGATTTTTTCTTCGGTATACAGGGCCAGCAGATAACTCAAGGCGGCTTTTTCGAGCAGGAGGACATTATGAAAAGTACGTTCCGGGTCTGGCCCAAGACACAGCACCCCATGATTCTTCAAAATATAGGCGTTGTGGTGATTTTTGACGGCTTTGCGTACCTGCTTGACAAGAAAGCCTGTACCGGACGGGGCGTAAGGGATGATTTCCACCGAGCGGCCCAAAAAGCGCACCTGCTCGTCAAATAGGGCCGGGATGGGTTTGCCAATAAGGGCAATCGCACTGGCAAAATCCTGATGGGTGTGCATCACACAGCCGACATCGGGCCGTGCTTGATACACCGCGATATGAAAGCCCATCTCGATAGACGGCTTCAAATCAGCCTCGACTTTGCTCTGGTCAAAGCGGTACACACAGATGTCATTGGGGGTGATGGCGAAATAATCTTGATTGGAGGGCGTAATCGCTAGGATGTCTTGATTGGGCAGGCGGATGGAGACGTTGCCGCCCGTCCCTTTGAAAAATCCTTCATGTGCCAAGCGCTGGCTGTAATCCAAAACTTGCTGACGAATCGTATCATATTCGCTCATAGGTCGTTCCAAGAATAACTTTACACTGTAAAGATAATGGTATCGCGCAAACTTTACACCGTCAAGATTCTGCGATAAGATAGAATCCATGACCGACAACTACCATCACGGCGACCTCAAAAATGCGCTTATTCAAGCTGGATTGACGATCCTCTCACAGGAGGGGATTCAATCTCTTAGCCTGCGTAAAGTCGCTAAGAACGTTGGGGTAAGCCACGCCGCGCCCTATGCCCATTTTCCCGATAAGCAGGCGCTGGTTGCTGCCATCGCTGCCGAGGGCTATAAAAAGCTGTATGAGCAGGTCAGTGCCGCCGCCCAAGCCAATGCTGATGATCCGCGCACCCAACTGATCGAAACCGCATGGGCCTATATACAATTTGCCCTGCAATATCCCGATCATTTTAAAATCACATTTTCGGGTGTGGTTGAACACGAACATGATTACCCCCATTATTTGGAACAGGCCAAAAAGAATTTCGCGTTGATGGTCGAAGTCGTAACCGCCTGCCAAACCCATCAACTCCTGCCGCAAGGGGATACCGAGTTACTTGTCATCGGCATCTGGTCGGGGATTCATGGCCTAATTCATCTCTTGCTCGGCAATCAGCTACCCGGTGCTGTCCTAACACGTTATTCTGCCCGTGAAATGCTCCTAGCCCAACTCAATCAATTACTTATATCCCATGCCGATGGAGACGGCCATCCATGACGAACTACACCGTATATCGCTATCGCTGGGTCGTGTTGGCGGTGTTTATGCTGGTCAACCTAACCATTCAAATGTTGTGGATTAGTTATGCCCCGATTACCGGCCCCGCCGCCAAATATTATGATGTCAGTGATCTAGAAATCGGCCTGCTGGCTATGGTCTTTATGCTGGCCTTTATCCCGCTTTCCCTTCCCGTTTCTTGGGTCATTGACACCTATGGATTCCGTGTAGCCGTGAGCATCGGCGTCATTTTAATGGGTGTCTTTGGGGTGGCGCGTGGGTTGGTTGGCACGAATTATCCGATAGTGCTTGTCAGTTCGATTGGCATTGCCATCGCCCAACCCTTTTTGCTGAATGCGTGGACAAAAGTACCCGCCAATTGGTTTGCCATCGAGGAACGCGCGACAGCAGTTGGTTTGGTGACACTTGCCAATCTGGTCGGAACGGCATTGGGTTTGGTGCTGACCCCGATTCTAATTGAAGAAATCTCCATCCCCTCAGTGCAGCTTCTTTACGGCGGTATCGCGGCTATTACGTCAGTTTTGTTTTTAGGCTTGGCCCGTGAGCATCCCCCAACGCCACCCTGTCCTCCCGGTATGGAAGCGCGTGCCTTAATGCTGGATGGCCTAAAACACGCCCTCAAAGTACGGTCATTTTGGCTCTATCTACTGGTGTCCTTTGTGGGTTTGGGCATTTTTAATGGAATTACTACATGGGTCGAAAATATCGTTCGGCCACGCGGTTTTACGCCTACCGATGCAGGCACGTTAGGGGCGGTGATGTTAGTCGGCGGGGTGCTGGGGGCGGTGATTATTCCTCCCTTCTCAGATAAACAGCATAAACGCCAGCCCTATCTGCTCATGGGCATTCTGTTGGCGATCCCCGGCCTTATCGGAGTGACCTTTGCTACCTCATTCCTTTTGCTTCTAGTATCCGGTTTTGGATTGGGGTTCTTTTTGGTCAGCACCAGCCCTATCGGAATGCAATACGCTGCTGAAATTACCCACCCCACACCAGAAGGTACATCCAACGGCCTGATTCAGCTTTTTGGTCAGGGGTCGGTGGTTTTTGTCTACATTATGGACGCCCTAAAAACCGATGGCGGTTCATTTACGCCAAGCCTGCTGCTGGCAACGGGGTTATTGATTGCAGGCGGTATTATTGTTACTCAACTCAAAGACCGACCGGCAGCATCAAATTAACCAGCTTGTTCATGCTGGCCTCTTAATCATGGGTGGGCGATGACGCGGATGGCAGTGTGAAGAACATCACCTCCCAGTGTGGACTGTTAGGATGCCGTAGCCAGACCGTTGTCCCAAAAGATTGCAACCTAACATTGACCTGATACCCATATCGCTGTATCTGTGCAGCCCACTCTAATACCGCCTCGCTGCTCATCTGGATCGAATCTGGTATCGCTATCGAGGGTGCTGAAGGTTGAGTAGTATCTTCTAGCTGTACAGCCATCGCATGTTGAATCAAGGCCCACGCCAGTACCGCGATACTCAAAAAAAGGACGGGTGTAAAGCGCTCAAATAATTGGCTTTTAGATCGGTTCATGGGGTACAACCCTCCTTCCTAAAAACTACCCCCAACTCCTCGCCCATCAAGTCAAGTAGCTGGGGGCGGCATTCCTAATTTGAACTGTACATATAGCTGAACGGCTCTTTACTCATGATGTCCGGGTCAGCCCCTACCGCACAATCGAGCGTGGCGTCAAAGTAGGCTTGCCAATCCTCCTCAGTGCCAGTTTCGGCCAATTCCGGCAGATCTGCCAGACACGCGGTATAGGTGTCAATGCGTTCTTGGGTTTGGGTCATGACTGCTACTAGATCGGTATTCTCATTGAGATAGCTGGTAAAGGCCTCATTGATCCAGACCCCCGCCGCCGTTTCAACTTGGGCATTGCTGGCCCAATAAACGGGTATGATAAGGGTATTTGGCGATTCGAGGCGGTCATAAAAATCGCGCCACGTTTGGGCAACTGTAGACCCATAAAACGCTTCGGTAGCAGGGCTATCGAGTACCGACTTTTGGGCAGGCACACCGATGACCAGACCCGGCTGTTGCGCTACAAAACTCAGCCAGCGATAACACGCCTCAGCGTTTTGGGCATTGGTCGAAACATAGCCCGACGTAACACGATAAGCTATCGGGGTGAAGTCTTGACCTGTGGGGTAAAGCATCGGGCGATATGGCATCCCTGTCGCATCAGTGACGGGTTCAAGCAGTAGATAATCGAGACCATAGGGGTTCTGCACTCGGATGGGGGCATCCCCCGATGTGGGAACACCACTGATGTCATCCGCAATGTATCCCTGTTTGACCAAATCTAACACATGCTGCATAGCATCAAGATTTTGTGGGTTGGTCAGGTCAATCGTGGCCGGGGTCGTGCGATAGTCAATTGGTAGACCTCCATGTACGGCGATTAACATCATCAAGTAGAGCCGTTGGTTAAAGCTCGTCGTCATACCAAAATCAGCTAACCCTTGATCTTTGACAGTGCGAATGGCTTCTTCAAAAGTGGTGATATCCCAATCGCTTGTTGGCAAATTGACCCCGGCCTGCTGCATAAAGGAGGTATCCACCCACATCAATTCGGGCTGAATGGCTAATGGATAGGCAGCGGGTTGCCCGTCAAAGCGCGTGGCATCCCATATCCCCGGCGCGAAGTTATCGGCATCAAAAGCTGGGTCAGCCGCCATCAAAGGCGCAAGATCAAGGGGTGGAGCGTCAAAAAGTGCTGCATCCGAGACATAACAATCTACCTGCTGCCCCTCTTGGATGTTATAACCCGTCAGTAAATCTACACTGAATACATCCGGCTCGGCCTCGGCAAATTCTGCGGCAGCACGCTCCCACTGCTCCATATTTCGGATGCTGTCGGCGTTATTGAGTAGATGAAATTGTAGGGCAACTTGGCCGGGCGGGACTTCGACGGGCGGTGCTTCTGGGGGAATGGAGACGACAAGATTGGGCCGCAGATTTTCAGCCAAGACGAGGGCTTCTGTCGCTCGGTTGCTCATCTCGCCTAGTGCGGTGACGAGATCGCCCCCATTTTGGGTACTGGTATAGAGCGCTTGTACCAAAAATCCACTCATAGTGCGATTGGCGAGTGGCATTGCGTTCTCCGCAGCCATCAAATCAGCAGCTTTTTGTTCTTCAGGTTTGCCAAAATAGAAGGACGGATTGCCCGCTTCATCCAATACCGCCGACATTGCCGCGATAGGATTGGTATCAAGGTAGGTGTTAATCAGGCTGAGATGCTTGGCTAATTCATAGGCCAATTCGGGTGCGGCGGTGCCAGCACTGACCGCGAAACCGGGGACATTGACAAGACCCCCTACTCCATTGGGTAGCAAAGCCGCTGACCAATCTCGATCATCATTGGTATTTTGGTAATCCCCCTGTAGCGCCCATGATCCGCCAATTTGCAGCGGGCTATATGCTTCGTAACTTGGGACTATACTTGCCGCGCCTTCCATCGCTAAGGCCACCCATGTTTCGGCCAGCACCAAAAGATCATTGTCCCACGCAAAACTGGTGGAATCGCCGAGGGACAGCATATTGTCCAAAGGCCGGCCCAATAGTGCCTGAAACAAAAATGTCGGATCGCCAGACAAACCGGGCGTGGTAACGCCATTGTCACTGGTCGTCGTTAAGGTACGGGCCGCCGCCGCATATTGATCCATCGTCCAATTATCGTCAGGATACGTTAATCCCGCTGCGTCAAAGGCGGGGCGATTGTAGCTGACGAACACGGGGTCAAGCATCGTTGGCAACGCCCATGTGCCTCCATCCCACTGGTAGGACGACCACGCCGCCGGGAAATAGCGACTACTATAATCATCCGGATCAACAGCGATAGCAGGGGCAAGATCAAGAAACATACCAGCCCGTGTCGCAATTGGGTTTAGATACTCATTTGTCCAGATAAACACCACATCGGCAGTATCAGCAAAATCGGCCATGTCGTTCAGATATGCTTCAGGGTCAGAGGGGGCTGGGTTTTCGAGCCAACCCGAATTATCCCGACGCAGTACGACTTTCACACCCGGATGCGCGGCCTCGAATTCGTCGAGGCTTAACCTAGTGCGGTTGAAGGAATTCAGAAAGTCTTCCGGCAGACCGACGGTTAAGGTAATGGCATCATCCGCATAGGCGCGGTTGGGTTGGGCTATCGGTGTATTTTGCCCCCCGGCAATCGTAGCGACTGGCGTAATCAAGCTCAGTACCAGCAGTAGCCCCATCGCTTTTTGCCAGCGTGAAGCACTGCGTCGTCGCTGCTTGTCCAAAATGGCATGGACGCGGCTGGGAAGATTACCAATTTGCGTCATTTGCGCTAGGCCGGGGGTAACCAGTGTTTTGTGGCGCAGACTACCCAAGAAATTTTGAGCGATTGCCACCAGATGCGCGGCATAATCTGGGCCTGCCGTGCCTAGTTGCAGCACGCGGTCATCACAAGCGTTTTCGCTTTCAATCGCCAGACGGCGCGTAGCCACCCATGCCAATGGATTAAACCAATGCAGCGCCACCACAAACAGCGACAGCCAACCCAACAGCGCATCCCACCGCGCGATATGGATGCTTTCGTGCAGCAGCACCACACGTCGTCGTTCTGCATCCCAAGCCGTCGCTTCAGCAGGCAGCAAAATAATTGGACGCGCCACCCCAATTGTCATAGGGATGCGAATGGCTGGTGTCATCATTAACCGGATAGGCCGACGGATAGCCAAAGTCTGGCGAATTTCGGCGGCGAGTTCGGTAATGCCTTGTGGCACTTCTAGCGCATAGGTATGGGTGTGGGTCGTTACCCGTCGAAATTTCCCATAATGCCGTATGCCCATCCAAAGAATACCGACAGCCCCGATTGCCCATACTATCAGCAGCAGCGTTGCAAAATTCGGCCACGCGATTCGAGTATCAGGCCGCTTATTGGTGTTTGGTTGGGATGCGAGAGTCGGCGTTATGGTTACACCAGACGAATTGCTGACCATCGTCACCTGTGGGTCGGCATCAGTTTGATTGTTGGTAGTCGGAAGTAAAGGATTGACGGTTGGACGCATAAAAGGCTTAACCGAAGTGCCCTTACTGTCGTCCCGATAAGGGGCGTCTGTTGTTGACGGTTTAGTTGGCAGTTCCACGTTCCAACGCGGTGCAATCATCACAAAAGCAGGCATCAACAACACTGCACACATCGCCAACACCCAGACCCAATGACGCAGCGCCGCCGAAGAACGACGCAGTAGCAGTGAGACAATCCCCGCTGCGATCAAAACAAACGTCACGCGCAGGGCGATCATGCCCGTAAATTCCAAGAGTTCGGTGTTGAGATTCATGTGGATATTCATGCTTATGCCTCATCATTTTCTTGGTTGTCGTGACGGGCTGTCTCAATCAATTGGGCCAGCGCGTCTAGTTCAGCTTTGGAGAGGCCTTCCGTAGAAAGCAGTGCTGAGACCGCATTGGGAACCGAGCCACCAAAAAAAGTTTTGATAAGATGGCGCAGCGCAAAACGACGCACCTTTTCTGGCTCAACAGTGGGTGCATAGAGATAGCGACCCCCTTCTTCACGGTGCGTCAAATGTCCCTTTTCTTCCAAGATTCGCAGCATCACCCGAATACTGGAATTACCGGGTGGGTCAGGCAGCCGCTGTTGAATATCAGCAGCCGTGGCCTCCCCGATCTCAAGGATGATGTCCATAATTTGGCGTTCGCGCCGAGAAAGCTGGTCATACATATTGTCTGCCATGCGGTTGTCCTCACAATGGGAGCGGGCAGGCGGATTTGTGTACGTTCATTCTGCCTACCCGATTTGGAAGCGTTCTGCGAAATTCTTCGCGCGAATTTTTTCGCATCAACAGCGTAACCTATAATCACAATTCCTGTCAAGAGGTATGTGCGAAATTTTTCGCATATATCAGGAAATCGTATACTAAGGCCTTTTTGCCCCATGAGGTGATGTCTCGTTCAAATATTACGTTGTGAAAATTGTCACAATATACAACGTCGAAACTTTGTTTCAAGGCTGAGTCCACCTATACTTAGAAAGTATCTATGGCTATCCAAAGGGGGATATTGTCATGAGTATGCAGCCGCATCGTGTTGTCATTATTGGTGGGGGCTTTGGAGGACTGAGCGCCGCCAAAAAGCTCAAAAAAACACCCACCCATGTTACTTTGATTGACCGCCGTAATTTCCACCTCTTCCAACCGCTACTTTATCAAGTTGCTACTGGGGCACTTTCACCTGCCGATATTTCCTCCCCTCTGCGTGGGATTTTGAAGAAGGCCAAAAATGTCCAAGTCTTGATGGCCGAGGTCACGGATATTGACCCTCAGACTCGTGAAGTCGTGATGGATGAAAAACGGTTCAGGTACGATTCCCTGATCATCGCCGCCGGGGTACGCCATCATTATTTTGGCAACGACGAGTGGGAAGCCCATGCGCCGGGACTAAAAACGATTGAAGATGCCACCAACATTCGTAGCCGAATTCTTTCTGCCTTTGAGCGTGCCGAATTGGAAACCGATCCGCAGAAGCGTAAATCGTTGCTGACCTTTGTCGTTGTGGGGGCTGGCCCCACCGGAGTGGAAATGGCAGGCGCAATTAGTGAAATTGCCCATCTAACCCTAAAAGACAATTTCCGCAACATCAACCCCGCCGACACACGCATCTTGTTGGTTGAAGGGGTCGAAAATGTCCTGCCGAGCTATCCTGTGTCTTTATCCCATAAGGCACTTAACACGCTGCAAAACCACCATATCGAAGTGCGAACCCAGACCTTTGTCACTGATATTCAGCCGGGGCGCGTCACACTGAAGCATGGGGATCAGGTCGAAACGTTGGAAGCTGAGACGGTACTGTGGGCGGCAGGAGTATTGGCCTCACCATTGGGTAAGTTCTTAGCCGAAAAAGCCGGAGCAACCCTTGACCGATTTGGACGGGTGATGGTGCAGCCGGATTTAACTATACCGGGCCATCCCGAAATTTTTGTGGTCGGCGACCTTGCTCATCTGGAAATGGATGGCAAACTGCTGCCGGGGGTAGCGCAGGTCGCCATTCAGGGTGGGGCCTATGCCGCAAAGGTCATCCAAAAACGCTTGCAGGGTACATCAATGGATAAGCCCTTCCGTTACACCAATTTCGGCAACTTAGCGACCATCGGGTGGTCATCGGCGGTAGCGGATTTACCTTTTAGAATACGCCTATGGGGATTTATGGGCTGGTTGTTCTGGGTATTTGTCCATCTCATGAAGATGGTCGAATTCGAAAATCGGGTGGTCATTTTTGTGCAGTGGGTCTTTAACTACTTCACGCGCAACCGCTCGGCTCGCCTGATTACCAATGAATGGGCCGTTGACCTAACTGCGACTGAAGCGGAGTCAACCCCCGCCGAATGGGTTACTGAGCCGGACTAACCAGCGATATTGCCGATGGGTGAAAGGGATTGCACCATAGAATTCTCAAAGAGGTGAATTAGAGTTCTATTGGATGTGGGAATCAGGCTTGATTCCAATAATAACCCATGCTAAAATCCTAAATGAGCTAGGCTCAATTCTCATATCGAACGTTTCCTAGAAGTGGGCAGCCCCCACTTCTAGTTGTTTAAGGTCAGAATGCAGGAAGAATCTATCGCCGAAAAGTTGCCAGAAAATCACCCATTATCAGTGCTAGTCAATTTGTTGGAGTAAAGAAAGTGCCATGAAGAGCGATTTTACACTGGCATTCAATGAAATTTTAGAAACCCGTTCCCTGTCCAAAGAAGTCGTCCTAGAGGCGTTGGAACAGGCACTTGTTTCGGCTTATCGGCGAGATGCCAATATCGGGTCGAACCAGCAGCGGATTCAAGCACATATTGATCCGACTGGAAAACCCCAGATTTTTGTCGAAAAAGAAGTCGTGACCAGCATCGTAGACAACCGTACCGAAGTGCTGCTGGATGAAGCCCAAAAACAAGACCCCGATTGTAAAGTTGGGGATATGGTGATGGCCCCGGTCACTCCTACCAGCGCCAGCTTTGGTCGTATCGCCGCCCAGACCGCCAAGCAGGTGATTTTGCAGCGCATTCGAGAAGCGGAACGCGATTCCCTCTATGACGAATTTATTGACCGTCAAGGCGATTTGGTGACAGGCACAGTCCAAAGTACGGCGCATGGGGTGGTGACACTCAGTTTGGGCCGGGCTGAAGCCATTATGCCCAAACAACACCAGATGCCTAATGAACGCTATAAGGCTCATGACAAGATTCGTGCCTTTGTAGCCGAAGTGAACAAGAGTACACGCGGGCCGCAGATCATCGTTTCCCGTGCCCACAAAGATATGTTGCGCCGCCTGCTGGAATACGAAGTGCCCGAAATCTATAACGGGCAGGTCGAAATCAAGAACATTGCTCGTGAAGCGGGTTATCGCAGCAAGGTGGCGGTAGCGGCCTTACAAGAAGGCATTGACCCAGTTGGTGCATGTGTTGGGATGCGCGGGATGCGTATCCAGAACATCATCAAAGAACTACATGACGAGAAGATTGACGTAATTGAGTGGGACCCCGATCCCGCCCGATTTATCTCGAAGGCGCTCTCGCCTGCCCGTGTGAGTGGGGTCTATCTGCACGAAGATATTGACCAAGTGCGGACGGCTCTCGTCGTAGTGCCGGAAGATAATTTGTCGCTGGCAATTGGACGCGAAGGCCAGAATGCACGCTTGGCCGCCAAACTGACGGGCTGGCGTATTGACATCAAGAGTGTGACCGAAGCCGCGATTGAAAATGTGGCTGCCGTCAGTACCGCGCCTCTCAGCATTATGAAGATCAAAAACCGCGAATTGGTGACCGATGTGGAGCGTATCCTTGAAAAGAAACGCACCAACCGTCCGGTGAACCCCGAAGAATATACGACCCTGACCAATTTTGTGAATGTCGCCCAACGCTTGATCTTAGATCAGCGTGATGCGGTCAAACGCGAACGACAATCGCTGTTGGACTCGGTGCGGCCTCTCGTGCCCGTCGAAGCCTTCAATATGCCGATTGCGGTTTTGGAACTGGCCGAAGATATTGTGAAGGCCCTTGGCAAAATCGAGACGGTTGGCGAATTGATGGTGCGGGTTTTGGCTGATGAAGAAGGCTTGGCGCGGATGCTGGTGGCGAATAAAGCTGGCGATGATGCGATGGAAGCGATTCAATATGCGCTCGATGACTTGGTAATTCCTGAAATCTTGCAGGCCCAAGAAGCCCCAGCCGAAGAACCTGTTCCCTCCGAGCCAGAGGTTGCCAAACCTGCCCCAGCGATTGAGGCCGCCGCCGAAGGGGTGCAGCCAGTGGTCGAAGAGGAAGAAGATGTGGTTCGTCCCGCCTTCCCCGATATGCCTGCGTTGGTGGCCGAAGAAGCGCCGCCCCGTGAAAAACGCCGTACAGATAAGATTCCTGTGCCAGAAGTCGCGGAAATCCCCGTTGTTCCTGTTGTCGAGTGGGAAGAACTTGACGAAGAAGGCGATGAGCGCCTAAGTGATAAGCGGTCTGGCCGCAAGAAGAAGTCAAAGGTCAAGAAGCCCAAACAAAGCCGTGTCCAATTGGTTTTTGATGAAGATATGGGCGAAGTCGTTGCCAAGCGCCGCCGCAAGGGTAACCGTGACCGGGGCGAATTTGATGAATTCGATACAGATGACAATTTTTAGTAGTCAGTGTACTAAGTAGGGAAGGATGAGCAAGCAGCAGCAATCTCCACGCAAAAGAACTCCCCAGCGCACGTGTGTCGTCTGCCGTAAGGTAGATAACAAGCGGGCGTTGGTGCGCCTTGTCCGCACATCAGAAGATGGCGTACAGGTTGACCCTACGGGCAAGAAAAATGGGCGCGGGGCCTATATGTGCAATGATGTGGCTTGTTGGCAAGAACATCTGCATATCGAGAACCCTGAGAAAGCCTTTCAATTGGCCTTGAATGCGTTGGAGAAAGCACTCAAAACGACCTTGACACCTGAAGACCGGAACCGGATAAGAGCAGCGATGTTCCCGATGCACGACGACCAGAGTTAAGGGCGACCCCATTGACCATCTCCTTCAGCCAGAGGGAGATGCAAAATTTTGAGGAAGTACCCAGCACACGTCGCAGGGTCTCCGGGGAGTCGCCATCGCAAGTCTCGCGCAGCGAATTTTCTTTCCGGAGCAGTTATTGACCTGCGGCGTGTGTTGTTGTTTAAGTTCAGGAGGATTCCAGTTATATGACGCAACAAGAGCGACAAATTTTAAATGTACCGGATTTTGTCACGGTGCGTGAATTGGCTGAATTGATGCAAGTCAGCCCGATTGAAGTCATGAAGAAGTTGATTGCCAACGGTATCATGGCTTCGATCAATCAGCAGTTGGATTATGACACGGCTGCCATCATCATTGAAGAAATGAACTTCCAGCCGCGCCCCCTGCGTGAAGTGCAGGAAGAGGAAAAACGCGCTGAGATGGAAGCGCAAAAACCCCAGTGGCGTCGGGAGTTGTATGGGACTGAAGAAGTTGCCCAGTTACAACGCCGTCCCCCGGTGGTTACGATTTTAGGCCATGTGGATCATGGTAAGACCTCGCTGCTCGACGTCATCCGCAAGACGAATGTAGCCGATGGTGAGGCGGGTGGGATTACGCAGGCCATCGGTGCCTATCAGACCGAATATAAAGGCCAGAAAATCACCTTTATTGATACCCCCGGCCACGAGGCCTTTACCGCGATGCGGGCACGTGGCGCACAGGGCGCGGACGTAGCGGTTTTGGTGGTAGCTGCCGACGACGGTGTGATGCCAACCACCCGCGAAGCGCTCAACCATGCCAAAGCTGCCGGGGTGCCGATTGTGGTGGCCCTCAACAAAGTGGATAAACCCAACGCCAATCCGGATTTAGTCAAACAAGAACTATCCGATGTTGGCCTGACTCCCGATGAATGGGGTGGGGATACGCTGGTCGTTCCGGTGTCGGCTCGAAACAAAATGGGCCTCGAAAACCTGCTCGAAGCGATTTTGCTGGTCGCGGAAGAAGCCGAAATTGTAGCGAATCCAAAGAGCAAGGGCGGTGGAGTTGTTTTGGAAAGCCGCACTGAAAAAGGACGCGGTCCATTGGCAACCCTGCTGGTGCAGAATGGTACGCTGCATACAGGCGATGTCGTTGTCGCCGGACTCTCCTATGGTCGCGTGAAATCCTTGTTTGATGAGCGTGGCCGTAAAGTAGATGAAGCACCGCCATCGTTCCCCGTCTCAGTCATGGGCTTGGATATTGCCCCACAGGTGGGGGATCGTTTTGAGGTTGTACCGAATATCAAAGCCGCTGCTAGCATTGCGGATAACCGTCGTCAGGTAGCCCAACAAGAGGCCAATGCACAGGCTACCCCTGTGATGACGTTGGAAGATTTCTTCAATCGCTTTAGGCAGGGCGAGAACAAAGAACTGCTGCTGATTGTCAAAACCGATGTACATGGCAGCCTTGAACCCGTCGTCAACTCGCTTGAAGATTTGGCGTCGGATGAGGTCAAAGTACGGATTTTGCACGCCGATGTGGGTAACATCACCGAAAACGATGTGAACCTCGCCAGTGCCTCCCATGCCGTCATCATCGGGTTCAATACGACTGCCGATACCGCCGCTGAACGTGTAGCTTCCTCTACCGGGGTAGATATTCGCACCTATGACATCATCTATAAGATGGTGGAAGATGTTGAAAAAGCCCTCAAAGGGATGCTCGATCCGGTGTATGAAGATAAAGTCATCGGCATGGCCGAAGTCCGCCAGATTTTTAATATCTCGCGGGTCGGCCAGATTGCCGGATGTTATGTGCGCACCGGCACCATTCGACGTAAGTCCAAAGCGCGGGTGGTGCGGCGTGGCAAGATTATCGCCGATGGCCTGACGATTGGCAGCCTCAAACATCTAAAAGACGATGTGCAAGAAGTACGTCAGGGTTTCGAATGTGGCGTGTCCCTTGATAGATTCAATGATTTCCAAGAAGGCGATCAGATTGAATTTTTGGTCAAGGAGCGCGTGAACTAAGCGTATTCAAGGAAGGAGAAACGCCATGACCATCAAATCGGAACGGGTGGCAGATTTGATTTTGTCCCACCTAAGCCAACTGATGCTCACCGAAGTGCGTGATCCCCGGTTGCATGGGGTGACGATTATGGAGGTGCGGTTGGATCGAGAGATTGAACACGCTGAGATTTTCGTCAATGCGCTGGGGGATGAAAGCCGCCGCGATGAAGTGATGGAAGGCTTGCGGCAGGCACAAGGCTTTTTGCGGAAAGAACTGGCATCTCGTCTGCGTTTGCGCCGGATGCCCCAACTCCACTTCAAATGGGATGTGGTCCTGCAACAAGCCAATCACATCGAAGAAGTCTTGGATGCGCTGGCGGAACGGGAACAGCCCGCCTCTACACTGGATGGAGTGAATGACGACGAGCAAGAATAATCCCGCACCACTCGTGCAGTTGGAATGGGATAAAGCAGCAGAATTGGTGGCGACGGCGCAAAAAATCGCTGTCGTCACCCATCTACAACCCGATGGAGATGCGATTGGTTCGATGATGGGCCTCACAATGGCCCTTCGTAGTCGGGGTAAGCATGTCACCCCCTATGTCGAAGGCGGACTGCCTGAGCGGTTTGCGTTTGTGCCAAATAGTGCTGATATTCAATCTACCTTACAAAACCCTCTGCCGGATTTGGTCATCAGCACCGATTCCAGCGATACGGAACGTTTGGGAGAAATCGGCGCGGCACTGTTGGCGTTAGGTCGGCCTCTCATCCAACTGGATCATCATCAGACGAATCTAATGTTTGGTGATGTCAACTTGGTGGATGCCCGCACAGCCGCCGCTTCCGAAGGGGTCTTGGATTGGCTCGATCAATTGGAAATTCCCTTGACCGCCGATATTGCGCAAGCCCTGCTGACGGGTTTGGTGACGGATACGCTGTGTTTCCGTACCTCCAATGTCTCCGCCTACACCCTGAAAACGGGGCAGCGGTTAATTGCTGCTGGAGCGAATTTGACCCAAGTCGTGCAGTTGACATTGGCGCGGATTCCAACGGGCCTGATGCGTTTGCAGGCGTTGGCGGTCTCGCGGATGCAGTTGGATGACGGGCTTGTGTGGGCCGCCATTGATGAGTCGGACATCGTTGCTTGTGGAATGCAGGTCGGCGATTATACTGGACTCTCCGGCTATCTGATTCAAGCCGATGATGCCAAAGTCTCTGCCGCCTTTACCGTAATCGGGCCAGATGTTGAATGTAGTTTCCGTTCCATTCCCGGCTATAGTGTCGCCGAAATTTCATTGGCGCTGGGCGGGGGCGGGCATGTGGCGGCAGGTGGCGCAACCCTACGTGGCGTGACGCTTGACCAAGCCCTCGCACGGGTGCTACCGATGTTAAAAGCCGAAGTTGCACGTGGCGAACCCGTCTACAGCCGATAGAACCATCACCTCTCCCGATGTTGTCACCTGAGGGAGAGGGGTGTGAATCCGAAACCTTATGAACCACTCCCCTGAATTTGCTCTGCTGAATATAGACAAGCCGCTAGGGTGGACAAGCCATGATGTCGTGGCGATTGTGCGCCGCGAGACCCACATCAAAAAAATCGGCCACGCCGGAACCCTTGACCCGTTGGCGACAGGGGTTTTAATGTTGTGTCTCGGCCAAGCCACCCGCCTAAGCGAATATGTGATGGGCCACCCCAAAATATATAAGGCGCAGGTGCGCTTGGGCATCGAAACCACCACTTATGACGCCGAGGGCGAGATTGTCGCCACCAACGACTCCCCGATTTCACGCGAGCAGGCCGAAGCCATATTGCCCCAATTTCGCGGCGATATTTTACAAATCCCGCCCATCTACAGCGCGATTAAGCAGGGGGGCAAAAAACTGTATGAGATTGCACGGCAAGGGCAGGGTGATACGGTGGAATTGACCCCGCGCCTTGTGACTATCTATGATCTCGAGATCATGAAATGGGATTTCCCGACCTTTCTCTTGCGCGTGCATTGCTCACCGGGCACGTATATCCGCAGTCTGGCTTTTGATTTGGGACGGATATTAGGCGTCGGGGCACATCTGGCAGGGCTGCGGCGCGTGGCGAGTGGGCCATTTACGACTGCCGACGCGGTTGACCTTGAGATATTACGCGAGGCTATCCGAAAGGATACATGGCAGCAGTATTTGTTGTCCCCGGAAATAGCCCTCCAAGAATTCCCCCGCATTGACCTCGATGAGCCGCAAAGTCGCGCTGTACAAAATGGTGTGTGGTTGAATGAGATTTCGCTAAATGCTACCGGGTTGTTGCGGGCCTATAACGACGGGGGTAAATTTTTGGCGATTCTGGAACCGATTGCCGAGCAGCCGGGTCGCTGGAAACCACTGAAAGTTTTTAATCGCTGATCTTGCACTGGATTTGATATTTCATGCAACACATTCAATCGCTGGAAAATGCCCACCTTGACCACCCCAGTATTGTCACAGTCGGGGTGTTTGATGGCGTCCATCGTGGACATCAGCACTTAATCTCTCATTTGGTGCAGGCCGCTCACGCTTCTAATCGTCTCGCTGTCGTTCTAACCTTTTTCCCGCATCCCGATGTCGTCATTCGTGGCATTCAAGGGCCATATTATTTGACCACCCCCGACGAACGGGCCGCGCTGTTGGGTGAATTGGGGGTAGATGTGGTCATTACCCATCCCTTTAACGACCAGACCCGCCAGATTCGTGCCGCCGATTTTGTAGATTTACTGACCCGACACTTGAAAATGGCTTCGTTGTGGGCCACTCCTGATTTTGCATTGGGCTATAAGCGTGAAGGTAATGTGGCCTATCTGATCGAACAGGGTCATCAAAAAGGCTTCACCGTCGAGACGATTGATTTGTTGTTTACCGATGGCAATGGCGAACGCATTTCCAGCGGACGCATTCGGGCAGCGTTGGCCGAGGGGGATGTGCAAAAGGTTGCCTCGGATTTAGGTCGTTATTATCGTGTCAGTGGGATTGTGGTAGATGGTGAAAAACGGGGTCGGCAGATTGGCTTTCCTACTGCTAATATGGCCTATTGGGAACAGCAGGTGCTTCCTAAAAACGGCATCTACGCCTCTTTAGCTCATCTGGGCAGCGAGACCTTTATGGCGATGACCAATGTCGGGGTACGCCCCACCTTTAATGGACACAATATCACGGTTGAACCCTATCTGTTGGATTTTGACCGTGATATTTATGGGCAGCGCCTTGACCTCGATTTTGTGGCATGGCTACGCGGTGAGGCCAAATTCACCAGTATTGACGACCTGATTGCCCGAATCCGACAGGATGTGGAGGAAGGCCGGGTGATTTTGGAGAAGATTATCGAACCACGTGCCCGCTAAACCGCATCATCCCATCTTCGATACTGAGTGAAGTCAGTTCATAACGCTGATTGACTTGGGTCAGTTCTTCGCTTAACCCATCTGCGATGCTGTCCGCCATTTCGGTACGGAAGCTCTCCGGCATATTCAGACTGCCCACCTGAAATTTGGATACTTCCACATTCAGCGGTCTGGTGAGGTGCGTAACCGGATCGGTATTAATGCTGACTTCCGACACCACCAGCATATTAAATGTAATACCCGAAAATTCGGTGGTTCCGAACAGCGTCACCTCATTATCATCAAATTTCGTTTGGAACTTCATGTCCTTGACCCAATCAGGCAGGTCTTCCGTGTTCCCTTCATTGTTTTCGGCCAAATTGTTGCGATATTCCACATTGAGCCACGACTCGAAATCACGATCTTCAATACCGACATTAAACTGACCATCACTCCGGGCTTGGGCTATCGCGTTATCAAACAACACGTCATATTCAGCGGCGGCAGTGGGGTCAGCCCGATAATCTGAATAGAGCGGGTCGGGATTGCCTCGCAAAACAATTCCAATACATGCAACGACTGCAATTAAAGGACATAAGACCAATAACCCGAGGCCAAGACAGCACCCACAGCCTGAACCTAAGCAAGGGCGCTTTTTGGGGGCAGGCTGCATCGTATACATCGACGGTTGCTGGTAGGGTTGAAAGGGTTGCTGCATGGGTTTCTATGGCCTTTTGATAAAAGTTATTGTTTAGCGTTGAATTCGATAGCCGAGACGACGGAGGGCATTTTCATCCTTGCGCCAATTTTTAAGCACCTTGACATGCGGTTCCAAATAAATCCGTGTCTCCAAAAACCGTTCAATTTCACGGCGGGCGTGTATCGAAATTTTCTTGAGCATCTGCCCCTTTTGCCCGATGATAATCCCTTTTTGGCTGTCGCGCTCGACGTAAATGGTCACATTGATATAGACCACCCCGTTTTCTCGCTCCGAAAACTCTTCCACCTCGACTGCGACGGCATGGGGCACTTCTTGTTCAGTATGCAACAAAACCGCCTCACGCACCATCTCGCCTACAATATCGCGGGTACGCAGGTCAGAGATTTGATCTTCAGGATAAAAACGTGGCCCCAGCGGTAATCGCTCGATAATCAGTTTGACCAATGCCTCAATGCCCGTGTTGTCGGTAGCGATGGTTGTTGTCCAAACGGCATCCGGCACAAGGGCGCGTTGACCCTCAAAATGTTGCTGATATTTTTCGGGGTCGCGGGCCCGATCCACTTTATTGACGACGTGGATCACTTTGAGATGGTTGCCGTCATTCGCCTGATTCAAAATCTCGATCACGTTTTTGTCTTCTTCAGTAGCGGGTTCACTGGCGTCTGTCACGAACAGCACGACATCCGCTTCTTGCAGGGCCGCCACTGCCACCTCAACCATAAATTCACCGAGGGCGTTACGCGGTTGATGGATACCGGGCGTATCAATAAACACAATTTGCACATCGGGCCGGGTCAAAATCCCCAATTGGCGCAGACGGGTGGTTTGGGGTTTCGGGCTGACGATGGCGATTTTTTCTCCAAGGATGGCGTTCATCAAGGTGCTTTTGCCAACATTGGGCCGCCCAATAACCGCAACATAGCCGCTGCGATGATCTTCCGGTAGTTCGGGTTCATCATCTGTCAGATGGTCGGAATTGAGCATGTTTTCGTCATCAGTCATTCGAAAATCCTTCTTTATATACCTAACTTGAATGGGTTGAAGTTCGTATCCCGGTCAAAGTAATCTTCGTTTTCAACACGTTTGAGGATATTGACTACCTTGTACGTGACGGGGGTCATGGCGGCCTCAATGCCCACCTTCAAAATGTAATTGGTGGCAATCAGCGAAAGCATGATTTCGGGCACAAACCCCGGCGTGCCGAGCAGCGTGGCGATCCCGACAAAAATAATCGAGTCTGCGCCTTCGCCAATCAGTGTGCTGCCGATGGTACGCATCCACAAATAGCGACCTTCAGTAGCGACCTTTAATTTTGCTAGCACAAAGCTGTTCAAAAACTCGCCTGCGAAATAAGCGCTGAGACTAGCGACAATCAAATTAGGGATGCCGCTGAGAATGGCATCATACGCACTTTGGCCCGTGCTTTCGACCCAATAGGATTCGCCGGGGAGCAGGCCAACAATCCAAACGCAGAATGCCATCAAAATGGATGCGCCGAAACCCATCCAAATGACGCGGCGGGAACGTTTGTAGCCATACACTTCGGTTAGGATGTCGCCAAAAATGTACGAAATCGGAAAGACAATCGTGCCAGCATCGAAAATGAAGCTCAATGAGCCAACGCTGCCGAGGCCGATGTCAATAATTTTGGCACTGCTGAGGAGGTTACTGAGGAGCAGCACCGTCACAAACGTTGCCATGACAAGATCATAATAGCGATATTGAATGCGAGAGGATGGTTGCATGATGTCGGTTTCTAATGGTCTGATTAAATGGGATGAAGTTGATTATAGCGGAATTGCATGGGAGCGTGAAGACAGCAAAAAGGCAGGAAGCATCATACCTACCATCTATAGGGGTTTTCATGTGAGTAACTTGTACTTTAGACTAGATTCAGCACGGCGGCTTTAGCCCGTGTTCAAAAGTTTCAGCCCTTTTAATGGCGGCGCACACTCGTGCCGTGTACATCCGCGACCCCAAATTGCACTTCGCGG
This sequence comes from Anaerolineae bacterium, assembly GCA_019913005.1. Lineage (GTDB taxonomy): Bacteria > Chloroflexota > Anaerolineae > Aggregatilineales > J027 > CFX10. The sequence goes on along the minus strand of JAIOHL010000087.1, from coordinate 1,092 downwards.
CGTCGAATGAAGGGCAATAGATGGCGACGAGTCAGCCAAACTGCAAACCATGTCAGCACAAACCCCGCAACGACATCCGCGAAATAATGCTGATGGGTAAACAGTGTGCTGGCAGCATTGGCGACGGTAAAGGTGGCCCACGAAATCCACTGCTTGGGCCATTTGCGCCAGAAGTAGACCATCGCTACCGTGACATAATAAACATGGCTACTGGGGAAGGAATTATGCGTGCCATACGATGAATCGCCGTCATGCAGTTGATACAGCAGTTGATCGAAAAACCCATTTGGTTCGAATGAGTGCTTGATGATATAGGCAGGCATCGCTAACCAGATGATGAAGCCGATTACCATGACGCTAAAAAATGCGATGGCATACTCTTGGAACACCTGACGTGAAAATTTCCATGCCGCTAACACCGGAAAAATCGGCATCAGCATGAATCCCATCGCATAGGGAATCACAAAGATAGAGAGGCGCGGAATATTCCCATCAATTTGTGGGATATAGAGATGGACACCGCCACTCACGACTTGATTAATCGGGAAATAGAGCGATTGGAAGGCCAGCAAAAACAGCAGCAAAGGCCACCGTTCACGCAGTGAATTGCCAAACCAGTCTCGATACCAGACCCGCTCGCGGAATAAATTGCGAAACTGCTCATAACTGGGACTGGCGCTCATCGCTTCGGTTTGAAATTGTAGGTTATTGGTACCCGTCAATAACTCCCTGAGTTTTAGCCAGAGGGTGTAGAGCATGTGGCCCCCCATACAACAATAATTTCTGATTGGCAGACGTATAAAATCTTTGCTTCTTGAAAGGCTATAATTCAATACGTGTCAATAAGTTACGGCGTTGCGAAAAATTTATCTCAAATTTCTTGGAAAATGAAAACTGCCAAAACTAACTTAACGAGTGTTAAGTGTATTTTAGCAGAGGTTAATAGATTTTGATAGGGGATATGAAAAAAATCCGCCTTTTGGACGAGATTACGTGATCCTGAAGGCATCCTTCAAGGCGCACCGCCGCAGCCGTGAGAAACTCCGGCAAGTGGTGAGGCCCTCACCAGTGGGGCTGGCGATGGTATAGGAG
>JAIOHL010000086.1 GCA_019913005.1 Anaerolineae bacterium | reverse complement strand
GGGTTTGGGATGGGGACGAATTACCGAATTTAAAAGTTAAAGAGCCTTAGCCCCGTGTCACAATAGGCCAATCTACTTGAAAACCGCTGTAGGAGATCAGCATTTCTCCCACGCTGATCTTCTGACTCTGTAACGAGCGTGCTGAAAGTTCTCCCGATGCAGGGGGACTTTCAGCCTCGGCTCAGTTACGACATACTAGGCTCATCCACCGTAGACTCAAAGGAGGTGTCAACGTGGCGAAATATATTTTAAAACGGCTGCTGCTGGTGATTCCCACCATGTACATTATTTCAATCTTGGTTTTTGTGACCATTCAACTCCCCCCCGGTGATTACGTCACGGTTATGTTGGAAAATATGCGTAATCAACAGACGGGCGGCACCACATGGACACCCGAATTTGAAGAAGCGATGCGCGAACGTTATGGCTTGAATGAGCCAGTTTATGTGCAATACTACAAATGGGTCGAAAATATTGTCGTGCATGGTGATTTTGGGTACTCCTTTTATTACAATGTATCGTCCGAACAAATGATTACTGATCGCATGGGGATGACGCTGGCGGTGTCGCTGTCCAGTTTTGTCTTCACATGGATGATCGCCCTGCCCATCGGGGTGTTGTCGGCGGTGCGCCAATACAGCTTCGCGGATTATTTTTTCAGCTTTATTGGCTTTTTGGGTCTGGCTACTCCCGGTTTTCTCATCGCGCTGGTGCTGGTCTTTATCTCCTTCAAATACGGCGGGATCAGTGTGACGGGCCTGTTTTCGGATGAATACGAACAAGCCCCTTGGTCATTTGCCAAAGTGATTGACCTGCTGAAACACCTGTGGATTCCCATGATTATCATTGGCATCTCCGGGACAGCCGGATTGATCCGGGTGATGCGGGCCAATTTGCTGGATGAGCTTCACAAGCCCTATGTCGAGGCGGCCCGTGCCAAAGGCCTGCCCGAATGGAAACTGCTGATCAAGTATCCCCTGCGCCAAGCCATGAATCCCTTTGTCAGCACGCTTGGGTGGGTGCTGCCGGGGTTGATCGCAGGTGAAGCCATTATCTCGATTGTTTTGAATCTCCCCACCAGCGGCCCGATCTTGCTGCAAGCGCTTAAACAGCAAGACATGTTTTTGGCCGCCGGGTTCTTGATGCTGCTTAGTCTGCTCACCATTACCGGAATGCTGCTGTCGGATATTCTGCTGGCGTGGCTCGACCCGCGTATCCGCTTTGAGTCGAAGTAGAGGAAACCCCGATGGCCCATCGCGTGATACCATTTCCCAAACGAGTTCCCGCCGAAGTGACGGCTGTGGAAGAAACCGACGCCCCGAAGATTCTGGTGGCTTCACAGTGGCGCTTGATGTGGTGGAAATTCCGCAAACACCGCTTGGCGATGATGAGCTTGGTGATTATCTTCACCTTCTACTTTGTGGCCTTTTTTGCGGGTTTTTTTGCCCCCTTTACCAAAGAATTTTATTCCAAAACCTATACCCAAGCCCCACCCCAAAGCGTGCATCTTTTTGATAACGGCAGGTTATCGCCGTATGTGTATGCGTATAAAATGAAGACCGACCCGATGACCTATGAGCGTACCTTCACCGAAGACAAAACACACAAAATCCGCTTGGGATTTTTGGTCAAAGGCGAAGAATATCAAATCGGGTTTGGAGGCATCCCTGTTCCAGTTATCAACAAACTTTCAGTCAAATGGGATGTGCATTTTTTTGGCCCGGTTGAAACAGGTGACCCCTTTTATTTTCTGGGGGCGGACGACACCGGACATGATTTGTGGAGTCGCATGATTTATGGTGCCCAGATTTCGCTGTCTATCGGTCTGGTCGGGGTGTTCCTTAGTCTTGGGCTTGGCATTTTGCTCGGCGGCATCTCCGGTCTAATCGGTGGGATAGTGGACAACTTTATTCAACGCCTGATTGAGGTGCTGCGTTCCATTCCCGATATTCCGCTGTGGATGGCATTAGCCACCGCCGTGCCGCCGCGTTGGAGTCCGGTGGCGGTCTATTTCGGCATTACCATCATCCTCTCCCTGCTCGGTTGGACGGGGATGGCGCGGGTGGTGCGTGGCAAGTTTTTGTCGCTGCGTGAGGAAGATTTTGTCGTCGCGGCGGAATTGGATTCCGTGCCCCGTATGCGCATTATCACCCGCCACATGATCCCCTCGTTTATGAGCCACATTATCGCCTCCGTGACGCTGGCAATCCCCGGCATGATTTTGGGGGAAACGGCCCTCAGCTTTTTGGGATTGGGGCTACGTAAACCGGTGGTTAGTTGGGGGGTGATGCTGCATGAAGCCCAAAATATTCCGGCGATTGCCAATACCCCTTGGCTACTCATCCCCGGCTTGGCCGTCGTGATTACTGTGCTGGCCTTTAACTTTTTGGGTGATGGTCTGCGTGATGCCGCCGACCCCTATCATTGATGAGGATGTGTGTGACAATGACCAACCCTTTGCTCGAAATTCATGATCTAAAAGTCCACTTCTTCACGGATGAAGGCGTTGTCCGTGCGGTAGATGGGGTTGAGCTTGCCATCCAGAGCGGCAAAACACTCTGTTTGGTGGGGGAAAGTGGCAGCGGCAAAAGTGTGACGGCCCGCGCCATCCTGCAAATTGTACGGCGGCCCGGCAAAATTGTGTCGGGCAGCATCCTCTATCACCAACCCCAACCCGATGGCACAACCAAAGCGGTTGATATTGCGAAACTTAGACCCACCGGGGCGGATGTTCGGCGGATTCGCGGCAACGAGATTTCGATGATTTTCCAAGAACCGATGAGTTCCCTCAGTTCAAATTACACCGTCGGCAATCAAATTATGGAGGCCATCCTGCTCCACAGTGATGCTTCCAAAGCAGAGGCGCGGAATCGCACGATTGAACTGCTAGGGCGGGTGGGATTGCCCAAACCTGAACAACGGATTGATGAATATCCGTTTCGACTCAGCGGCGGGATGTTGCAGCGCTGCATGATTGCAATGGCCCTGTCGTGTAATCCAAAATTACTGATTGCCGATGAGCCGACCACCGCGCTGGATGTGACCACGCAGGCGCAGATTTTGGACTTGATGAAAGAATTGCAGGCCGACTATGGTATGGCGATTTTGTTCATCACCCATGACTTGGGGGTGGTCGCGGAAGTTGCCGACGATGTGGCGGTGATGTATCTGGGCAATGTGGTCGAACATTCGGACGCCGACACCATTTTTAATAATCCCAAACATCCCTATACCCAAGCCCTGCTACGTTCGATTCCCAAGATTGGCCTGTCGCATCAGCGGCTTGATCCGATCAAGGGCATGGTGCCGTCACCTTTCCTACGACCAACGGGCTGTCCGTTCCATACGCGCTGTGATCGTCAGGTCAAAGGACTGTGCAATCGAGTTGAACCGAAACTGACGGCGGTTGCCCCATATCACACCGCCAGTTGTTTGATGTATGACCCCGCCTATCAAAACGAATTTGTCGAAGTTGAGATGAGTCATGGTTGAGCAAACACCGCCCCTCTTAGAAGTACGCAATCTGAGCATGTGGTTTCCGCGACGCAGCGGCTTGTTTGGTCGCAATGTGAGTTATGTCAAAGCGGTGGATGATGTCAGTTTTACCGTTCAGCGTGGCGAGACGTTGGGCTTGGTGGGTGAAAGCGGCTGTGGCAAGACCACCGTCGGGCGCTGTGTGGTGCGGATGTATCGGCCTACAGGCGGCGAAATTATCTACCGTGCCAAAGACACCGACGCAGTAGATTTAGCCAAGCTGACCCGCGATGAATTGAAACCCTATCGCCAGCAAATCCGCCTGATTTTCCAAGACCCCTATTCGTCACTCAATCCGCGTATGACGGTGTTTGAGATCGTCAGTGAGGTGTTGAGGGTCAATCATTTGGCGGGAGGCAGTGAATTGGAAGACCGCGTGGCCCTGCTGTTAAAGCGTGTCGGCTTGCGACCTGAATACATGCGGCGTTATCCCCATGCCTTTAGCGGCGGCGAACGTCAGCGAATCGTGATTGCACGCGCCCTTGCCACCAATCCGCAGTTGGTTGTGGCGGATGAGGCGATTTCGGCGTTGGATGTTTCCATTCGCGCTCAAATCTTGAATCTATTAAAAGACCTGCAAGAAGAATTTGGCTTGACCTATCTGTTTATCGCCCACGACCTGAGCGTGATTCGGCATATTTGTGATCGGGTCAATGTGATGTATGTCGGCAAATTAACCGAATTAGCCGAGGCAAGTGCTCTCTATGCCCATCCCAAGCACCCCTACACCGAAGCGCTGATGTCGGCAGTGCCAATCCATAACCCCCGTCATCGCAGCCAGCAGCAGCGTATCCGGCTGGAGGGGGATGTCGCTGACCCAGCCAATCCGCCGAGTGGGTGTTATTTCCATCCACGCTGCCGCTATGCCATTGAACGCTGCCAAACCGAGACCCCTCAGTTAGAGGTCATGTGGGAAGATGCTGAACATTTTGTCGCCTGCCATCGCGCCAAAGAATTATCACTGCGCGGCGCGGTGGATGAGCAGTTGGCCGAGGTGGAGACCGTATAAGCTAGACCCCTTGCCAATTTGACCTCACCCCCCGGCCCCCTCTCCGAAGGCTTTCAGAGAGGGGGAGCAAAGCAAAATGAAGCGTGGTCGGATGATTGTAAAAACGAGATGAAGGGCCTGAAATTTTTGCGCTTATGTTTCTAAAAAGGATGACTTTATGAAGTTTGATTATGGGCAGTGGATGTTGCAACCCGGCACAGAAGCTATTTATCCGCTGACCGTGACGCATGTCGAGGTTGAAGCCCACGCCGTCACCCTCAGCGGCTACAATCATCACGTGCATGGACGTGGCAGTTTTATTGATGGCACGCTGATTACCGCCCGTTTTTCATCCCCGATGCCAAACGTGATTCGTGTCCAACTGAATCATTTTAAGGGTCGGCGGGAACGTCTGCCCGCTTTTGCCCTCGATTATGGCCTGCAAAATGACGACGCCGAGGTGCTATGTGATGAAACACAGGTCTGGCTCAATGCGGGTCGGCTGGCGGTGCAGATGCCACGCAGCGGTGAGTGGCAGTTTGCCTTTTACCGCGACGGTGAACCCCTAACCTCCAGCGAACCCCATGCAGTGGGCCTGTTCAAACAAAACGGCGAAACGTACCTGCGCGAACAGCTTTCCCTTCAGGTTGGGGAGGCGATTTATGGCTTGGGGGAGCGCTTTGGGCCATTCATCAAAAATGGGCAGTCGCTGGATATATGGAACCACGATGCTGGAACAAATTCAGAATATGCCTACAAAAATGTGCCGTTTTATTTGACCAGTCAGGGCTACGGCGTTTTGGTCAACCATCCGGGACAGGTCTCCTATGAAGTGGGAACCAGCCATGTTAGCCGGGTGCAGTTCAGCACACAGGGTCACAGCCTTGAATACTACATTTTCGCGGGGCCAACCCCCAAAGACGCCCTTGAGCAGTACACGGCGTTGAGTGGCCGTCCACCCAAACTGCCGGATTGGTCATTTGGCCTGTGGCTTTCGACCTCGTTTACCACCAACTATAACGAAGAGGACATCCTCAGCAACATTGATCGTATGGAAGAACTCGACATCCCGATCAGTGTGTTTCATTTTGACTGCTTCTGGATGCGCGAACTGACATGGACGAGCTTTTTGTGGGACGAGCGCAACTTCCCCGATCCCGAAGGTTTGCTGCGGCGCATCAAAGAAAAGGGCATCAAAATCTGTTTGTGGATCAACCCCTATATCGCTGAATCCTCCATCATATTTGAAGAGGCCGCTAAACAGGGTTATTTGCTCAAAAACAAAGAGGGCGACACCTTCCAAGCGGATTTCTGGCAGCCGGGCATCGGGCTGGTGGATTTCACCAATCCGGCGGCGTGTGAGTGGTATACAGGCCATCTCAAGCGATTACTGGATATGGGGGTAGATGCGTTTAAGACCGATTTTGGGGAACGCATCCCTACCGATGTCGTTTATCATGATGGCTCCGACCCCGAACGGATGCACAATTATTATGCCTATCTGTATAACCAGACGGTATTTGATTTACTGCGACGTGAAAAAGGCGAAGGCGAGGCGGTGGTGTTTGCCCGATCTGGCACGGCGGGTTCGCAGCGTTTTCCAGTGCATTGGGGGGGCGACAATACTTCCAATTATCCTTCAATGGCGGAGACTCTGCGCGGCGGGCTATCCCTTTGCCTAAGCGGGTTTGGCTATTGGAGTCACGACATCAGCGGCTTTAATGACACGGCCACGCCGGATTTATATAAACGTTGGGTGGCGTTTGGGCTGTTTTCGTCACACAGCCGCTTGCATGGAGCCAATAGTGCCAAGATGCCGTGGTTGTTTGATGACGAGTCCATTGAAGTCTTGCGGTTCTTTAATCACCTAAAAGCCCGCCTGATGCCCTATTTGCTCGATATGGGCCGTGAAGCCTCGGCGCATGGCTGGCCGATGCTACGGGCGATGATGTTGGAGTTCCCCAACGATCCCACCTGCCGCTATCTCGATCAGCAATATATGTTGGGGTCGGCCCTGCTGGTCGCGCCTGTTTTCCACCCGGCAGGACAGGTGACGTACTATTTGCCACCGGGCGAATGGCGCAATCTGCTGACAGGCTTGACTACGCAAGGTGGCGGTTGGCACACCGAAACCCATGATTATTTCAGCCTGCCGCTGTGGGTACACACCGAACGTGGGGCACAGTGGAAGTGTCTGAACTCCTAGTCCAGAAGGCGATTTTTCCATAACCTCTCAGGGAAGGCTTTTTTGCAGGCTTTCCCTGATTTCATTTCTGCCCATGAAACGAATTTTGAAAATATTTCTGCAAATTGATTGACAAATCTTGCAGATCGGGATATGCTTTCTGCAAACGCTTGCAGATTTATTCAATATATTTTGGACGCAGGCGGATAAAATTCTGGTTTTTTATTGCAAACGCTTGCAAAATTGCTAAATATTGGAATTCATGCGTCGAAGGTTTGATTTAGCATTGCAAACGCTTGCAAAGGCTGTAGTAACTAGAGGCCTTTATGAGCGAAATAAACACCAGTGTAACCATCTTAGATGTTGCGCGTGAGGCTGGAGTGTCGTATTCAACGGTTTCACGGGTACTCAGTGGTTATAACTATGTCAAAGACTCGACGCGCGAACGGGTGCTTGAAGCCGTTGAACGACTTGGGTATGTGGTCAATCAACAAGCGCGGAGCTTGGCAGGCGGCAAATCTGGTGTGATTGGTCTGCTCGTCCCCGGCCTAGACAACGGCTATATCGGCGAAATTGCACGCGGTATTGACGAAGAACTCTCCAAATCTAGCTACGACCTCCTCCTTTATACCACCCATCGCACCAGCACCGAAGCCTCGTATGCCCTAAAAATGACCAAAGGTCTAGCCGATGGTGTGTTGCTGGTGGTGCCCTTGCTCACGACTGGTTATATCGAGACCCTTCGTGAGCAGAATTTCCCCTACGTGTTGATTGACCAAGTAGACCCCAGTAATCGTAGTTCAGCGGTGGATAGCCTGAATCGTCAGGGGGCCTATGAAGCCACGCAATACCTTTTGGGGTTAGGGCATCGGCGCATCGGTTTTATCACCGGGTTGATGAAACTGCGCAGCGCTGAAGAGCGGCTGGCCGGACATATGGCAGCTCTGCGCGATGCTGGGATGCCCACTGAAGAAGACTTGATTCAAACAGGGGATTTTTGGCGCAGAGAAGGCTACGAAGCCGCCGAACGCTTATTAAATCTTCCTAACCCCCCCACCGCGATTTTTGCTTCCAATGATCTTTCCGCATTTGGCGTAATGGAAGCCGTTCGCGCGTATGGATTGCAAGTTCCACACGATATTTCCGTCATCGGTTTCGATGATATTCCACAAGCGTCGTTGGTCTATCCCCGGTTGACAACAGTACGTCAGCCGCTGGATGAAATGGGCAGGATTGCGGCGCGACTGTTGATTGAGCAGATTGAAAACCCCGATAGGCCAATTCGTCATGTGACCCTGCCCACCTCGCTCGTTATTCGGGAATCATGTCAATCCCCCCACCAATCGTGGCTTGATCTAAGGAGGTGATAAGTATCAATAGAGTCTATATACACACATATGTCTTCGGAATTTCAATTCTGTGAAAATTAGGAGCTAGACCATGAAAAAGTTTTTGCCGGTGTTCTCGGTAGTTTTAGCAATTGTGACGATCCTGTCGCTGGGTCTCGGCAGCACCCAACCTAAAGCCGCTGCGCAAGATCAGGTCACCATTACATGGTGGCATATCGGCACCGTCGAGGCGCAAGGGACCTATTGGCAGTCGCTCGCTGATGCCTATATGGAAGCGAACCCCAACGTCACCATCGAAATTACCATTTTGGAAAATGAAGCCTTTAAGGAACGTCTTGTCACCGTTATGCAGGCAGGCGATCCACCAGACGTCTTCCAAAGCTGGGGTGGTGGTGTTCTGTGGGAATTTGCCGAGGCTGGCCTCGTTCGTAATATCGCCCCCGAATTGGAAGGCGATTGGAAAGATTCATTCTCGGCCCAAGCTGCGTTGGAACTGTATGGGCGAGATGGCGAATACTACGGTGTGCCATGGACATGGGGCACTGTTGGTATGTTCTATAACAAAGCCCTGTTTGCCGAAGCTGGCCTTGATCCAGAAGCTCCACCCGTGACATGGGAAGAATTCCTAGCCGCGGTGCAGGCGCTTAAGGATGCAGGCATTACCCCAATTTCGTTGGGCGAAGGCGACAAATGGCCCGGCCACTTCTGGTGGGTCTATCTAGCGATCCGTCTGGGTGGTGAGCAGGCGTTCTTGGATGCCTACAACCGCGATGGCGCGTTCACCGATGAGCCATTTGTACAGGCAGGTGAATATCTGCAACAGTTGATTGATCTCGAACCGTTCCCCGATGGCTTCATGGGTCTGAGTTATAATGATCAAGCTGGTCTGATGGGTGATGGTAAGGCCGCGATGGAACTGATGGGCCAATGGGCACCCAGCGTCCAAATTGATAACAGCGAAAACGCTGGTGAAGCAATCGAAGGCAACCTCGGCTGGTTCCCCTTCCCAGTGATTGAAGGCGGCGCGGGTAACCCCGGTGACGTACTCGGCGGTGGCGATGGTTATGCCGTTGGTTCCAATGCCGAAGATGAAGCCGTTGATTTCCTAAAATTCATTACCTCTGCCGAAAATCAGGCCGAAGGCGCGAAGATATGGATTCTCCCCACAGTTGCCGCTGCTGAATCAGCCATCGAAGATCCAGTTCTGCAAACCATCTTGGTTGCACGCAACAGCGCCACCTACTCGCAACTGTACTACGACCAATTCTTGCCACCCGCTGTTGGGCAGGCTGTGAATGACGCGGTACAGGGGTTGTTTGAAGGTTCACTGACCGCCGAAGATGTGGCGTCCGCTATCGAAGATGAAGCCTCGTTTGAACTAGACGAATAAGCTCCGAACCTGCCAGACGGGTGAGGTGTACGCTGACCGGCGACGGGAATTGCAGGGCAGCTACACCCCACCCGCTGTCACACGTGAAGTATATCAGTAAATCATCGCCATCGGTTTAGCAAAGGATTAGGCTCATGTCTGCCCTCGGTGCTCAGGTACGAACGATAACCCGTCAACGGGACAAAACCCACCCTCGCCGCATCAATTTTGGTAAATGGGGCACCATTAGCCTCTTTGTACTGCCGGGACTGCTCTTGTTTATTCTGTTTGTGCTGGTGCCAATTGCAAAAGCGGCCCAATACAGCCTATACGAGTGGGACGGTTTCGGCCCCCTAACCGAGTATGTCAAGTTTGGTAACTATGATCGCCTGAATGATCACAAGCCGTTTCGCAGTGCCATCAGCCATAGCTTCTTTATCATGTTTCTGTCTCTCACCGTCCAATTGCCCCTAGCGATGATGTTAGCTTTGTTAGTGGGACGTGGAAAACTGCGTGGTAGAAAAATATTCCGGATGATTTTGTTTGTCCCCTTTGTTTTTTCGGAAATCATTACCGCCCTTATTTGGATGTATGTGTTTCACCCCGGCGAAGGCCTAGCTAATGTGGCGTTTGGCACTCTGATTCCCGGTTTTGAAGGCCAAACATGGTTGGGTGACCGGGACCTTGTCATGTATTCCCTGTTTGCGGTGCTGACATGGAAATATTTCGGTTTCTACATGATTCTTTATATGGCAGGATTGCAGGGCGTGTCCAAAGAACTAGAGGAGGCGGCCCGCGTAGATGGAGCTAATGAGCTTCAAGTTTTGCGTTATGTCACCTTGCCATTATTGGGTAGTACCATTCGACTGACCATCTATCTATCGGTATTGGGTTCTTTCCAGCAATTTGCTATCGCTTGGATTTTGACACGCGGCGGTAGCCCTGCTAATTCCAGTCACCTGATTTCGACGTATCTGTATAAATTTGGCATCAAGACGTTCCGCCTCGGTTATGGCAGTTCCGTCGCAGTGGTGCTCTTTACGATTAGCCTACTCTTCTCGCTGGGCTATCAGCGTATTGTATTGCGGCGCGATTATGCCGATTAAGAAAGGCAGTTTATGATGCGATCTTCAACCTACATTCCTTCACCCACCACGCTCAAAATACGGCGCGGTTTGTCAGTGGCGCTGAAATATACCATTCTGATCCTTGTCTGCATGATTGTCGTGTCACCCATCTTGACCGCCATTTTGGGAGGACTTCGCACCACGGGCGAATTTATTGCAAGGCCTTTTGGGCTGCCAACCAGAGGGATTCAATGGGAAAACTACACCAATATCCTAGAGGACAATATCTTTTGGCGTTCGGTTAGAAACAGCCTCTACATTACCCTTGCGTCCACTACCTTTACGGTGATTCTCAGCAGCACGATGGCCTTTGTGTTCAGCCGTATACAGTTCAAGGGGCGGGAAGTGCTTTTTAATATTCTCTCGTTGGGCCTGCTCTTTCCGCTTGGGATTGCCATTCTGCCGATCTTTCTACAAATTCGAGCACTCCATTTGACCGACAGTTACTGGGGGGTTGTGATGCCGCTGGTGGCCTTTAGTCTACCCAGCAGTACCATTATTCTGCGCACTTTTTTCAGAGCGATTCCGCCCGAATTGGAAGATGCTTCCTATATTGATGGCTGCACCCGCATCGGCTTTTTTGTTTACATCCTCCTACCCCTTGCGCGTCCGGCGATCACGGCCATCGCTACCCTTCAGGTCATTGCGGGCTGGAACGAATATTTCCTGTCGCTGTTGGTCCTCACCGATTCCAAAAAATGGCCGCTGACGTTGGGGCTGATGCAGTTTCAGGGCGATCATGCAACCGACTGGGCGCGTATGATGGCCTACGTCACTATCCTGATTGTCCCAGCCGTCATTTTTTACCTGTTTGCCGAAAAGTATATTGTCACTGGCTTGACAGGTGGTGAACTCAAGGGCTGATTTTACTCCGGGGCGGTTGGTAGCATACTAAAATAGCGCATGGTCTTCTACTGCCCACCCTGCTGATTACGTCGGTTGAACACGCTAACTGAAAGAAGATGAGTACCATGACGATCAACGTAGGGCACTCCGTCGAGGAGCGCACAGAGCATCTGTTGTCGCAGATGACCTTAGAAGAAAAATTAGGGCAGTTGGGCGCGGTTTGGGCGACTGATCTTATAGATGACCAGAAGCATTTTGTCCAAGCTAAAGCCGAGCAAAAAATTGTCAATGGCATCGGTCATGTCTCGCGCGTGGGGGCCGTCAGTCTGCTCAAACCCCAAGCGTCCGCCGCCGTCGCCAATGATATTCAGGCCTATTTAGTCAAACAAACGCGCTTGGGCATCCCCGCCATTGTGCATGAAGAAAGCTGTGCGGGGTATATGGCCCGTGACGCCACGACCTTCCCCCAAGCCATCGGCCTCGCTGCAACATGGGCACCGGAACTGATCGAAGAAATGGCCGGGGTAATTCGTACCCAGATGCGGGCTGTCGGAGCACATCATGGCCTTGCGCCGGTACTGGATGTGTGCCGTGATCCGCGTTGGGGCCGGGTTGAAGAAACCTTTGGCGAAGACCCCTATCTGATTTCGCGCATCGGGGTCGCCTATATACGCGGTCTGCAAAACCACGATCTGAGTGAGGGAGTCGTGGCGACGGGTAAGCACTTTTTGGGCTATGGCACGACTGAAGGTGGCCTCAATTGGTCACCCGCACACATCCCGGAACGCGAACTGCGCGAAATTTTCGCCCTACCCTTTTGGGCCGCGATTCAAGAAGCAGGCATCGCCTCTATGATGAATGCCTATCATGAACTGGATGGTATCCCCTGTGGTGCATCCAAAGAATTGATGGTGGATTTCCTGCGCCATGAAATGGGCTTTGACGGCGTGGTGGTCTCGGATTATTTCACGCTCGATATGTTAAAGGTCTATCATCGTGTAGCGGCGGATAAAGCAGAAGCGGCGCTGTTGGGTCTGGAAGCGGGCATTGATATTGAGCTACCCGCCACCGATTGTTATGGCGACCCTCTGCGGCAGGCCCTCAAAGATGGCCGGATCCGCATGGAATTGATTGACCTGTCCGTCAGTCGGGTGCTGCGTCAGAAATTCCAATTGGGCCTATTTGAAAATCCCTATGTGGACACCAACCATATCCCGACAGTCTTTAATACGCCATCACAGCGTGATTTGTCGCTGGAACTGGCCCGTAAATCGCTGGTGCTGCTGAAGAATGCCGATCATTTGCTGCCGCTTTCGCCTCAATTGGAATCCATCGCGGTGATTGGCCCCGGCGCAGACAGCATCCGCCTGCTGCAAGGCGATTATCATTACCCCTCCCATTCCGAAGGCGTGGTGATTTCCGAAATCAATACCGAAGCCCCAACACCCATGCGCGACCTCTCCGGCATTGATTTCCTGCAACATTTTGTGCCATCGGTATCGGTCTTGGCCGGGGTTCAAAAACTGGTCTCGCCGCAAACCAAAGTCTATTATGCCCCCGGCTGCGAAATCACCAGCTTCGACACCTCTGGGTTTGCTGAAGCCGTGGCCGCCGCCCAAAAAGCACAGGTCGCGGTGGTGGTGGTGGGTGAAAAATCCGGCCTTTCCAAAGAAAGCACCACTGGCGAATCATTGGATCGCGCCGATATTGACCTCTATGGGGTGCAGCAGCAGTTGGTTGAGGCGATCTACGCCACTGGAACCCCAGTGATTGTCGTTTTGCTGAATGGCCGCCCCCTCTCAATTGAGTGGATTGCCGAGCATGTTCCCGCCGTGATTGAAGCGTGGCTACCTGCACAGGAAGGTGGCACCGCCATTGCCGAAGCCCTGTTTGGTAAGCTTAACCCCGGCGGCAGACTGCCGATTACCATTCCGCGTTCATCGGGTCAAATTCCCGTTTTCTACAATCACAAACCGTCGGGTGGCCGCACTCACTGGCAAGGCGATTATATTGATTTGCCCGCCAGCCCACTCTATGCCTTTGGGCACGGCCTGAGCTATAGTGAATTTGCCTATCGCCATCTCCACATTAGCCCGAATCCTGTGCAAGCCGATGATACGGTGATGATTAGCTTTAGTGTGCAAAATATGGGCACGATGGCCGGAGATGAGGTCGTCCAATTGTATTTACACGACCCGATTGCCAGTGTCACCCGCCCGGTTCAAGAACTCAAGGGCTTCCAACGGGTCACGTTGGCCCCACAGGAACAAAAAACCCTCACCTTCCACGTCCCGGTTCGCCAGATGGCCTTTTATGACCGCGACATGCAGTTGGTGGTCGAACCCGGTGAAATCCAAGTTATGGTCGGCAGCGCCTCAGATGATATTCGGTTGTCGGGCAGTTTTACGATTGCGGGCCAGACCACACGGGTTCAACCTGTCTTTAAATCGCACGTGGAAGTGAGTTAACAACATGCGTCGGCTAATTTTATTTAGTATGGTGATTATGATGATGGTTCCGTTGAATACCCAAGCCCAAGATTCGTCCAATGGCGCGTTTTATACCGGGGTCTATCCCAACCTGCTTAAGGAATGGGGACTGAGTGACGCCGAAATTCAAGAACGTATTGATGTGACATGGCAGCAGTTGTTTTATGGCAATGATGACACCCAGCGGGTTTATTATCCGGTGGGCGATGACATGGCGTATATGCTGGATGTCGGCAATCAAGATGTGCGCAGCGAGGGCATGTCGTATGGCATGATGATCGCCGTGCAACTTGATAAAAAAGAAGAATTTGACCGCATCTGGAAATGGGCCAAGACCTATATGTATAACGAAAGTGGTCAATATGTTGGCTATTTCGCGTGGCACTGCAATACCGACGGCACCCAGATTAGTGAGAACCCCGCCTCGGATGGCGAAATCTGGTTTGTGACGGCGCTGTTTTTTGCCGCTCATCGCTGGGGGGATGGCGACGGCATCTTTAATTATACGGCCCAAGCCAATGAAATCCTCCACACCATGCTGCACCAAGACGAGAAGAACTTGATTTCGACCAATCTCTTTGACCCCGAAACCAAACAGGTCGTCTTTGTGCCCAGTGGCCGCAACAGCCGATTCACCGACCCCTCCTATCACGTGCCGCATTATTATGAACTGTGGGCACGTTGGGCCGAGGCCGACAACGAATTTTGGACGGAAGCCGCACAGGTCAGCCGCGCATTTTGGAAAACCACTGCCCACCCCGAAACGGGCCTGATGCCAAATTATGCCGAGTTCACGGGTGAGCCAAAACCATCGGGTGATTATGGCGAATTCTTCTATTCCGATGCGTGGCGAAATGCCATGAATGTCGCGGTAGATTATGTGTGGTTCGCGGCGGATGAATGGCAGATCGAACAAAGCAATCGCTGGTTAAAGTTTTTCTATAATCTGGGAATTGGGCAATATAACACCCGCTTCCAGATTGACGGCACACCCGTGAACCCCCAACATCGCTCGACGGGTCTGGTTGCCATGAACGCAGTGGCGGCGATGGTAGCGACGGAGGATTTCCGCTGGGAATTTGTGGAAGAATTATGGAACACACCTATCCCGGCTGGACGGTGGCGCTATTATGACGGCCTGCTCTATCTGATGGCCCTGCTGCATCTGAGTGGTAATTTCCAGATTATCGCGCCGCAAGCATCGTAGTTTAAATTAGATTATTCCCGACTCACAACCGTTTTTCTAAAACCCTTCTCTGTCTTCGGGGAAGGGTTTGTCTTTTCCTACGGGCTGTCCGATTCCCGGCTTGCACCGTCGCATCATCTGAATTTAGTAAAAGACATCCGTCACCATTTTTGCTGAGAATGTAACCAACATCACACGTCGGGGAGGGACTTCCATTAGAATGACTTAAAGCAATGGGCTTAAGGAGTTTTTGATGTGGTCTTCATCTGTCGAGCAGGACATCTTGCGCGAATGTAGTAAGGACGACGGAAGTTTTCAACGGCTCTTGGCGGCTTTCGAAGCGCAAGGGACACTTTCGACACAAGCGATGTTTACCTGTTTTTTCCAAACTTTCCTGCCTGAAGTGGCACTGTGGATAGAGGGTGCGGGAAAAATCGCGTTTAGCACGCCCAAGTGCCAAGCCTTGTTGGGCTATACGGCAGACGAACTGCATGGCCTTCAATGGGAAACTCTCTACCATCCTGATGAGGTATCGGTCTTAAATCAAATTACCAACAGTCTATCCCCGGAGACGGTACAGGTTCAGCACCGCTTACGCCATCGCAATGGCGGCTTTGTCTGGGTCGAGACTACATTCAGCAAGAAACAAATCGGGCATCTACAAGGCATTCTCGCCATTTCGCGCGATATTACCCCGCATCATGATACTGAGACGAAGCTCCGCGATTCCGAAGAGAAGTTCTTTTCCGCCTTTCACGCCAGCCCGCTGCCACAATTTGTCGGTACGCTGGATGAAGGCCGCATCTTGGAGGCCAATCAAGCGTTTGCGGATATGATTGGCATTGAACGCGACGCGATTGTTGGGCATACCACTGTGGAATTAGGGATTAGCGTGGATGTCGCTTTGCGTGAGCAGTTGTATGACCAGTTGCATGAAACGGGCAGTCTGCGCGACGTTGAATATTTGTTTCGGGGCACGGATGGCAAGATACGCACCGTTCTGTTATCTGCCGAGCGCTTTGAAATCCGTCAGCAGCCTTGCTGGTTGGCGATGTATTATGACATTACCGAGCACAAAGCAGCGGAGGCGGCACGAGTCGCTTCCGAACAAAAATTTGCGACCATCTTCGAGAGCAACCCGATTCCCATGACCCTCTCCGACCTTGCCACCACCGAGTTAGTGGAAGTGAACCCGGCTTTTTGCAGGATAATCGGCCTGCCCAGTACAAAATTGCGCGGTTTTTCCACATTAGAATTAGGTCTGGTGGTTGACCCTGTGACCCATCAAGAATTCTATCGTCTTGCGGAACTGCAACGCTCAGTACCAGAGATAGAACAGCGCTTTCGCACGCATGACGGCCAAATTCGTACCGTGCTGGCCTCGGCAGAAACGATTGAGGTTAATGGGAAGCCGCATTTGCTGAGTATGTTCCATGATATTACGGATCGCAAGCAGGCTGAAGAAACCCTTGCAACCGAGCGCCACATGCTGCGTGCTCTCATTGACCATCTGCCTCACCTGATCTATTACAAAGATACCGAAGCCCGTTTTCTCATCAGCAATGTCGCCAACACGCGCGTTTTGGGTCTAGAGTCTGTTGATGAAGCGGTTGGCAAATCTGATCTCGATTTCTATCCACCCGACTTAGCCGCCGAATTTTATGCCGATGACCAAGCCGTGCTTTCGTCCGGTCAGCCGCTGATTAACCATGAGGAAATGGGCCTCGATGCGGAAGGCCGGAGTCGTTGGGTGCTAACCAGCAAGTTCCCCTTACGCAATCGCGCGGGCGAGGTCACTGGGTTGGTCGGGATTGGGATTGACATCACCGAACGTAAACAAGCCGAGGCGGATTTGCGAGCCTCCGAGGAACGTTTTTATAAGGCCTTTTGGGGCAGTCCCTTTGGCATGGTAATGGTAGATTTGCCGTCGCAGCGCATTATTGACGCCAATCCGATAGGTTTGCGTATTGGTGGGTTGTCCCGCGAAGAATTGATAGGGCAAACTGTCGAGTCTGTCGGGTTTATGTTGGCGCCGGCTGTGCGGGCTGAATTTGACCGTCAACTGACCCAAGATGGTCATGTGCGCGGTCTTGAGGCCTCATGGGTGAACGAGGGTCAGACCACCATCGTGAAATTCGCGGCTGAAATTATCGAAATTGGTGGATCGCCCCATTTGTTGGTCATGTTTGATGACATCACCAGCCAAAAAATCGCCGAAGCCGCCCTAGAAAGTACCCGTCTTGAATTGATGTATGAACGCAACCTGCTGCGTCAACTGATAGACCACTTGCCCGACGGAGTATTTGTCAAGGATGCGGCAGGTCGTTATCTATTGGTAAATAAACGGCACGCACAGTTGGCAGGCTACCCGGTTGAGGCGCTGCTTGGCAAAACCGCCCTTGAGGTGTTCCCCGATGAGGGCGCGACGTATTATGCCGACGACCTAGCGGTGATTCAGTCCGGTGAGCCACTGCTAGGACGCGAAGAACGCCTCATTCATCGAGAAGACCCCCGCCTACCCGATGGGTGGTGCATTACCTCCAAAATACCTGTCAGCAACGCGGACGGCCTGACGGTGGCGCTGGTGGGGCTACAGGTGGACATTACCGCGCATAAACTGGCCGATTTGAAACGCCTTGAAAATGAGAAACTGCAAACGACCCTCCAAAAAGAGCGCGAGTTAAGTGACCTCAAGACTCGCATGATGCAGCGCATCTCACATGAATTCCGTACCCCGTTGACGATTATTCAAACTTCAGCCAACCTCATTCTCCATTACCAAGATCGTTTGGCGGCTGAACAACGGGACAAACTTGGTAGCCAGATTGAAGAACAAATCACCAGCCTCACCGATATGCTGCGGATTATCTCTGGGATTGTCCGCGAGGAGTTTCCCGAACATAAGATGCAGGCAGAACGATTGGACTTCTCTGCCCTCATCCAAGCCGCGATTGAAAGGGTCGAAGCTCAAGATCACCATCGGCACACGATCCGCTTGGAGGGCACTGAGTCGCCTGCCCTGTATATCATGGGGGACCCTCATCATTTACGGACACTGGTCACTAATCTGCTCTCCAACGCCTGTCTCTATTCGCCACACGAGCGACCCGTCACTGTAAAACTGACACTGGGGGATGCCTTTATCCATTTGCAGGTTCAGGATGAGGGCCTCGGAATTTTACCAAACGAGCTAGACCGCGTAACCGAGGCATTTTTCCGGGGGAGCAACTTTGATGAACGCCCCGGCTTGGGACTGGGTTTGACGACGGCCAAAAATATCATAGACCTACATCATGGCACATTGCATATTGAAAGCACTCCGGGGCAAGGCACGCTCGTCACCGTGCGCTTACCTATCCAAAACTAACTGGGGCTTGTTTCGATTAGCCGCGCAATCGCTACTGATGCACTCAGTACCTTCTGAAGCGATTTTTCTGGAATCCCGACATATTCGAGTGTCAACAAGGATTTTTCAAGGGTCAGCTTTCGGAGGTTAGCTCGTCCTGTCCCGGTGATTAGTTCGGTCAATTCCTGATTATCGAGTAGCTGATCGGCAAATTCGGGTGGCCTACTGTACTCGATGATGTGACGCTCCCCACGTCTAAAGCCGGGGGCTTCTGAGGCACGCTTGCGTCCTGACTGCCCGCTACGTTCTGCCTCACCTCTGCGTCCCAGAGGGGGAGTGCTTGATTCAAAATGTTCTTAGCAGCGTTGTGGTCACGGTCTAAAGATAACCCGCAACGGCACTCCACCCAACGATCTGCTAAGGTTAAGTCCTCAAAAAGCGCACCACAGCTTGAGCAAGTCTTGGAGGTGTAGGCCGGATTCACGAACAGGACTTGACGACCAGCCTCTACCGCTTTGTTCGTCAGCAGGGTCGTGAACGTTGACCAGCCTGCATCCAAGATGCTCTTGCTGAGGTGTTTGTTTCTGACCATGTTTTTGACTTTAAGTTGTTCAAGGGCGATTAGGTCATAGTGTTTGACCAGCGTATAGCTCAACTTGTGAGCATAATCGCGCCGCTGGTTTTTGACATGATGGTGATGGCACTGCAACCGCCGCTTGGCTTTACGCCGATTCTTGCCACCTTGCTTTTTGCGGGCCAAGGCCCGATTCAGAATCCGCAGTTTCTTTTGCGACTTTCGATAGAACTGGGGATGGTCTACTTTATCCCCATCGGAGGTTGTAACTAGCGAGGCAACCCCCAAATCAAGCCCAATCGCTTGTCCGGTTTTGGGCAGTTCAGGCTTATCCGGCACTTCGCAGGTGAACACGACAAACCACTGCCCCGCTTTGTGAAGGATTTCGGCAGTTTTGATCGTGCCTTCCAGTGCTCGATGCCAGCGAACTCGCACCCGTCCCACGCCCGAAATGCGCACTCGCCGCCCATCAATGGCGACCCCGGTTCCAAACTGCTTAAACTCAATCGAATGAAAGCGGTCAGCACTTTTGTAGCGGGGATACCCCGATTTTTCACCCACCTTGACTCGTCGAAAAAAGCCCTGAAAGGCTTCTTCAGCGCGTTTCGCCAGACCCTGAAAGACATGCGAGTGTACATGTTTGGCAGCGGGGATGGTCTTTTTGTAGCCCTTCCGCATGACTTCAAATTCTTGGGAAGTGGGGCGGCGTTTTTCGGTCACATAGACATAGCGCCACAAATCCAAGCACATGTTGTAGCAGTGGCGAGCTACCGCCAACAGATTCAACAGGTCGTGTGCCTGTCGTGCATTGGGATAGAGGCGGTATTGGTAGGCGCGGTAGCCCATCGCTTGAGGTTCAGACAGATGATGCCTGCCTGTTCCATCAAGCGACCCCTCCGATAATTTGTGCCTGTCCCACTCGGTTTCTATTATACTATGATTGGGATAAACGCTAAGAGATTTCAACCACTTGCTTAACTTGTCGGGTAGATTGCCATTGCATATCGGGTCAATCTGCCTAACCTTTCGAGGACTTTCATTGTTACACTAGAATCAGGACGATATGGAGAGGCGGCACAATGACGACCATTCTAGCGATTGACGATGAAGACTCCATTTTACAGCTTGTCGAAGCCTATTTAGTCGTAGAGGGCTACACTGTCCACACCGCCCCCGATGGCCTCGCTGGTTTGGCTGCATTCCGCCGTCATAAACCCGACTTAATCATTTTGGATGTGATGCTCCCCGGCCTCAACGGTCTCGATGTTTTGCAGCAAATCCGCCGTGAATCGGATGTCTACGTCCTGATGCTGACCGCCAAATCCGAAGAGGTGGATCGGGTGGTCGGCCTGACCGTCGGCGCGGATGATTATCTAACCAAGCCCTTTAGTCCACGTGAATTGGTGGCGCGTGTCAAAGCCATTTTACGACGGGGGCGTGCCGCAGAATCCGATGAAAACGCCGCCCTCAGTTTCCCCCACCTTCACATTGACCCCCGCCGTTATGAAGTCACCCGCGACGACACCCTGATTGAACTGACCACCCTTGAATTTAAGCTGCTCCACACCCTTGCCACCTATGCGGGCATGGTCATGAGCCGCCAGCAGCTTTTGGAGCGGGTGTGGGGCTATGATTATTTTGGCGAAGACCGTGTGGTAGATGTGCATATTGGGCATCTACGCCAGAAGCTCGAAACCGACCCAACCAACCCCCATTTTATCCTAACGGTGCGCGGCGTCGGCTACAAATTTGAGGATAAATGAGCCATCATGCGCCTACGAACCAAAATATTGTTGTCCTACCTTGCGGTAGCCATCATTAGCCTTGTGGTGATCTTTGCTTCGACCAGTTTTGTCGCCCCGCGCAATTTCGCCCATCGTATGGAAATGATGATGATGCGCGAAAGCGAAACGGAGCATGGTCAAGGACAAGGGCGTGGCATGATGGGGGGCGAAAATGGTGGCAGCAATGCCCCAACGGACGAAGAAATCAATCAGCGTTTTCGGGATGCCCTCAATGAATCTCTATTGTGGGCGAGTGCCGCTGCGATTACCGCCTCCCTGCTCATCAGCGGCTTTGTCACATGGCGCATTACCCGTCCGATTAAAGCGATGGTCGCCGCCAGTCAGCGTATTGCCGACGGGCATTACACCGAACGCCTGCCCAAACATGCACACGACGAAATTGGTGATTTGATTCACAGCTTTAACCAGATGGCGGAATCGTTGCAGCAAACCGAATCCATGCGTCAGCAGTTGATCGCCGATGTCACTCACGAATTGAAAACCCCCCTCACCACGATTATGGGCATGATGGAAGGCTTGGAGGATGGCGTCATGGCGGCAAATCCGGCCACCTATCACCTTGTCCATCAAGAAGCTGACCGACTGCGGCGCTTGGTGCAGGATTTACAGGAATTGTCGCGCATCGAAGGCGGCCAAATCGCCCTCAATATTCACTCACACGCCCCAACTGAACTGGTCAAGTTTGCTACTGACCGCCTTACCCCGCAGTTTGCCGATAAAAACATTGCCCTCCACGTGAACCTGCCCGCTGCTCTGCCATGCGTCCGCGCCGACCTTGAACGCACCGGACAGGTGTTGATAAACCTGCTCGGCAATGCCCTGCAATATACCCCTGCGGAGGGGCGGGTCGAGGTATCAGCCCAACCCGTTGACCATCAGGTGCGTTTCGCCATAAAGGATTCCGGTGTGGGCCTCACCGAAGCCGATCTGACTACGATTTTTCAGCGGTTCTACCGAGTAGACAAATCGCGTTCACGGGCCAGCGGTGGCAGTGGCATCGGCTTGACCATCGCCCGCCATCTGATTGAGAGTCAGGGTGGCAGCATCTGGGCGGAAAGCGCCGGGCCAAATCTGGGCAGCACCTTCTATTTCACCCTCCCCACTGTCTAAAAAACTTTACCAAATCTTCATAATCCCGATACGCCAACTTTATACGCTGCTGGCATCCTATAGACATAACCTTGAAGGAGCGCAGCATGATGATGCACGGTGATTGGGGTTTTGGAATGTGGGGTGGCTGGTTGGTGATGCTGCTGTTCTGGTTTTTGGTATGCAGTTTGGTCATCAGCGCCGTTGTCTCGGCGCTTAACCGAGGCAGCACCACACCACGTTATTTAGGAGAACCGTTTGATCCACGCCGGATCGTCCAAGAACGCTATGCCAAAGGCGAAATCTCACGCGATGAATATCTCACGCTCATGAACGATTTTAAATAACACAGGAGAAAGAGAAAGACCATGTTGAACAAACGCTATGTATCCACCTTGATGATTATTGTAATCGCCCTTGTCGCGGCGATTGGCCTCAGTGTGTTTTCCGCTTCGGCTCAGGGGCCGGGCACAGGCAACGGCACCCCGATGCCCTGTGATGGAACGGGTATGATGAACGGCAATGGCATGGGGATGATGAATGGTAACGGTATGGGCATGATGAATCGTGACGGTCATCATTCAATGGGGCATCATGGCATGATGAATCCTGAAGACTGCCCGATGTACAATACCACCCAGACGAGTGGAAGTTGGTGGGGCTGGATGGATCATATGCAACTGCACCTCCATAATCCCGAAGCCTGCCCCTATTATCAGGCCATGACCGCCGACGAATAGTAGTCGTCGCTTGATTTTTCCAGCGCTCTCACCTGTTCCTCCCATGTGAGAGCGTTTTGCTTTATTTATCCATGAACGTCTCGACTATCCGTCGGGGCTTGGTCACGCTCAAACAGGCCATAATCTCGGATGACACCAGCGATTCTGAGACGGTAATCGTTAAATATTTCGGTTCGTCCCCGTGCTTGGGCCATGCGATGGGCTTCGACCTGACGCCATGTCGAAATCGCATTCTCATCGCGCCAAAAGGATAGCGACAGCACTTTGCCGGGGGTGGCGAGGCTTTCAAATCGCTCAATCGAGATGAATCCATCTATGGTTTCCAACAAAGGGTGCAGTTCCGCCGCAATGTCCAAGTAAATCGGTTTGTGTTCGTCATCCACCCATACCTCAAAAATAACCGCGATCATTGGCCCTGCTCCTGCAAAATTGGAATGCGTAAATTGACATAGGCATGGTAGCCTAGCGCTTGAATGTCATCGGCCACCCCCATCCGAATACACTGCTCAATAGCGGCCTGTGTGATGACGCTGGCTACCCCCGCGCCGGGGCAGGCATGACCCCCCAAGCCAAAGGTGAAATACTGACGATTGGGCCGTCCGATTTGGAATTGCTGCGGGTTTGGATTGATTTGTGGGTCACGATTGGCGGCGGCAAGCACGACGATTACTGTATCCCCTGCCCGCATCGCCTGACCCCCAATTATCACATCTTCACTTAGATAGCGGCGGGTATTCTGCACGGAGGGGTTATAGCGAATCACCTCTTGGATAAAATCCGGCAGTAAATGAGGGTGTTCAAAAATCGGCCTGCCAAATTCCCGAACGGCAATGAGCGTGTTGCCAATCAACCCCGCCGTCGCTTCATAGGCCTGAAACATCAATCCAATCAAGTTGGCGGCCCAAATTTTGCCATGCTCCGGTTCAAGTCTCCCCAGCAAATTTTCAGCAGCTATCTTGCCTATCACGACCTGTTCGGGTGTACTGAGCGAATTGAGGCAGCGGGCAAATTGGCGCACCCATTGCACTACTTCGGGTAGACAATCGGACAAGATGCCTAAGCTATCCGCCATGACATACACGGGCAGCTCAAAGCTATATTCATTCAGTCGTGTTGCTCCCTGCCAGCGTGCTTGTGCCCATTTTTGACTGAGGCTCACCAATCGGGTGGCCTCTATTTCGGCAAGTCGCGCGGTTATCCCTTGCTTTAATTCCACATGCTTGTGACCATCATTCATCCGTGCCAGATGTTGAAAAATGATTCCTGCCGCTGACCCCACAAGGCCGCGTGGCACGGGTTCATCAATGGGACGTACCCGACACGCCGGATGGGACAGAATTTCGGTGACGCCTTCCGCGCTGGAAACGACCCACGCCTTGAGCGCGTTCTCATAATAAAAAGGCCGCTGCGCAACCAATTCGACATAATAG
>JAIOHL010000085.1 GCA_019913005.1 Anaerolineae bacterium | reverse complement strand
GGGAAATGATGGGGGTAATAATTTGCGTTTTACGTGATACCTCCGTCGTTGGGCCAAACTTGACCGTCTGACCACTCGGTCTATCAGGATTCTCGGTAATTTTGCCACCGCCGGAAGCAATTTGAAGCCCTTCCACCGATTCGACCACCCGTGTAAAATCCGCTGCGAAACTCAACACATCGGCATAGCGCACCTCTAATTTTTTGGCTGTTGCTCGCTGAATCACCTCATTGATTACCGGGGGCAGATCACCCCGTATCTCATTGACGGCTGGCACGGGATCAAACAAATGCCGATCCATCAAAGCCGTATCAGTCAGTTCATCAAAGGGTAATTGACGGGTCAGCACCTCAAACAGCAACACGCCGAGACTGTATACATCCGCCTGCGGGGTAATAGCCTCGCCACGAATCTGTTCCGGCGACATATAGGCCGGTGAACCGAATAGTCCCTCTTCTTGGGTGGCATCCGCTTTGCCCACCAATTTCTTGGCGATCCCAAAATCGGCTAAATAGGCGTTGTTTTCTTCATCTAACAAAATATTGGAAGGTTTGAGGTCAAGATGCACCACCCCTTTGCGGTGAGTATGTGACAAGGCAGCAGCGACTTGATTGAGTAGCCGAGCAGCGGCGGTCAATCCCCATGAATTTTTCTGGATAGATTCGCTAAGGTTGCCGCCCTTAAACAGTCGCATCACGATATAAGCGGCATTCGGTTCGCGCCAATAGTCATACAGCGGCACGATATGGAGATGTTCCAATTGGGCAATAATTTGGGCTTCCAGTTCAAAGCGGCGAATGAAATTGGGGTGGTTGGCAAATTGAGGATCAAATATCTTAACGGCAACTTCACGCTCTACAAGGGCTTGATAGGCGCGATAAACAACGGCGAAACCACCCTTGCCAATCACGTATTCCAATTCATAGCCTTTGATGGTTTGCCCAGTGGAAATGGGGGGAAGCGGCGCGTCTGTCATATAATAAGTTTACATCCTTACATAAAATATTCTCAAGTGTAGTGGTAGGAACAATTGTAGACAAATTGTCAATAGAATTTGACAATGGAAACGTTTCCAGATATACTGTGGAAAGAATTTGGAAACGTTTCCAAATATCCGAAAAATTAGTGCTAATGACTTTTTTATGAGAACACCAACAATTAGAGACGTTGCCCAAAGAGCAGGGGTAGGAGTTGGAACCGTCTCAAGGGTGATTAATGGCAGTCCACAGGTTGCTGATGGTACGCGCCAAAAAGTCCTTGAAGCGATAGCCGAACTTGGCTTTAGTCCAAACAAAGCCGCACGCCAACTCTCCGGGGGAAAAACATCCACTGTAGGTGTTATCACTCCCTTCCTCACTTACCCTTCATTCGTGGAACGCCTTGCGGGTATTCAAGATGTGTTAGATCACCACGATTATGATTTGGTGCTCTACAGTATTCGACATCCGCAGCAAACGCAGCGCAAATTGCGTGAAATCGGCGCACAGGTTGCGGTTGATGGGTTGATTGTGCTCTCATTTCTGCTCCAAACCTTCACCCCTGAAGAACTCCGCCGCATGAACCTTAAGTTACCCTTGATCGCGGTTGACCATGATCCGCAGGATTACTATCCCCATATCTTTATTGACAATGTGGCAGGTGGGCGGATGGCAGCCGAATATCTAATCAAAAAGGGGCATCGCAAAATCGGCTTTGTTGGACATGTGATCGAAAGTGCGTTTGAAAACGAATCCGGCTTTACCAGCAGTCAACGACGATTTAAGGGCATGAAGGAAATGTTGCTCCAATCTGGTTTGCCTCTTAATGAGGAATGGTATCGGTTTGGCGCTCCCAATGAATATTCCGCTTGCGAACAGGCCCTTCACATCCTGTCATTGCCAAATCGTCCCACCGCTATTTTTGCCGCCTACGATACTTTGGCTTTTGGTGTGCAAGCCGCAATAGATAAGTTGAGAATGAAGTCTCCAGATGATGTTGCGGTAATCGGATTTGATGATGTCAAAGCCGCCAGCTATATGCGCCTTACCACCGTCAATCAGCAGCTTTTTCACAGCGGTGAACTAGGGGCGCAATATATGCTCGAACGGTTAAAAACGGGGAGTTTTAAGCCGGATCATTGGCATGTGGAGTTGGCTCTCACAGTTATTGAACGAGCCAGCGCATAAATAGGCAAGATGTAATGTGCCGAGTTCAAATTAGATGTGATTACTTCCCAATCTATGGATTGTTTTGAGAGTGTTTAAGCAAATCTAGTTAAAGGAGGGTTGAATATCGGACGACGTGTTAAACTATCGTTGGGGTGTCAATAACGGAAGGTTGCCTGCTGTGTGCAGCGAACCTATTGTAGATATTCATAATCATTTAGAGCAAGAGTGGAAAGGTTTTAGACATGCTTAAGAAGTTGCTGGTTTTTGCTTTGGTAGCGGTGGTTGCCTTCGCAATCGTCCCGCGTGGGGTCGTTGCCCAAGATGCCGCTGCATTCGATTGCCGGACTGAAGAAGAAGTTACCGTTACCGTCATTGCTGGCACCGTCGGCAATGAATTAGACGCAGTAAAAGCCCTTGCCGATGACTTTATGGCCCTGTGCCCCAATATTACTGTTGAAGTGACCACCCGTCCGCAGGACTCAACCGAAACCCTCGGTCAGTATCAACAATTCTTCGATGCCCAAAGTGGCGAAATTGATATCTACCAAATTGACGTGATTTGGCCCGGCATTTTTGCCGAACATCTGCTTGACCTGAACGAATATGTCAGCCAAGAAACCGTTGACAGCTTTGTAGCTTCCAACATTGTCAACAACACCGTTGATGGTCGTTTGGTGGCGCTGCCGTGGTTTACTGGCGTTGGGATGCTGTATTACCGTACTGACCTGTTGGAAAAATATGGCCTTGAGGTTCCCCAAACATGGGATGAACTGGAAGTTGCTGCAACCGCTATTCAAGAAGGTGAACGCGCTGCGGGCAACCCGGACTTCTGGGGTTTTGTCTTCCAAGGCAATGCCTATGAAGGTCTGACCTGTGATGCGCTCGAATGGCAGGCGTCGGTTGGCGGCGGCACCATCCTCAGCCCCGAAGGCGTGATCGAAGTCAATAACGAACCCACGATTAACATTCTTGACAAGGCTGCCAGTTGGGTTGGTTCCATCAGCCCCGACAACGTCATTACCTTCGGTGAAGAAGATGCTCGTGGCGTGTGGCAAGCTGGTAACGCCGCTTTCATGCGCAATTGGGGTTATGCCTACCCACTCGGTCAGGCCGATGACAGCCCTATCAAAGACCTCTTTGGTGTTTCGCCCCTGCCCGGTGGTGAAGCCGGTATGAGCGCCGCGACCCTCGGTGGTTGGCAGTTAGCTGTCTCCAAGTATTCGGAAAATCCCGATGCCGCCGTCGCCGTTGTTGAATATTTCTCTGGCTACGATGCACAGGTCAAATACACCCTGTTGCGTGGTGAACAACCCGTTAGCCCAGCGGTCTATGAAGACCCTCAAATTCAAGAACAACTGCCCTATATCAGTCTCTTCAAGACTATTTTGGAAGCTGCCGTAGCCCGTCCTTCGACTGTCTCTGGTTCCGGCTATGGTGATGTCTCGCAATTGTACTTCACCGCCGTTCACTCTGTCCTAACAGGTGAAGCCGACGCCGCAACTGCGATGGCAGATTTAGAACTACAACTTGCCGACTTGGGCTATGAGCTACCTGAATAGCACCCCTACCAATCGAATATTGACGATTTGATTTCACTGGGGGCAGAGCAATCTGCCCTCACTGCTAGTTATATCCCTCGAAAAATATTTTGATCTTAGAATGGAGGGCTTTTCCATGACGATAATTCCGCCGAGGAGTGGACGACGACGCCCTACTGAACAGGAGACAATTTCACTAGAACTAGTGAGTGGCCTATTGATGATTATCGGCTTGCTGGCATTTGCCTATCTCTTCTATGCAATTGCGACCAGTCCTGAGATCAAAGATGCCACGCAGGGTCTGGAAATTGAAGGCATCGGGATTGAAGTCCGTAAAGTAGAACCCGAAGGGGAAGTAGCCTATTTCGAGATTATCCCGGCCCCGGGTGGCCCAGCAGAGGAAAAGGGCGTGCGGGCTGGGGATCGGCTTACGAAGGTGGAAGACACTGAAATTACTCCCGGTTTTTCAGTTGCCCAAGTTGACCGACTTCTACAAGAACCTGATGTTAAAAGAGCCGACGATGATTTTGAAATAAGCATCGAATTCCTGCGACCACTAGAAAACGGTGAATTTAGCCCACAAGAACGCACCATTATTAAAAATGTCGCCCCTACCTTCATAATTGCCTATCTCAATACTTTTGGCATCATTGTGCCGTTCTTAACCATCGTGATCGGGATTCTCATTTTCCGTTTGGGAGTCCGCCTGCGTAAATTTGATCTCATCTCTGCCCGTTGGGCAATGATTGCCTTCCTTTGGCTCATCGTTGGTCTAATTGTCGCTGCAATTCGTGCCTTTTGGGTTGATGGCAAAGGCGGACTGGTTGGCGACCATCCATTTAACTTTAGTGAGGCTGTTGGCGGGGCGATCCCCTATCTCATCGCGGCAATCCCGCTCGGTGTGGCTCTCTGGTGGCTGTCACGCATTATTAACGACTTGTTTGAAGGGGAAGAATCTCTCACATCCCGCAATACTCGATTTGCATGGAGTTTGCTCATCCCTACGCTGGCGGTATTGATTCTAGTTGCAGCCCAACCCTTGGAACAAACCTTCATTGCGAGCCTGACCGATGAAGAATTCGGAAGCCCCAAACCCAGTCGCTTTGTCGGGCTACGTAACTACCAAGAATTGTTAAGTTTTAAATTTGTGATGGTGGACTGTAAGAAAGACGATAGTGGAAATTGCGAACGGGTACGTGGAGAAGGGGGAATCGTTTGGGAACTATCTGCCTCTGAGATTGAGGAGCGTGAAAAACTACGCGAGATGTCGTCCGCCGAACGACGCACCTATAAACGCTATCAAGAGGCATATACATGGCAACTATTCGGGGGCGATTCTGGTCTACGTCTATTAGGTAAAGACCCTCAATTCCTCAAGAGCTTTAGCAACACCCTCCAATTCACTTTTATCTCGGTTACCCTTGAACTTCTCTTGGGGCTAATCATCGCTATGGTGGTCAACTCCAAATTTACCGGGCGTGGATTGATGCGTACTGCCATGCTAGTGCCTTGGGCGATCCCAACCGTCGTTTCAGCAGCCCTGTGGGAAGTCATCATGCGTGGTGACCAGACCGGTATCCTAAACAAACTACTATTAGATATAGGCCTCATCTCGCAAGCCAAACAGTGGTTAGCGACCACAGGCCCGTGGATGAATTCAATTATCGCGGTAGATGTTTGGAAAACAGCGCCATTCATGGCTTTGTTGCTCCTAGCAGGTTTACAAACCATTCCCGCCGACGTCTATGAGGCCGCCGATGTGGATGGCGCTGGCAAAGTCCGCCAATTTTTTACCATCACCCTACCACTGCTGCGTCCCACCATTGCGGTTGCATTGGTATTTCGCACACTGGATGCCTTGCGTGCCTTCGACGTATTCTCGGTGTTGTTGGATGCGACACGCCCCTCAATGGCCTTATATAACTATGACCGACTAATTCAAGGTGGTCTAACAGGCTATTCGTCCGCCATTGGCGTGATTATTTTCATGCTCATTCTCATCTTTACCGTTACCTATGTAAGAATTGTGAGGCTAGAGCAAGAATGAACCAATCGAACATTTCTGGAAAGGAAGTAACTCAATTTCTAAGTCGGGGTTTCTTTTGGGTCTTAGTCATTGTTGTCGCCTTTTATACAATGGCCCCCTTCGTCTATGCCATCAGCATATCCTTCCGCACCAATCAACAAGTGCTGCTTAATGGAGCGCGATATTTACCAGAAGACCCAAATCTAGAAAACTTCCAAAACTTGCTGAGTGACAGTGCCTTTATGCGGACAATGCTCAACTCGGCAATTGTCTCCAGCGTAACGGTGGTATTGTCATTGGTCGTCGGCGCATTTGCAGCTTATGCCTTGGGGCGGGTTCGCTTTCGAGGACGCATGATCATCCTTTATTTAGTATTGGCGATGACCATGTTCCCCCAAATTTCCATCCTTTCCGGTCTAAACCAGACGGTGAAAGACTTGGGGATTAATGGATCACTGCTCTCGCTGATGTTTACCTATCCAATTTTCACGCTCCCCTTTACGGTCTGGGTATTGACGAGTTTCTTCCGAGGATTGCCCGACGAGATTGAGCAGGCTGCACTAGTGGATGGAGCAACCGCCTTTCAAACTTTTTGGCGTATCCTCATTCCGCTTACTGCCCCAGCCCTCGTGACAACAGGCCTTTTGGCATTCATCTCAGCGTGGAACGAATATCTATTTGCTTTGACCTTCAACCTAGTCAGCAAAGATGCTCACACCGTACCAGTCGCCATTGGGCAATTTGCAGGCTACAGCTACGAAATACCCATTGCCGATAAAATTGCCGGAGCAGTAGTCGTCACTGTACCCCTCTTGGTCCTCGTCTTAGTTTTCCAACGCCGCATTATTGAAGGCTTAACCGCCGGCGCAGTCAAAGGGTAAAGGTCATCTGATGTTGGTCTATGGGGTGGTTTTCTACAACCGCCCCTTATTTTATTTACCCAAACACTTCTGGCTCAAACGTCAAAAATGGGGCAGGCACCCATCCTTCATTTTCACCCACTGGCGCTCCCAGAATTTTCACAAGGTAATAATCGAGAACAGGGTTGGGCTGAAAAAGGATAATTCGCACCTCCGTGCCATGCGGTGCTTGGGCTACGATTTTGCGGCGTAGGTGGCTGTCGTAGAGATACACAACGGGTTGCACCATCTCACCCTCATAAATGCCATTAAGCCACGCCTGATTATTGGTTGATCCCCAAACTACCGGAATCCCGCATTGGGTGGGATCAGGATTATCGGGAAAGGGCAGGGCGGGTACATCGGCTGCGCGAATTTGCAGAAGCATCTCGGTGGGAGTTGCGCGTTCTGCAACACTGGCATCGGTCTCCCCGTTGGACTGCATTAAACTTATGATGATTCCGCCTAAGATAATTAGTGTGCCGATTCCCAATAATCCACCGCTCAGTTTTAAAAGATTTCGCATCATCCATTCCTTCTAGGTTAAAACGTTAAAATGAGAGCCATCTCTCAGCATTTGCGCTATACTGAACCACTAAGGGCATTATTACCTTATTATACAAAAATTAATGCTTCTCTTAACTCAAGGATGGCGGTGATTTTATGGCGCATGATTCTAAGCGACCTTCCCCCAAAGGCAAAAAAGTCTCGCTTTTTGTAACGTGCATGATTGACATGATGTACCCTGAAACGGGCATGTCAGTTGTCAACATTTTGGAACACCTCAGCATTGAAGTAGATTTCCCAATGGCCCAGACCTGCTGCGGTCAACCCGCCTATAATTCCGGCTATCACAGTGAATCCAAGCAGGTCGCTATCCAATTTTTGAAAGCCTTTAAAGATTCTGAAGTGATTGTTACACCCTCTGGTTCATGCGCGGCGATGGTGTTACATGAATATCCGGTGCTGTTTGAAGATGACCCCCACTGGAAAGCCGAAGCGGAACGCATTGTTTCGATCACATGGGAATTCACCGAATTTTTGGTGGATGGCTTAGGCATCACCGATTTGAAAGCCCGCCTATCCCAACCCATGACCTTCGCGTTTCATGATTCCTGTCATGGGATGCGCCTGCTCGGATTGGGTCAAGCGGCCCGCACC
Source organism: Anaerolineae bacterium (assembly GCA_019913005.1). Lineage (GTDB taxonomy): Bacteria > Chloroflexota > Anaerolineae > Aggregatilineales > J027 > CFX10. The sequence continues at coordinate 52,051 of JAIOHL010000085.1, read as the reverse complement.
TTGCTTGGCAATGTTGAAAACGCCACCATCGCCGAACTCAATGAACATGAGGTCTGCTGTGGGTTTGGCGGCCTGTTCAGTGTCAAAATGGCGGATGTCAGTGGGGCCATGCTGCAAAAGAAGGTCAAAAATATCAACGCCTCAGCCGCCAGCGTTATTATCACAGGCGATTCAAGCTGCCTCACCCAGATGAATGGTGGGTTATCGCGCAAGGGGTCAAGCAAAAAAGTCCGTCATATCGCCGATGTCTTGGCGGAAGGCCTAGCGGGAGAGGGGAAATAGCACCATGAAGGTCGAATCACAAAATTTCATCCCGGCGGCCCAAATCGCCATCCGCAACCCCAATATCCAAGAGGCTGTGACAACTGGCACACGCAACTCCTATGTCAAGCGCAACATCGCCATGTCCACACCCACATTGGAACACGGCGAGGCCATGCGTCAACAAGCCGCCGAAGCCAAACGCCGTGCCCTGCGGAATTTGCCTGACCTGCTCGAAACAGCCGAAGCCAATATGAAAGCCAATGGCATCGTGGTGGAATGGGCACAGAGCAGTCAGGAAGTGTGTCGACTGGTGGTTGAAATCGCCAAAAAACACAATGTCCGCCTCGTGGCAAAAAGCAAAAGCATGGTGACGGAAGAGGTCGCGCTAAATGATGTGCTTGAAGCCGAGGGTATGGAAGTCATTGAAACCGATCTCGGTGAATTTATCGTGCAAATTGGCAAAACCCACCCCAGTCACCTCCTCGCGCCGATTATCCATATGACCAAGCCGGAAATCCGCGATTTGATGGTCAAAGAATTGGGTATGACTCCTACAGATGATGCGGGCGAGATGACCAAATTCGCCCAAGCCCATTTGCGCCGCTATTTCCTTGAGGCCGATATGGGCATTTCCGGTGGGAATTTTATCTTGGCGGAAACCGGCTCAATTTGTCTGGTCACGAATGAGGGCAACGGACGCATGTGTACGACCCTGCCACGTGTGCATATCGCCATTGTGGGCATCGAAAAAGTGGTCGAGACTGTTAAAGACTATGCTACCCTGACCCAAGTCCTGCCGCGCAGTGGGACGGGGCAAGTCATGACCGTCTACACCCACATCATTAATGGCCCGCGCCAACCCGGTGAAAGTGATGGCCCGGAGCATGTCTATGTGATTTTGGTAGACAACGGGCGCACCAACATTTACAACACCGATTATGCCGAGGCGCTGGCCTGTATCCGCTGTGGGGCGTGCCAAAATGCCTGCCCGGTGTATCGTTCTACGGGCGGTCATGCCTATGGGTGGGTCTATGCGGGGCCAATTGGTGCGATTGTTACCCCCTTATTGGTCGGCCTCGAAAATGCCAGCCCGCTGCCCCAAGCCAGCAGCCTATGTGGGGCATGTAAACAGGTTTGTCCGGTCAATATTGACATCCCACGTATGCTGCTTGATCTGCGCCATGATCTGGTTGAACGCGGCGAAACAGGCAAGATTTGGGACATTGGTATTAGATTCTGGGCCATCGGCAACAAATCACCCCGCCTGTTCCAGATGGGAGGTGCAATGGCGCGTTTTGGTCGCAACCATGTTTTGAAAAATAATTTTCCCGGCCCATTAGGGGGGTGGACAGATTATCGGGATTTTCCGAACTTTGCTCCCAAATCATTCCATCAACTTTGGAAAGAACGCCAAGCCGCGAAAAATAGCAATAATGGAGGGTCGCATAATGGGTAGCCGTGAAGAAATTCTTGCCAAACTCCGCGCCGCACCCAAGCCATTCACCGACCTGCCCAAGCGCGACACCTATTTACATATGGTGCCGATTGCGGATAAAACCTCCGCCGCTTTGCGAAAACGCTTTGTGGAAGAAGCGAAAAAACTGGCCTGTGAAGTATCCGAACCCGCCAGCCATGCCGATGCCATTGAACAAATTCTAGCGCTGTGTGGTGAAAACAAATCGGTCATCACGTGGGATTTTGCGCATATCCCCTTGCCGGGATTATCCGATGCGCTGTCCGCCGCTGGAATCCAAATCGCTGATGTGCGCGATGGCTCGGTGCGGGTTGGCATCACAGGGGCAGACGCGGCACTCGCCTCCACAGGCAGCATAGTCTTGGGCAGTGGGTCGGGTAAACCGCGCCAAGCATCCCTCCTGCCTGCTCTGCATATTGCGGTGATAACCCCTGACCAAATCATCGCCGACCTCGAAACGTGGTTTGATGCTCAATTAGCCAAAGGTTTGCAGCATTTCCGCTCTGCCGCCGCGCATGTGATTATTTCTGGCCCAAGCCGTACCGCCGACATCGCCATGGAATTAGTCATGGGGGTGCATGGCCCAACCCGCGTGCATGTGGTGATCCTGCCATAAATCGAGGAGTCTTAAATCCTCGGTAAAGTATTAAAAGGAGAAATATATGAATAATGTAGTTTCCCCGAAGTGGCACACTTGGCTTTTAATTGTGATTGGATCTATGCTCGTATCGATATTGTCAGTAAATACCATTACACTACAAACTACTGCTATTGCCCAAACGGATTTGACCAGTACCCCGGATAGCCCTGTTTCACAATTAGGGGGTGGGACAGGTGAAATTGCATTTGATGGCATGAGCAGCGACAGTTTTGAGATTTTCATCATGAATATTGATGGCACTAATCTGAGAAGCCTCTCCGAGAAACCCGGCCTTGATGGGGCACCTTTGTGGTCGCCTGATGGGTCGCAAATCGCGTTTCTTTCAGACCGTGATGGTAATACAGATGTTTTTATTATGGATGCTGATGGCTCTAATCAACGCAATCTTACTCAAAATTCAGCCTCCGATTATCGTCATGTCTGGTCACCAGACGGTTCACAAATTGTCTTCATTTCAGAACGTGATGGGAACTCAGAGGTTTATGTGATGAACGCTGACGGCAGCAATCAGCGCAATCTTACCCAAAGTCAACGACGGAACGATTTTGTTACTTGGTCACCGGATGGGTCACAGTTCGCATATGTTGCCTATCCTGAAATCTTTGTTATGAACGCTGACGGTTCTAATCAACGTAATCTCACTAATAATGACAATATGAATTTTTCGCCCAACTGGTCACCCGATGGTTCACAAATTGCCTTCATATCGAATTTCGTTCAGGATGGAGTTGGCAAATGGGGTCTTTATCTTATTAGTCCCGATGGCTCTAACCTCCGTGACTTATCAGAGGTTACATCGGCTGAGGGGTCGTTTATTGGCATGGCTTGGTCACCTGATGGTTCGCAAATCGCTTTCACCCCCGCCATCACAGATAACTATGAAATTTACGTCATGAACGCTGATGGTTCTAATGTACGTGCCCTTACAGACACAGCAGGATATAGTGGTGGCGCTATTTGGTCACCAGATGGCTCACTTTTTGCTTTTATATCTAATCGGGACGGACACAGTGCAATCTACATCATGAATGCTGATGGCTCTAATCAGCATAAAATCAGTGATCTGCCTGAATTCGAGATATACGAAGTTTCTTGGCGGCCTACCGTCCCACATTGATTATAGGCATAAGATAACTATAAAAGGCAGAGACGGGTGCAATATCTATCTCTGTTTTTATTTTCCCAATCTATTTTTCCGACTTTTGGCGGATGTCGCGTTCAGATATCCGGTGTAAATTCAGGGGATATTCGAGAAGTGATGTAATGATGAGTAGGCACACGGTAAACGGCCTTATATGGGAGGGCCTATGACGATTCGAGTTCTAATCGCCGATGACCACGCCGTTGTAAGGCAAGGTCTCAAGATGTTTTTATCGCTTAATTCCGACTTCGAGATCATTGGTGAGGCCACCAACGGCGCGGAAGCCCTGCGTATGGCCCATCAATTGAATCCTGATGTCGTGCTCATGGATTTACTGATGCCGGAGATGGATGGCATCACTGCGACGGCTGCCATTCGGCGTGAACTGCCCGATACGGAAGTAATTGCCCTCACCAGCGTTTTAGAGGACAAATCCGTTACCGGGGCGATTCGGGCGGGGGCGATTGGTTATCTATTGAAAGACACCGAGTCGGATGAATTGATTCGGGCTATCAAGGCTGCCGCCAATGGTCAGGTACAGCTATCACCCAAAGCCGCCGCTCGCCTAATGCGTGAAATCCGCACACCGGAAAGCCCTGAAGCACTCACTGACCGTGAAACCGAAGTGCTGCGTCTCTTGGCACAAGGCAAGGCCAATAAAGAAATCGCAGCCGAATTGGTGATTGGCGAAAAAACTGTCAAGACGCACGTCAGCAATATTTTGAGTAAACTAAATGTCAGCAGCCGCACCCAAGCTGCCCTCTATGCCGTCCGTATTGGATTGGTGGAGGAACTCGGTGAACAATAAACCAATAGAGATATGCCACAATGCAGCACCCACAGGTCAACCACGACGAGCTTGATATTCTCTACGACACCCTGCGTCACATCGCCCGCGCTTCAAATGCACATGAATTGCTCCTAGCCGCCAGCCGCTATGCACAGGAAAATGGGGCAATCTCATGTGTGTTGTTTTATGTCCACTATACCCCACGTCTACACTGGGAATTGGTCGAAACATGGATTGATGTAGGTGGGTTTTCGGCGGAAATCGGCGATAGATTCTACCCCGAACATCAAGCCATGATTGGAGTCCTTGAAAAACTACCTGATAAATTACTGCTTTTACCAGACATCGAAAATGAATCCGATCTTGATGAGATTTCGCGGGATACTTATCGCAAGTATGAGATGAGGGCCAGCGCAGTGATGCCGCTGTGGAATCGCGGACAGTGGATTGGCACGTTGATGTTCAATTGGAATCACCCCTACCACTTCAGCGAACGCGACCAACGCATTTACACCGCTCTGATCCAGCAAGCCGCGCCGATTATTGATTCCATCCGGGCCTATGCCGCCGAGGAAGAAGCCCGTAAAGAAAGCGAATTGCTCTATCGCATCGGTGAAGGCATCAATGCAGCCATGACTTATCATGAGGTGGTGGAAGCGGTTGCCAAAGTGGATACCGAGTCGCAGGCCGTCTATCTCTCATTGTGGGACAATCATGACGGCGATAGCAGCGATTATTTCGAAGTATTGGGTGTCTTGCGTCAGGGCGATAATGACCGCATTCTCACCCCCGGTCAGCGTTTTACCCGTCAGATGTTCCCGCTTACGGATACAATGCGGGGGTCATCTGTCTGGCTATTTGAGGATATTGAGACCGACCCGCGTGTAGATGCCAGCTCAAAATTTATGCTAGAGCAAATTGGGACACGCGCCATGATCGCCACCGATTTGTACTATCATGAGCGCTGGTTGGGTGGCCTTGCTTTTCACGATTCTAAGCCACGCTCCTATACCCAAAGCCAAGTTCGCCTCACAATGGGCATCGGGGAATTGGTGTCCGCTGCTCTCGAACGCATCCGATTACAACAATTGACCGAAAATTCGCGCCGCCGTGCTGAGACATTAGCCGCGATGAATGCCGCTCTCTCACAAGCCAACAGCGAAGATGAAATTTTGGCGGCAATTGCAGCAGTCGCGGAACCGTATGGCGTGCAGATGTCCACCTTGTCCTATTCACAAATTAAAGAAGATGGCCTAATTGACAGCGTTACGCCTGCTGCGGTACGTGGATTACAGCTATCTCAAAAAGTTTTTGGGAAAACCCCCTTTAAATTTGCAGACTACCCTCTGTTGAATTTGGCCTATCAGCGGCCTAAGGCTCCCATCTTCATTGAGAACATCCATACTGATGAACGGTCTGAAGTTCGGGCAGGTATTGATGAAGCAGGGATTTTTGGGTCGTCGGCCCTCATCATTTTTCCCCTACAAGTCGGCGATACATGGCAAGGCGTCGTTTTTATTGCGTGGTCAGAGCCACAGACCTTCTCGGAAGAAATTCGCATCTTGTTCACCGCCGTCCAGCCTGCTATCGCTGCTGTGGTCGCTCGCCGCCGCGCCTATCTTGCCGAACGTCAACGCGCTCATCAGCTAGAGACCGTCGCCAAAGTCAGCGCCGCCGCCGCCAGCATTTTGGATGTAGATGATTTGCTCGATGCCGTTGCCGAATTAATGCGCATCAATTTTGAGAACTATCAGATGTCCATTTTCTTGATAGACCCACATGGCAACTATCTGCTCTCGACTGCGCCGACATATTCGATCCGGGCGACCCGACCCTTCCAAGTGATCGCCATCAACGATGAATTTTCGCCCATCGCCAAAGCCGCCCGTACCAAACAGGGGGTCATCGCCAACGACCCCCATCAACTGTCGCAAGTCAGCATTCAGCCCAATGGCGGCACGGTTCGTTCCGAAATCGCCGTCCCAATGGTCGTCAACGAACAATTAATTGGCGTTTTGGATGTCCAATCTTATGAGGAGCATCTCACCAACTCCGACATTTGGGTGATGGCGACCCTTGCTGACCTAATCGCCGTCGCGCTGCAAAATGCCCGCCTCTATACCCAAGCGCAGGAACTGGCAATTGTGGAAGAACGTAGCCGCCTTGCCCACGAATTGCATGACTCGGTCTCCCAAGCCCTCTATGGCATTGCATTGGGAACCCGTACCGCCCGTATGCTGCTCGATCAAGACCCCATGCGGGTGGCTGAACCACTAGATTATGTGTTGTCATTGGCTGACGGCGGCCTGAGCGAAATGCGGGCGCTCATCTTTGACCTACGCCCCGAATCCCTTGAAGAAGAAGGCCTGCTGGTCGCACTCAATAAACAAGCCGATGTGCTGCGTAACCGCCACAATATCGAGGTGGATATGCAATTTGAAGAAAGCATCCGCCTCAAGCTCGAAGCCGAGGAAACGCTCTATCGTATTGCGCGGGAAGCCCTTCATAACGTTGTGAAACACGCCCAAGCCACCCGTGTAAGCATCCAAGTAGAATGCGTCATGACTAGTATCATCATGGAGATTACCGATAATGGACGGGGGTTTGATCTAACCCATTCTTTCCCCGGTCATTTGGGTCTACACTCCATGCGTGAACGGGCTTTACGTTCACGCGGGCTTTTTGATGTCAAAAGTGCGCCGGGGCGCGGAACAACGCTGCGAGTAACCTTGCCTCCGGACTGTCTTCGGTGATTTGTGCCAAGAAAACTCCACCCCAGTTTGACCGTCGCGCTATAATTAACTTTTTATGGGAGTCCCATTTTCGATGAAAGGTTAAAAAAGCATGGCGGTTCTTGCGCCTGTGGAAGAACTAAAAGTTCGTATATTGCGAGAAGGCAAAAATTTAGGCGAAGGCATCCTCAAAATTGACAGTATTCTAAATCATCAACTCCAAAGCGAATTAATCATGGCGTGCGGCGAAGAATTAGCCTCGCGTTTCCGTGACGCCCAGCCAACCCGCATCCTAACCGCCGAAGTTTCCGGCATCGCCCCCGCCCTCGCCACTGGTTTTGCCCTCAAAGTCCCCGTTGTCTATGCACGAAAAACCAAACCCGTCACCATGTTTGGCCCCATATTCCTAGAAACCGCCCCCAGCCACACCAAAGGGATGGAGGTCAATTTGATGGTTGCCGCCGAGTTTATGCCGCAGGGGGAACGGGTACTGATTATTGACGACTTCCTTGCCTCTGGCAAAACCCTGCACAGCCTCATTCGCATTGTGCGTGCTGCGCAGTCTACACTGGTCGGGATTGGCTGTGTGGTCGAAAAAGAATTTGAAGGTGGACGGGCAGCCTTAGCCAAATATAATGTACCGATGGAATCCCTCGTCAATATTGTTTCGATGGATAATGGCAAGATCGTACTGGCAGATTGAGAACCTTGGATTTGACAACTGTACCCACTAAAACCGATGATGCCCGTTTCGGTGGCATTGCCATTTTGGATTATGGCTCACAAACGACTCAGTTGATTGCCCGCCAAATCCGTGAACAGGGTGTCTATGCCTCCCTCTATCATTGGGATATGCCCGAAGATAAGGTACGTGAATTCGCCCCCGCCGCACTTGTCCTATCCGGTGGGCCGGAAAGCGTCTATGGCGATCATGCCCCCACTTTGCCCAATTGGGTGCTGAAAAGCGGCCTGCCTGTGCTTGGTATTTGTTATGGGGCGCAGCTTTTGGCCTATGTTTTAGGTGGCAAAATTGTAGGGGAGGGCCACCGCGAATATGGTCATGCTGATTTAAATATTCGCAGTACGGATGATCCGCTGTTTACGGACATCCCTGCCGCCTCAGCCGTGTGGATGAATCACGGGGATCGTATTGAATCCCCGCCGCCCGGTTTTGAGACACTCGGCAGCACCGATAATTCGCCGTATGCTGTTTTTGGTAATCCGCAGCGCCGCATTTATGGCGTGTTGTTCCATCCCGAAGTCCAACATACCGCTTTTGGTGGGGCGCTCCTCCGAAATTTTGCCGTCACCATCAGCCTGATTGAGCCACGCTGGACAACAGGCCTGATGGTGGAGCAAATGGTCGAAAACGTGCGTCAGCAAGTCGGTGATGGTCAGGTGGTGTTGGGTCTCAGCGGGGGGGTGGATTCATTGGTAGCAGCTACCGTCATCCACCGGGCCATCGGCGACCAACTCACCTGCATTTTTGTCAATACAGGCCTGCTGCGGGCCGATGAACCCGAAGAAGTTGTCACCACCTTCCGCGCTATCAATGGGCCAAATCTCATTGCGGTAGACGCCACCGAGAAATTTTTGGATGCGCTGGCGGGCGTGACCGAGCCGGAACGCAAACGCAAAATCATCGGTGAACTGTTTGTGCGGATTTTTGAAGAAGAATCCAACAAGCTGCGGAATGTGCTATTTCTAGCACAGGGCACCATCTACCCCGATGTCATTGAATCCGCCGCCAAAGAACGCCCCGGCGCTCATGTCATCAAGACCCATCACAATGTCGGTGGTCTACCGGATGACATGAAATTGGAATTGGTCGAGCCTTTACGTTATCTTTTTAAAGATGAAGTCCGGCGGGTCGGCATGGAATTGGGTCTACCGGAAGCGATGGTGTGGCGACAGCCTTTCCCCGGCCCCGGTTTGTCCATTCGCTGTCTAGGTGAAGTCACCTTTGAACGGCTCGAAAAACTCCGTGCCGCCGATCTGATTTTCCGCCAAGAAATGGATAAATTGGGCCTCCTGCGCCAGACTGCCCAAGCCTATGCCGCTCTCCTGCCTGTCAAAAGTGTGGGCGTGATGGGCGATCAGCGCACTTATGCCGAAACGATTGTGCTGCGAGCCGTCACAACCGATAATTTTATGACCGCTGATTGGGCCAAGCTGCCCTATGAATTATTGGGGCGGGTCAGCAGCCGGATTGTGAACGAAGTCAAAGGGGTGAACCGCGTCGTCTATGATGTCACGACCAAACCCCCGGCGACGATTGAATGGGAATAGCCATGCGACGAACGATTGTGTTGTACGGTCTGATTCTGGCTCTCATCTTATCGGCTTGCGGCGGGGATGATGAAAAATCTGGCCGTCAACCCACCGCGACCAGTAGCGCCCCCAAAATAAGGGTGGTTGTTTCACAAGCGCCGGTATTCGCCTTGCCTGATCGAACCGCCGAAATTATCGTCAATCTGTTTGAGGGCGAAACCCGCCACATACTGGGTAAATCTGCGCCGGATGATGTAGGCACGACGTTTTACCAGATTGATTTAGGCAACCGCACGGGCTGGATTTTGGAGTCGCAGGTGCAGGTGACAGGCGACATAAACAAAATAGCCCTAGTGGAAGTCGCTATGCCCACATCAACCCCAACCGCCACCCTCGAAAGTGCGACAGAGGTAGCAAGTGAGACGGTTGCTACGCAGACATCTGATGAAGTCACTGCCGTGATTATCGTGCCACGTGCCACCGCTTTAACTGCCCCTTCGCGGAATGCCGACGAATTGACTACCCTTCTGCAAGGGGAGCAGGTCAAGGTGCTGCGTCAGACTCTACCCGATGCGCTTGGTACAATTTTCTACGAAGTCGAATTGGGCACGCAGCGCGCTTGGGTGTTGAACAGTCAGGTCGAAATCAGCGGCGATGTTAGCACGCTTGGCATTGCTTTTGTGCCAACTGCTTCACCGGAAACCGTCGCGCAGGGTGTGACCAGCGCCCCGACCACCGCCGTGCCTACTCGCACGTTAACTGCGACACCAACCGCTACCATCGTGACGCCTGCCAGCGCCGAACCCACTGCTCTGCCCAACAATATTACCCCTTCCGCCAGTCCCGTGATTGCCAACGATAATCCTAGTATTCAAGTTGGCGAAGCCCCGCCTTTAAGCCTAACGTTACCTGAAGGCTGGGATGTCGGTCATTTTCTAATTCCGGTCAGTGGTTCGATAGGTCAGGGCAATGTCAAAATGACCGTGTATGAAGGGCCGTTGCCAGATGGGGTGAAAGGCACGATTTGGGTGGTCTGGGGCTTTCCGCCGATTATCAACCCCAATGAGACCAATGCCAGTGGTACTCTGCAATTGAGTTTGTGGCCGGATGGTATCCAATATTTGCGGGGTCTACTGTTTCCCGGCTGCAATATCGGCCTCTACACCGATAATCGCCAAACCTATGATATGGGTGGTTATGACGGCGAAGGCACAACCTTTTCAGCAGTTAGCTGCGACAGTGGCGCAAGTGATATTTCTGGTTGGTGGGTGGGTGTCCATGTTAATGAAGAAAACTTTATTTTCTACATGGGCGTAGAACCTGTAGACCGAATCGCTGAAGGCCTTGGCCCCATGCAGGCGATTATTGACACTCTGCAATTTGCGAGTTAGCAGCAGCATGGCGAAGTTTCTATCGGGGCTAGGCCTGTTCTTGATAGCACTCCTAGTTGTACGCAGTGCCCCAGCCAATGCGTCACCCCAAACGGAAAGCCTTGCCAAATTGGTACAGGAATTTGATTGGATTCGACAGGGGCAGGTCGGCATTTTACATTTATCTGGCGAAGGGATACAATGGGCCTATGCGAAGTTTATGAGGCAGACCTTTCTGTTTTTCCCCGATCCGCGTTGTGGTGAGAAGTGCATTGACCAAATTGCTGTATTGTCCGCACCGATGACCGCGACCCTCGAATTTCACCCTTTAACCGTAAGGGTGTATTATGAAGATGGCAGTGATGAAACAATCGAAGACAACATTCGTGTCGCATATGGTGAATTTGGGGAGGAAGAACTCATCCTGCCAGCAGATTTGGTGCCCTTGTTGGAGCCAGAGGTCACAGATCGGGAAAATGCCTTTTTACGCAGCCTGTTAAGCAATTTTCGCCCCGAACAAGACTGGCTAAACAGCGGCTTTAAGTTACCCCGCGAGGGTTATTATGTCTCCATTTATGGCACATGGCGCACCTTCAACGGAGGCAGTCGCTGGTATCGCCATTCGGGGGTGGATTACCCGATGCCAACCGGTACACCTATCCAAGCCGCTGCCAATGGTCGAGTTGCCTATGTAGGCACAATGGATATTCGCGGCAACTACATCGTACTAGATCATGGTTGGGGTATCTTCACCGGATATGCCCATGCGTCGGAAATTTACGTGGAAGTTGGGAACGTAGTGAAACAAAATGAAATCATAGGCGCTGTGGGCAACACAGGACGCAGTACCGGGCCGCATTTGCATTTTGAAATCGGCGTTGGGGGAGTATGGGTCAACCCATTGGTGGTGATTCCGCTGTTCAATCAAATCCGAATGGAGCAGAGTAATGGAAGTTAACAAGATTGAGGACGTAAAGGTAGGATTGGCGAAGCAGAACTATATCGCCACTGACGAAATTTCGACGGTTGTCTTTCTTATGGAAAAACTTGGCAAACCCGCGTTGGTCGAAGGGCCTGCCGGGGTGGGTAAAACCGAACTCGCTAAAGCATGGGCCAAAGCCACCGGAAAACGACTGATCCGCCTGCAATGTTATGAAGGCTTGGACGAAAGCAAAGCTCTCTATGAATGGGAATATGCCAAGCAGATGCTCTATACCCAACTGCTGCGCGACAAACTTCAAGACCTGCTGCATGATGCGGCTTCATTGGTCGAGGCCGCCGACAAACTGGCTGCTGAGGAAGATGTCTTTTTCTCAGAACGATTTTTGCTGCCGCGTCCCCTGTTGAGTGCCATCACCGCACCGGAACCCGTCGTGCTGCTGATTGACGAAATTGACCGTGCCGACGCCGAATTTGAAGCATTTTTGTTGGAAGTCCTCAGTGATTTCCAAGTGACCGTACCCGAACTCGGCACGATTAGCGCCGTGCATCAACCGATTGTGCTGCTTACCAGCAACAATACCCGCGAACTCTCAGAGGCTCTCAAGCGCCGCTGTCTGTATCTCTTTACCGACTACCCAACCTATAACGCGGAACTGGCAATCGTGCGACTAAAAGTGCCAGAATTAAAAGAGAAACTGGCGCAGCAAGCCGTCGAATTTGTCCAAAATTTGCGCCAGATGGATATGAAAAAGTCGCCCAGCGTCTCGGAAACGCTCGATTGGGCCAAAGCGCTCATGATGCTCAACGCCGATCAGTTGGATGAAAAAACGCTCGAAACCACCCTAACCGTTTTGCTCAAACATGAATCCGATGTGCAGAAAGCCAAACGTGCGCTGCGACGCGGTGGGGTTACGGGGGGTGGAACAGAGGGGCGTGGTCGTGATGATGCCGCCCAGCGCCGCCGCAGTAGTGGTGGATGGGATCGGTAAAAATGCCCGACCAGCGTGAATTGCATAAAGTGGCATGGGAGACCCTCTCACGTACTGACGTATTCGATGCCTCTCCGTGGCTGCACGTCTATCGGGAGCATGTCCGAATGCCCAACGGGGTTGAAATTCCTGACTTCTATCACGTCCACATGGATGATTACAGCATGACCTTTGCCCTGACCGATGACGGGCGGGTCGCAATGGTCGAGATGTATAAGCAGGGGGCGGCACAAGTGATGCTGGATTTACCCGCTGGTGCGATTGAAGATGACGAGACGGCCAACCCGCTTGAAGCCGCCAAACGCGAATTATTGGAAGAAACAGGCATGGTCGCCGAACATTGGATACCGCTTGGCAAATTCAACATTGATGGTAATCATGGTTGTGGCTGGATGCACGCCTATCTCGCCACCGGAGCCATCCGACAGCAGGGCCAGACATTGGATGAAACGGAACTTTTGGCGGCCCACCTAATTCCCTTAGAGGAGATGCGCCAAATGTGGATGAGTGGCAAAATTAATGGTGTCTCGTCTGCCGCGCTGATTGGTTTGGCGCTGGCCCATCTGGAAAAAATGAAATCGGATTAACCATGACGGAATCTAAAGAACCTCCAAAACCGAATATCCCAGCCATTGAAAAATGCCCGCGCTGTGGGGCAAATATCCTGCTCGGCGACACCAAATGCCCAAAGTGTGGTTATAACGTCACCAGCGCTGCCGATACTTTGCGGGCTACCAGTCCCACGTTTATCGCAGTAGTCTGTCTGTTTATCGGGGCGGCCTTGATGCTGGCCTCGACAGGTATGGACGACCTGATGCAGTTCCTCTTTTTGGCCGGGGGATTTGCGATTGCAATTGGTGGCGGGGTCTACATGGCACTCAATATACTCATAACTGACCCCAAACGCCGCCGCAAAAAACTGTAATGGTTAATTTGGCTACTCATAGTGGCGGGTCGCCGTGCCCGCCCCAATTCTATATGAAACATCCCAATCGTCCGTTCGAATAGCAGGTTTGGGAAGGAATAGACATGGACAAGCGAACGGTAGAATTTATACGGGCTTTGCGTGCATCGGGGGTACGAATCTCGATTGCGGAAAGCGAAGATGCGATGTATGCGGTGGATGCAGTTGGCATCCAAAATCGTGAGGAATTTCGCGCCAGTCTGCGGGCCACCCTTGTCAAAGAACAAAAAGATGTTCGCATCTTTGACTTTTTCTTTCCGCTGTTTTTCGACACCAATGCCCCGCCGATGTGGGACATGAACCAGCAGTTGACTCCCGATCAACAAGAGATGCTCCAACAATCGCTGCAATCCTTGATGGGGGATATGGAAGCCCTCAAACAGTTGTTGCAGCAGTTAATGGAAGGCAAGCAGTTTAGCCAAGAGCAGCTTGACCAAATGGCGCAGCAGGCTGGTTTGGAGGGCGCATATCAAATGTATCAACAGCGCTATTTCAGCCGCCAGATGGAACGCCAGATGGGGATGGATCAACTGCGCGAACTGATTGAGGCGTTAATGGAAGAACTGCGCGAGATGGGTATGAGTGAAGAGGCCATCGCAGAAATCCGCGAAATGTTGGAAGAAAACATGGGGGCACTGCGCGAACAAATCCAGAATTACGTCGGTCAAAATATCGCCCAACAGCTTTCCGAGCAAGAACGCGAACCCGTGCGGGATGTCGAAGATTTGCCTTTCCAGCATCTCTCTGATGAAGAAGCCGACAAAGTGCGTGACGAAATGCGCCGATTGGCTGCCCGACTCCGCAGTCGTGCTTCGCTCCGCCAAAAACGTGCCAAGAGTGGCGAACTCGACCCTAAGAGTACCATTCGCGCCAATCTGAAATATGGAGGTATCCCGCTAGAACTGCGCCATCGTACCCATCATGTCAAACCCAAGCTGGTCGTTATTTGTGACCTCAGCGGTTCGATGCGCCACATGTCGGAATTTATGCTGACCTTGACCTATATGCTGCAAGATTTGGTCAAGAAGGCTCGGTCATTCATTTTCATTTCCGATATGGTCGAAGTCACGGATCATTTCAAGGAACTGCGCCCCGACATCGCCGTTGAAAAAGTGCTGACCGAAAATCCGCGCGGCTATTACACCACCGACCTCGGCGGCAGTCTTGAAACATTCTGCCAAACCCATATGGACAGCGTAGACACCAAAACCACGATTATCATTGTGGGGGATGGACGTAACAACAATCTAAACCCGCGCACTGACCTTGCCCAACAATTGGCCCGTAAATCACGCCGCTGCATCTGGTTCTGCCCTGAACCGGAGCATATGTGGGGCACAGGCGACAGCGATATGCACCTGTATGCCCAAGTCGCCAATGGAGTCTATTTGGTGCGTAACCTGCGTGAACTCAGCCTCGCCATTGATAACATTTTGGTGGATGGTTGAAATCACTTTTTGGGGTGAATCTAGTGATTCGCCCTCCTTTTTTCTATAGAAGGGCCTATCATGCTTTTTGATGATTTGAATTGGATGGATGTGGAAAGCTATCTCAAACACGATGACCGCGTAATTTTGATTACCGGAGCAACCGAACAACATGCCTATCTGAGCCTGCTGACCGATATTCGTATCCCAACCCGTTTGGCAATGGCAGTTTCACATCAGACCCATGTCTTGGTCGCCCCGCCGCTGAATTTTGGTGTCTCCGAGTATTTTATGGACTACCCCGGCACGATTACCTTGAGCGAGGAAACCTTCAACGCCGTTGTATCCGACATTGTGTACAGCCTTTCCCGTCATGGCTTCCGGCGTTTTCTGATCCTTAATGGGCACGGTGGCAATCCCTTTCCGGTGGGCCTTCAAGAATTGTCGGCCTTCAAGCCAGAGTTAAAAATCGTCTGGCATAGTTGGTGGAAGAGCCAAGCCGCCCAAAAATTCGCCGCCGAAATTAATCAGACCCCTGACCATGCCAATTGGTTAGAGAATTTTCCCTTCACACGGGTCGCGGAATCCCCCCAAACCATCAAGCCACCCGTTGATTTTGAGCGCATGGATGCCGGAAAGAATCGGCGCGAAGTGATGGGCGATGGCAGTTTCGGCGGAGCCTATCAGATTTCCGATGAGTTAATGCAGACATTTTTTGACAGGTTGGTGCATGAGATTACCGAAATCGTTGAAGGCCTCTAGCGCTGTATTCCCAAAATTTTCTGAGGATGACTTGAAACAAAATCGGCTTGACCAGATTATCGTCATTGACCTTGAAGCAACGTGCTGGGAAACTCCCAAACCCCCACCCGGCCAAGAACGCGAAATCATTGAAATCGGCATTTGCACCTTAGATGTGGTCAGTGGCGAGCGCCTTGCCAAACGCAGTATCTTGGTGAAACCAGAGCGTTCGACCATCAGCGCATTTTGCACCCAATTGACGACCCTAACCCAAGAACAAGTCATGCGTGAAGGGGTATCCTTCAAAAAAGCCTGCTCGATTCTGAAAAAAGAGTATCTTTCGGAGGAGCGCATGTGGGCCAGCTATGGGGATTATGACCGCGCCAAATTTGAGAAGCAATGCCGCCTCTACAAAGTGTCCTATCCCTTTGGCCCGCGCCACCTCAATATCAAAAGTCTGTTTGGATTAATGAACGGCATCCCGCGTGAAATTGGCCTAGAAAAAGCGATGGGTGTCTTAAATTTGCCGATGGAGGGCACGCATCATCGTGGGCATGACGACGCATGGAACGCCGCCGCCATTTTATCTACCCTCATGCTGCGGGGTCGCCCCTCATAAGACCCCATATGATCGCAAAGGCCATCTCGCAGTTTCGCATCCTCCGTACCCATCCCGGCTTGTGGCTGGCGCTCGGCATTGGTCTGGCCCTCAAAATTGTCTTATTGGCAACCGCTAGTGTCAGTTTCCATTCCGATGAAGCCGTGCTTGGCCTGATGGCCCGCCATATTCTGCAAGGGGATCGCCCCATCTTCTTTTACGGGCAGTTATATATGGGGTCACTTGACGCCTATCTGATTGCGGCCTCATTTGCGATTTTTGGTCAAACAGTTTTGGCGATTCGTTTGGTGCAGGTCATTCTCTATCTAGCCACGCTCGGCACAACATATGGATTGGCATGGCGCATCACCCACAATCGTTTTGCCGCCACTTCCGCTGCCTTGTTATTTGCCATCCCACCTGTCATGGTCAGCGTCTACACCACCGCGACACTAGGGGATTATCAAGAAATCCTTCTGCTGAATAATCTCATCTTTTGGATCGTCTGGGATATTTTCGATGGCAAAAAGCAAAGTAGTGCATGGTGGTTTTTGGCGGGTATCCTTGCTGGATTGGGTTGGTGGAGTCTGGCGCTGATTATTGTTTCATTAGCCCCTTTGACTCTACAGGGCCTCTGGCATTTCCGCCGTAAGCTCCCTCTACAAAAAATCGCTGGTCTGCTGCTCGGTTTTCTGATTGGCGCAGCCCCTTGGGTCTATGCCGTCGCCGATCATGGCCCATCCGCTATCTTAAATGCCCAATCGCGCCCCGAAGGTCAAGAGGACTCACTCGCGGAAACCGACTTAGAAGGCAGTGCCACCCAAGTCACCCGCTTGATTTCATTGCTGCTGTTTAACTTGCCATCGTTGTTCGGCCTGAAACCTTCTTGGTCAATAGACTGGATCGCTCCGCTTATCGGTATCCCGCTGGTGATGATGTATGGTTTGATTTTGTGGGAATTTGTGCGGCGCGTATTGGCCCGAAAAGAAACCGTTTTTATCCAGATGGCTTTTACAAGTATTTTGGTCGGGTCGTTGGCGCTGATGTTCACCTTTGTGATGTTTCCGTCGGGAGGCGACCCCACCGGACGTTATATTCTCCCCCTCTACCCCCTATTGGCAATTCTCGTCGGGGAATGGATCAGCCGCCAGCAATCTCAAACATCTACACGGCCCTATCGTGCATGGCTGACCAATGGGCTTGTGATTCTCCTGCTTGGCTATAACTTGTGGGGAAATATTCGGTCTATACGGGCCAACCCACCGGGACTGACCACCCAATTTAGCGAAATCTCGGATATACCCAATTCCGACGATGACGCCTTAATTGATTTTCTAAATTCTATCGGTGTGAATCGAGGGTATACCAGCTATTGGGTCAGCTACCGATTTGCCTTCCTCACCCACGAACGCATCTTGCTAGTCCCCCTGCTGCCATACAAAGAAGATATGAGTTATGGCAAGGTGGATAATCGCTACCCCACCTATGCGGAAAAAGTGACCCAAGCTGATGAGATAGTTTATGTAACCGCCAATCACCCCGAACTAGATCGCCAGCTTCGAGAAAGATTTGCCGCGCTTCAGGTCAATTTTGACGAAAAACAGATTGGACGCTTCACGATTTTTTATCACCTGTCACTCCACGTTACCCCACAAGAACTCGCGCCATTTGTGATCCCGGATGAAGATCAAAAAAATTATTCGTGATAATACGCCTTATCACTAGGTAATCGTCGGCGACGATTGCCATAGGTGACATAGCTGCAATTTTCCTAAGCCCATCTCAGCGAGACGCATGTTCAAGTTTCCCCTCAGAAAACTCAAAAATGTGCGCGTTCCAAGCGGTCAGGTCAATATACAATCCATCTTCAACCATCCTATCCCCATTACGCTCATACTCCCGGTGGTTAAGTTTATCCGCCAATTTCCACGACTTGCCCTCTAATCCGCAATCGGTCAATCGTACCCGGCATTGGGCCTGATGATTACTAAAATTGACTACGATCAAACGCAGATCATGGTTATAGCGACGAACATAGGCGATCATATTGTGATGAGAGATATTACCGGGCCACGCAGGAATGGTCTCATGTATTTCCCATATGCCATCTCGATAGATCGGTTGGTTAGCCTTGTCAAACAACCAGCGATAGAACTCAGTAATCTCTTTATCAGGCAATTCAATAGGTCGGCGGCCCAACTGCACCGGAAGTTTGACCTTATACCCAAGGGGCTGACCATCATGCCACAATTTTGCACCCGGCAAGGTAGCAACCAGCACCGCTGCCATTTTGGAGCGTGGTACCCCAAAAGCAGTGACGGTTCGCATTTCATCATGATTCTCAATAAACCGAATCAATTTGTTTTGATAGGCCAGAGGCGCGTTCAAATGAGCCAAAACACTTGCGGCATTTTCATGGGCCATTCGGTCGTACAGGCGCTTGTCGTAGCAGTAATCAAAGCCGAGTTGGTGTAATCGGGCCTCCATATCCCAATATACTTCCGCCAAAAACAGGAATTCGGGGTGCTGCTGGCGAATTTTGGGGATAATTTCCTCCCAATATTCAGCCGAGGCCACATCACCCGCCCGTTCTCCCCATGTCTGTGCAAAAATTTCGTTGACAACCAACATCGCCATATCACAGCGCACGCCATCACACTGCGCTGCGATGTCCAACAGTGTCTCAACTACTAATTTTCGGAGGGCCGGACTAAACGCATTCACTTGGAGCGTATCTGTCCATGCTGGGAAATAAGGGTCGCGCCCATGTGCAAAAATGTGCTGGCCCACCTGTAAAAAAGAATCTGGGTCGTTAGCGAGTTCTTTAGATGTGCCCCGTAATAATACTTCTGGATGAATTTCGGCCCAAGCATGATCGGTTGCAACATGATTGGGCACAAAATCGAGAATCAACCCCAGCCCCAACGTTTGCAGGCGCTCGCGGAAAGCGGCCAATTCCTCACGTCCACCCAAGTGTATATCTACCACATAACGCCGAACAGCATACGGGGAACCCGCCACATCATCATCGGTGTAATCAGGCAAGGCACGGTCATATTCCGCCTGTAAACCGGGGTGATGACGCGCTATCTGGACACCATGTAGGCTGCGCTCCCACACCCCCATCAGCCAAATCGCATCGTAGGGAGTATTAGGCCGAGCCAGTATCTTTAATTCTTCATCGGGCACTGAACCTAAAGTAACGGGGCGTTGATATTTCACGCTTAGGCTATGCAGCCATGTCCAAGTATTGATTTCGTAGATGTGGGGAGAGCGCGGGATGAAAGCCATAGAGCACTCCTGTTGAATAAAAAAAAGTGCCGAGGGCCAGACTCGAACTGGCGACACCTGCATTTTCAGTGCAGTGCTCTACCAACTGAGCTACCTCGGCAACTAAAATCATATTTAGATGAGCCACATTTTAGCGATTCACCACTAAATGTCAATAGGGATTTCTTTAGGCGTTATGGATAGCACCGTTCGCAGGCGTCCTTCAAACTCACTGAGCATAACGGCTGTCGCCCCCCACACCACATGACCATTGAGTGCATAATATTTGATGGGGAAGGTTACCCCATTCCGTGTAATCTCACCACTGCGTTTGAGGGTATCATCGAAAAGGTGATACAGCGAGACCTCCAACACCTCCGCAACCTCAGCAGGGTCGGGCCGCCAATTGGGACGGCTCGGGGTATAACCGACGTAGGGATAGACAAAAAAATCGCTCGGCGGGATGTAGACATTGGAAAGTTGTCCTAGTAATTGAATATCACCGCTCAAGACACCAACTTCCTCAAATGTTTCACGCAGGGCCGCTTCCTCAAACGATTCTTCGCCTTCGCGCTGTCCACCCGGCAAACTAATTTGTCCACCGTGTACGCCGGGATAGTCGTGGCGTCGGGTCAATACAAATTGCAACCCCTCCTCACCCGGAAACAACAAAATGAGCACTGCCGCCATACGCGGACTGCCGGGGCGTTCGGGTGGACGTTGCATAGCCCGCGCCATTGGAGCCATCCGCTGTTGGGCTTGCAGAGCATCAAAATAGGGTAATTCGAGTGCCTGTTGGATATGTTGAAGTTCGATATTGTGCCAATTCATCATAATTCGCTTATTCGGTGAGTTCTGTTCCAGTACCTTCGACCACTAATTGCGGAAAATACTGTACAGCCGAGCGACGATGCCAAATCGGGCTGCCGGATTGACGCTGTGTCCGCAGCATGGCCGCATAAATCTCATTATAAGCGGTAAGTATCCGATGACATAGTTCCTGTTCTTGCTCAGTCGGCACGGCGATTTCAAAATAGGCTGGTGGCGTACAGCCAATCATCGGCAATTCTGGCGAGGAATCAGCGCGATAATCCTCCACAATCTCCGTCAGCATTTTGACGACGGCCAATACCAACCACACGCCAGCCTTGATCCCCCAACTTTCCGCGTAACCTGTTAGGTCATGCAAGGTCACTTTAACAACGCCGACCTCGGCTTTATCCACCAGAACTGTAACCGCCTCGATTGGCTTAAGCGGATACTTCGCAAGCTGGGCGGGTAGCTCTGTCGCATTCCAATCAATTTCCATAACCAACCTCAAAATTACGCGGTACAATCGCCGCATACGTGTCTGAATTTACCCTGTGAGGAGACCGCATGACCTACGAACCCGGTGCCAGCGCCAGCCGTACCAAAACTTTCACAGACGAAGATGTTCGCATCTTTGCCCATTTGACGGGTGACACCAACCCCGTGCATTTGGATGCGGATTACGCTGCCACCACCGTTTTTGGTCAACGTATCGTACACGGCATGTTAACCTCAGCTTTGATTTCGGCTGTTTTAGCAAACGACCTACCCGGCCCCGGCACCATTTATCTGGGGCAAAACCTCAAATTCAAGAAACCTGTCTTCATCGGCGACACCATCACCGCGACGGTCACGATTTCACAGGTGCGGGCCGAAAGAAAAATCGTAACTTTTGAAACCACTTGCACCAATCAAAATGGCGAGGTGGTCATCGAGGGTGAAGCTACGGTCAAAGCGCCCTGATCTATTTATTCAAGAGCGTCCTGCAAGACTGTCCATAACTCATCCAGCATTTTCTCATTATAGTGCCCACTGCCCTGCCAGAGAATATGCTGGTTTTGATCGAGCAAAAATAACCGGATGGATTCCAAATCTGGCACATTGACCAGCCGATTAAAGGCTTCAACGTTCGTAAACACGACAACTGTACGCGCACGGTCAATATCACTCTTGGCAGTCGCTGCCATCCCGCCGATAATAAACACCGAACTATCGGCAGCACTCTTGGGCAGTAGGGGGATATAGTAGCCTGCCAATTGGGGAAATGCTTCGTTTAATTCTTCCAGCGCTGGCAGCCATTCATCAACATCCGGCTGCTGAGAAACATCGTAGGACACCACCACCAGTTTAAAATCGCCGGATAGTTCACTCGGAAAACTAACTTGTTCCAATAACAGGGATGTACCAACCAACTCAGGGAAAATGAGGCTTTCGTCTGGGGCAGCACCCTCGTCGAAAGTAGAGGTCTTTACAACAGGGTCTTCGGTAGGCGTGCGCTGACCGATAATATAAACAATGAGCGTACCCAAAAGAATGAGAGCAAAAATCCCAGCGGCGACGAACAGTAAGGCACGTTTCATAATTGGGATTACTCCGTAGACTCCCCAGCATTGACTTGTGAAAACAAGCGCAAGTATAGCGAAGATAGCGTGCGACTTTAAGAGTGACTCTGTTTGTGGAGAATTACGTAAAAATGGCATGGGACGATTCGGTTAGCATATGTTTCGACCTTTTCAATGAATCGAATAACACCGCTTTAATTTAAATTCAGCGCGGCGGATTTATCCCCGCGTGGCAACAATATATAAGGAGTAAAATCGTGTTTACCCGTTTTCAAAAGTGGGCATTGGCGACCACCATTGCCACTTATATCCTGATTATGGTCGGCGGCATGGTTCGTGCCTCGGATGCTGGATTAGGCTGTCCCGACTGGCCCAAATGTTTTGGCCGCTACTATCCACCCCTCACCGAATCCCAAGTTCCCAGCAACATTGACGCCTCCAAATTTGACTTTCAATTGGCGTGGATTGAATACACCAATCGTTTTGTTGGGGTGGTGGTCGGCTTTTTGATTCTCGGCACGCTGATTTTAGCCATCCGCAACCACCGCGATAACCGCCGTATCCTCTACCCCTCGATTGGCGCGTTTGTACTGGTCGTGTTCGAGGGTTGGTTAGGTGGGCAGGTCGTTGCCAGCGAATTAGAAGCATGGGTTTTGACGGCCCATCTAATATTGGCGCTGGTGATTGTGAGTCTTTTATTGTATTCTACGGTCACAGGATTTTTTCCCAATTCTAAACCATTCACAAACTTGCCCGTTCATCGGCGGCGACTTGGTTGGCTTGCAATCGCAGTCTTGCTGCTTACATTGGTACAGGTCGGTTTGGGAACACAACTGCGCAGCGAACTAGAAGACATCGAAGCCCAACAAGGTGAAGTGCTTGCTCGCAGCAAATGGATTGAAGAAACGGGTTGGGTGGATATGGTTCACCGTTCCTATTCTTGGCTCGTTGTGGCCGGAATGGTTGGAATTGTTTACTATACCCACCGTAAGATTGACCCCAGTCGCTGGCTCAGAATACTGGCAAAAGCAACTGCGGGCCTACTAGTCGTCCAAATTGTCGCTGGTGTAGGGATGGCTTATGGGGGATTGCCGCCAGCCTTACAGGTAGTACATCTAATCACCGCGAGTTTGTTTGTCGGTGGTTTGACCCTCATCTACTTGTTGGCAGGGCGTGTGAGTGTTGCATCGTCGCATCTATCCAAAGAACAACCTCAATCCCAAATTTCGCATCAACCAGCCTAGT
The DNA here is from genome assembly GCA_019913005.1 of Anaerolineae bacterium. Taxonomy (GTDB): domain Bacteria; phylum Chloroflexota; class Anaerolineae; order Aggregatilineales; family J027; genus CFX10. The sequence goes on along the minus strand of JAIOHL010000085.1, from coordinate 28,800 downwards.
TTGTTTTGTGTTAGACTATTTGTTGCATATTTTTGACAAGAATTTGTGACAAATGGTACAATTTATTTGTGACATTGGGCACAAATATTGTTTGCAGGGTCGAGAGGGCGTTATAAGGAGAGTTTAGCGAGTGATGAAGCGACCTCAATTGATGGGAACTCTACTAATTCTAGTGAGTTTCATCGGGATTCTGTTTTTTCTAACTGGGGGTAGGTTTTCATTTGCCCGTCAATTAAGTGGGGATGATGCCTCCGCACTCAATCTAACTGACGATAAAACTGTCCAGTTTATATTGGTGACGGTGGGTGTCCTCGGAGCAATGGGTGGCATGGCTGCCGCAATCGCATTTGTGATCTGGCGCTTGAATCGTGACATTACGCAAGCCCAAACCAGTGCTCCTGAACCAACCAATCCTCTCGATTATCGAATTTATGGTCATCGGGCCGCGCTGGTCTTGATAGGCGGCATTACGATTGTGATGTTGTTGTTCTGCCAAGCCATCAGCATGATACCCGGCTTTGGCGGTCAAGATATTCTGCCTGTCGCCGCTGGAGAAGAAGCCCAAGCCATTGACCGACTTTTCCTAGTTGAATATATCGTCATGTCGGTAATTTTTGGCTTGGTGGTGGGCCTGTTCCTCCACAGCCTGCTCTATTTCCGTGCCGCCAAAGATGATCGCAGCGATGGCGAATTTATTCATGGCAATACCAAACTCGAACTTGGCTGGACGATCATTCCCGCGATTATTGTGACCGTGCTGGGCATCTATGCGCTGATCGAATTTATTGGCATTTTTAAAGAAGAAGACAATGAATATGTCATTAAAGTGACAGGTCAGCAGTGGGCATGGTCATTTGAATATCCCGATGATCCAGATACTGAAGAAGCGGATGGTTTCGTCAGTACAGAATTAGTCTTGCTGCAGAACCGGCCCATCAAGCTCGAAATGAATTCGCTAGATGTGATCCATTCGTTCTGGGTGCCCGAACTGCGCGTCAAACAAGACGTTACGCCGGGTGTAGAAACCATCTATCGTGTCACCCCCACTGTCGCTGGCGAATATAGTGTCCGTTGTACTGAAATCTGCGGGTTGAATCACTCGCTCATGCTGGCGGATGTGTTGGTGATGGATCAAAGTTCCTATAACAAATGGGTCGAACAGAAAATCGCTGACTTGCAAGACCCCGTAGCCGTTGGACAGACCCTTGCCGCACCATGCCTAACCTGCCACTCCCTTGACGGCAGCCGCGTTGTCGGCCCAACATGGGAAGACCTCTATGGCAGTGAAGTGCCGATTGAAGGCGAAGGCAGCGTCCTTGCCGATGAAAACTATATTCTAGGCTCAATCGTGAATCCGAATGGGCAAATCCATCAGGGCTATCCAGCCGGAGTGATGCCTCAAAACTATGCCTCGACCTTCTCCGAAGTGCAATTGGGTCAACTCCTCGCCTTCATCAAGTCACAATCCGAAATCGGACGACAAGAATTAGAAGCCGAGTCCCCAGCAGGCGAAGAAGCGCCAGAAGCTGATTTACAAGTGGGAGCAGTCGTAAACTAAAAGGTGTCATTATGTTAATACCGAGACCCCTCCGTATTCTCTATCATATTGGGCTTTTACGTGGCCTCGTGGTGGGTATCATCGCTATGATTGCAGGCATGATCCTGACCAATATTGTACGCGCTGCGTTCGGCATGGACACAATGGACTTGATGCTGCCCCTTAAGGCGCTGTTCGGTTCAACCGTTTGGCAGGCCCGCACCAGCCCCGATACTGCAACTGAAATTGTCACGGGTATGGGTGCAATATTCTTTACCCTCGGCTTTTTGGCCGGGGTAGGGTCAATGAATGATTGGTTTGCTTGGTCAATTGGGCTCAAAGGTGGTGATGGTCACTTTCACCCCAAAGAAGGCATCCCAACGTGGACGCGCTATTTTAGCTTCGATACCAATCACAAAGTGGTCGGCATTCAATACGGCCTGACCTCCATTTTGGTGTTGATGGTTGGCGGCTTGTTCGCGCTGATTTTCCGTACCGAATTGGCCCAACCCGGTCTGCAATTTCTAAACAACCAACAATACAACAACTATATTGGTATTCATGGGCTGTTGATGATTGCCGCTGTGTTGTTAGGTGTCGGGGCGTTGTCTAACTATCTTGTACCCATCATGATCGGCGCTCAAGATATGGCCTTCCCGCGCTTAAATGGCTTTTCCTATTGGATCGGCGTTCCTGCGGCGATCTTGCTGCTCATGGCCCTACCAATGGGTGGCTTTGATACCGGATGGACAGCCTATCCGCCGTTGAGTGTGAAAGCGCCGTTGGGGATGCAGTTTGTCCTACTGTCTATCTTCATTCTCGGCTTCCAATCCATTGTGGGTTCCATCAACCTGCTGGTCACAATTTTTATGATGCGTGCTCCCGGCATGACATGGTTCCGTATGCCTATCTTTGTCTGGGGCGTATTGGCAGCCTCGCTGCTCCAATTCACCGCGACCCAGTTTTTCGGTCTGGCCTTCATCTCCGTCCTGATCGAACGTTGGGTCAACATTCCCTTCTACGATCCTGCACGCGGTGGCAATGTCACGCTTTACCAGCATATTTTCTGGTTCTACTCGCACCCCACCGTGTACATCTGGGTGCTGCCCGGCTTGGGTGTCATCAGCGAAATTCTCCCCGTGTTCAGCCGCAAACCGCTCTTTGGTTACAAACCGATTGCGCTGTCTAGTATGGCGATTGCCTTTATGGGCTATCTCGTATGGGCACATCACATGTTCACCTCCGCGATGGATCCCTTCCTACGCCTGCCCTTCATGTTGACCACCCTCACCATTGCCGTGCCGACGGGAATTAAATTCTTCAACTGGATCGGTACACTTTGGGGCGGCAAGATTCATATCTCAACCCCCATGCTGTTCTCGTTGGGTGCGTTTATCTTATTCCTGCTTGGTGGTCTAACTGGCCCACCCAACGGTTTAGTCGTGACAGGCATTCACCTGCATGATACCCATTGGGTCGTGGCCCACTTCCACATTACAGTTTTCGGTGGTTTTTTGTTCTCCTTCTTGTCAGCGATCTACTTCTGGTTCCCGAAGATGACGGGCAAGATGTTTAACGAATTTTTGGGGCGTGTCCATTTCTGGTTTATGTTCGGGGGGTTCGCCACCTTCGCCCTCAGCCTGTTCCGCATCGGCGTCTTGGGGATGCCTCGCCGCTACGCTGATTACGACTCAGCGTGGGGTTTTGGCAGTTTGAATATGTTGGCAACCATCGGCGCGTTTACGGCGGGTGGCAGTATGCTGATCTTTATTTTCAACATGGCATTTAGTGCCCGTTACGGCGTCAAAGCTGCGCCGAATCCTTGGCGCTCACGCAGCTTGGAATGGCAAATTGCTTCCCCAGTGCCGGAATTCAACTTCAGCGCTATCCCCGAAATTGTGGGGCATCCCTATGATTACGGTTTGCCGGGGGCGGTCTATGCCATCTTGAGTCCAGAAGATCAAGTTGCGCCCCTAGAAGACGCCTATACGCCGCTGGATCAACCCGAAGCAGTTGGCAGTGGTGTTGCCGCCGTGCCGGTTGCTGGTGACTAATTTTTAAGGGGGAAAGCCAATTATGGAACACGAAACACATTCACGTAAAGGCAAAGCCGCCGAATATCTACAGGGCATTATTGTCCTTGTCGTGTTGGGGGTTTTCACCGCCATTGAATATGGCATCGGGACTGCCGATGATATTCCATTGTTTAGCAGCACGCTGATTCCGTTGACCCTCATCGCAGTGGTCAAGGCGGGCGTCATCATCAACTACTACATGCATATTTCGCATATGTGGAATCCTGAAGACGAAGTAGACGAGGGGCACGCAGAATAATGAGTACGACAGCACTTGAACCGATTGCCCATCACGGCGCGGTGGTAGAGCACGATGGTCATCACGGCGGCCTTATTCCAATCGCGCCCGAACGTCAGCTTCAATTCAATCGTCTGGGGATGTGGCTGTTTATTATCTCCGAAACGTTCCTGTTCGCCGGGATTCTCATTATGCGAATCGTCTTGGGGCGCAATGAAGATGGCTTCACCCGTCCCGAACTCAGCCAATCATTGGGGTTAGTGATTACCTCCATTCTGTTGGTGAGCAGCTTTTTCGTCAATCGCGCCGAAGTCGCCATCAAACACAATGACCGCTTCCAATTTAATCTCAGCACCTTTTTGGCGATTCTCTTGGGCTTGATCTTCGTCGGTGGCGTGGTTTATGAATGGGACGAGGCCCTCAATCACTTTAAGCCTGATGGTCACATCGAAGGTGGCCTGTTCTTTTTCATGACAGGTGTCCACGCCTTGCACGTCATCACCGGCGTGCTTTTCCTGTTGATCGTGTTTTTTAATGGCATTCGCGGCCATTATTCTTCCAAGAGCCATTGGGGGGTCGAATCTGCCGCTCTCTATTGGCACTTTGTTGACGTGGTATGGGTCTTCTTCTATGTCGCCCTCTATCTGATCGGAACCGTGCCGGAGACTGTCGCGCATTAATCGGCTGCGACTACGCTTTTCTGAAAATCACAATTGAGCAGGGGCGGGTTAAGCAAGTTTGAGATAACCCGCCTTTGTTTGAAGGTATGTAATAAAATCCAATGGATGCAACAACTGAAGCCTTCCTGCGTTCGTGGGAATGGCGTTGGGACGTAATATTCGTCCTGCTGACATGCGTATCTATTTACGTAACGGGCTGGGTGCGGCTGCGACGCAGGGGCGCAAAAATCGCCAACGGTTGGCGTCTTGCCTCCTACCTCGTGGGCATGGGTTTCATCGCCCTAGCACTACTGTCGGGGATCGGCACATTTGAATCACTGCTGTTTTTCATTCACATGATTCAGCATATTTTGATGATGATGTACGCGGCACCCCTGATAATGCTGGCGGCCCCGATGCCGATTGGGATGTGGGGATTGCCCCGCCCGCTCCGGCTGCAACTCGCCAAATTTCTCAACCAGAAATCACCTCTCCGGCAACTCATTGTCACCATCACCAAGCCGGGGATTATTTGGATGTTCTACACCCTCAATTTGTGGATGTGGCACGACGCCGAGATGTATGAACGTGCTACTACCCATAGCACCATTCACAACATCCAACACCTTCTTTTTTTCGGTACGGCCCTTGCCATTTGGTGGCACACCACCGACGCCGCCCCTAAATTTCATAAACACCGCACCTATGGCAAGCGCATCATGTTCGCCGCCGCCACCTACTTCCAAAATTTGCTGCTGGGCATCTATATCACCATGTCACCGGAGTTGATCTACACCTATTACGCCACCGTGCCGCGTATGTGGGGCATTGAGGCCCACCGCGACCAAGTAATTGGTGGTCTGATTATGTGGATTCCGGGTGGCATGATGTACGGCTACACCATATTGATCTTGATTTCGCGGCTGATGGATTATTCCGAGAAGCAGGCCCAGATCAAGGCCAAACGCGCCAAACTCCAACGCCAACAGGCCAAAGGAATCGCAGCATCATGAAGCGGTTCGGATTATGGTTGGTGCTGCTCGGTGCGACCTTTATCCCAATGGCGCGTACAGATGCACATGGCTTGGGCAATCAAAAATTGGAGCAAGTCGAAGCCGGGCCATATCTTGTATCGGCGTGGACAGACCCCAAAGATGTCTCGGTTGAGGATGAATTACACATCACCGTCTCGGTTCAAGATCAAGAAAAAGACTTTATCTTAGACGCGGACGTACAAATAAACGCAGTTTTGGCGTCTGATTCTTCGACGACAAAATCTCAGCAGGCCACCCATGATAATGCTGCCCAAAAACTGTTTTATGAAGCGCCGTTGCGTTTGGATAAAACAGGTCGGTGGCAAATTACCATTGTGATAGATGGCGAACTGGGTCAAGGTACAGCTAGTTTTGAACTCGATGTAGTCGAAGCCTCAAATAAGTGGACACGTTGGTTATGGCCCGCGTTGGGAATAACCGCCGTTGTCATAATCTTGGCATTCGGGATGATGTATCGCAAAAATAAACCACAGGGGAGTAAATGATTTGAGCATTCGGCAAGACACCAATACCCTTACTGGAACTGCTATCCGCGAGGTATCGCTGTGGCAAACACTGACGAATTTATTTAAGCTGCGCATTGTCAGCCTGCTGTTGTTTGCGGCGGTGGGTGGCGCTTTTTTGGGAGCAGCAGGTCGCCCCGGTCTATTAGACATGCTTATCCTCTTGGTGACAGGGGGCCTTTCAGCCGCAGGGGCATCGGCCCTTAACCAATATATCGAGCGCGACTCCGATGGCGATATGAAACGCACCAGCCAGCGTCCGTTGGTGACAGGTCAGATTCAGCATCCCGAATATGTGCTGTGGATTGCCCTTGCCATGATTTTGCTGCCTGTCGCGGCGGTCTGGCCCTTTAATCCAGAACTCGGCTTTTTCTTGCTGCTAGGGGCGATGATTTATGTTGGGGTGTATACCATCTGGCTCAAACCCCGCACCATGCTGAATATCGTGATTGGTGGGGCGGCGGGAAGCTGTGCCGTCTTAAGTGGTGGGGCAGCGGTTGGCGCGTGGAATGAGCCCGGTGTGTTGGCGTTGGCGGCGATTGTGTTCCTGTGGACACCAACGCATTTTTGGGCACTTGCCATTCTCTATCGGGATGACTACATCGCCAGCAACACCCCGATGCTGCCTGCCCAGACTTCGGCGCGTACTTCCGCCATTTGGGGCTTTGTTCATGCCATCGGCTTGGCAATCTTGGCGCTTGCACTGGGTGCGGATTCTGCATTGGGTCTGCTCTATTTTGTGCCTGCCGCGCTGATGACCCTTTATTTCCTACTGCACAGTCTGCGTCTAATTTTTGTGCCCACGCGCAAACAGGCCCTTAAGCTCTTCCTGACCAGTAATCTCTATCTCGCTGTGATTATCCTGTTTGTGTGCATTTCATCGGTGGCAGGTTTCTAAAAAATCCGCTTTGTATATTTCATCGGTGGCGGGTTACTAAAAATCCGCCCCACCCAACCGAAGGCGTATCGGCATGTTAGCGACTTCAGATTTACCAACCCTGAACGCGATTTTGAATACAACAGCGGCGATGCTGCTGAGTTTGGCCTATTATTTCATCAAACATGACCGCTGGAAGGCCCACCGCGCCACGATGATTGCCGCCGTCATTGTTTCAGCCGTATTCCTGACCTCGTATCTGATTTACCATGCCCAAGTCGGCTCCAAGCCCTACGAGGGCGAGGGTTTTCTGCGGATTATCTATTTCCTGATTCTCATCCCACATGTGATTTTGGCGGCGGTGAATGTGCCGTTTATCCTACTGACCCTGTGGCGAGCCTATAAAGACCCCTTTGACGGACGGCACCGCAAAATCGCCCGTTATGTCTGGCCTGTGTGGATTTACGTCTCAGTGACAGGTGTGCTGGTCTATATTATGCTGTATGTCTCAGAACACTAGCAGCAAATGGCGGTCACTTATATAAGCCACAAGGGAATTCGTAATTGTAGTTACGAATTCAAATTCGGCGCATATAATGGACAGTAATAGAATGTACGTTCTAAACTCTATGCTCTATTCTGCCACCTGACTTGGGTTAAACTGCTGTGTTGGTTCACCAGCGACGGCGCTATCTTTGGCGTTCAGATAGGTGCGGCGGATTTCGGCAACCAACGTAAATTCATCGGGTGGCAAACTCCCCCACAAATCTGGCGGGGTAGCAATCCGTCCCCGATTATTGGCGACATAGGTTTTCAGCCACGCAAAAAATGCCGCATCTCCCACCATATCTCGAACATCTTGCAGCATCAACACGCCGCGCAGATAAACGGCATCAATATAGCCTCGAAACGCGGTGAAATTGTACACGGGCGAATCCACCGCATCTTCGGTGGGGTGTTTTAGAATACGGAAATTCCACCACCAATTGACTTGTTCAGGGTCGGTGCGCTCAAAAAACAGCAGTTCGCTGTACGTCGCCAATGCCTCATCCAAATACGGGTTAAGGCCCTGATCGTTGCTCACAAGGCCATACCACCACTGATGGGATATTTCATGGGCGGTGATGATGGTCAACCAATCGTTATTATTGCCGCTCCATGTCCGGAACCACGCCTCGCTGACAAACACCATGCCTGTAAATTCCATGCCATCCGGAAAATCCCCTTCAACAATCACGAGGCGATCATAGGGATATGGCCCATAAGATTGGGCAAAGACAACGAGGGCTTTTTGGGCAGTATCCAGCGCATGACCCGCCGGGTTTAGGCCTGTCGGGGCGTTATCGGGGAAATAATAGAGTTCGACCAATACCCCACCGGCCATCGCGCTCGTTTTCTGGACGGCATCGCTCAGGCTGATAGATAAATCGCGGGCACCGTCGAGTTTAAATGTCCAAACATCGCTTTCGGGTTGGGCAACCTCCCCCGGCCCTGCCACTTGCAAAGAGGGGGGCGCATTGACCACCGTCAGTTCCACGTCATAATCGCCCGCTATCGGCATGGTTTGCTCGCCAATGTTGTATTCACGCGGGACGTACCAATTGCCATCCCCCTGATAAATAGCGATGGTCGGCAACCATAGACCCAAATTCGTCTGGCGGAAGCTGTATCCCAGATAACCCCAACGGCCCCCATAGCTGTCATAAATCGCGGGTAATTTGAGGCTGAAATTTAAATGCAGCACAATTTCGCAATTCGAGCCGAGTTTATCCTGTAATGGGACAGATAAGCGTGTCCCCTCTAAAGTGACACCCTCGATGACATGCCCATCTGCGTCCACAACCTGCTCAAGGGCCATAATATCCGGTAAATGATTGGGTTCGGCATGGAAGACAATCTCATGTAAATAATCTTGTGAATCATTGCGATAAATGGTGGTTTGCTGCACTTGTACGGATTGAGTCGGCCAATCGAGTGTCGCCTCCGCCTTATAACGCACTTGGCGCAGGGTGGTATCACTGGTGCAAACAGGTTCAGGCGTATTGGTGGGAATCGGGGTCGCGTTGATTTGACCTGCAACCAACGGCGCTTGGCTTGGTATGGGGGGTAAAGTAAACAAGGCCGCTGGTGGCAATGTCCGCGTGGGCAGCGCATTACCTTCCTCTGCCCCGCTCAAATTGCACGCCATGACCCCAAATAATAAGCCGACCCAGATGCCTAAACCCAATTTTTTCAACACCGATGCCGCTCCGATTTATGAATCAAAAAATCACGCAATAGGTTTACACCAAATGTCGCAAATCGTCGAATACGCCTGCCCGATGATGGCTCGGCGGCTACCTTTAATTTGGATTACGCATGACCAACATCAACGTAATGTCATCTGATTGCGGAGCATTCCCCACAAATTGGTGAATATCCGTGACCACCATGTCGCGCATATGGTTACAACTCAGTGCAGGATTAGCCCGAATGGTCTTGAGTAGGCGAGCTTCGGAATACAAATTACCTGCGATGTCCTGCGCCTCGGTCACACCATCGGTATACATAATTAACACATCGGCAGGGGCAAGCTGATGAGACTGTTGTTTCCATTTGCCTGTATCAAACATGCCCATCGGGATACCCGTCTTGGCTAATTTTTGTACGCCCTCACCATCTTTGATATTCAAAACAAAGGCCGGGTTATGCCCTGCACTCGCATAGGTCAACATCCCATCGGCAGGGTTCAGCACGCCATAAAAGGCCGTCACAAAAAGATTGGTGCGCGTATCCTGCAAAATGCGTTGATTAGCCGCCCGTAACACAGTCGCAGGCTCGTCGGGATATTCAAAGGCATAGGTACGAATCAAAGTGCGGCTGAGAGCCATAAATAGCGCCGCGCCTGTCCCCTTATCCGCCACATCCGCCACCACAAATCCTAATTTACCATCGGGCAGGGCAATCAAATCATAAAAATCACCGCAGGTCTCGCGGGCGGAGTCAATGGTTGCCGCCAACTGCCAACCTGTCACCTGTGGCAGTTCACTCGGTAAGAAACTGGCCTGTACCTTGCCTGCAAACGCTAATTCTTGCATCGTTTTCTGATGAGTTAAGGTCTCCTGATAGGTCTTGGCGCTATGTAAAGCCGAGGCAATTTGTGCGGCGAGGGATTGCAAAGGTAGCTTAAAGCGATCCATCTTTCCAATACGGAGACCCCCAAAATAAATGCCGCCACTTGTTTCACGGGTTTCTGCATCCAATATCGGCACAGCCAGCATCGAAAAAACAGCAGGTTTATTTGCCCAAGGCATGATTTCTTTCGCTTTGATGGTGACGGGTTCTTTTTGGCTGCTTAACCACTGCCAGAAATCAGCGTCGGGCTGATACTGATTAATCACATGATCCAGCAGGGTACGGTCTGGATACAACCGAATAAAGATTGCTGAACTGAGAAACATAGGTGGGACATGCGTTTTCAAAATCTCCGGCAGCGCTGAAGCATCCGGCGGCCCATTCAAGATTGCGCGGCTCATCTGCTCCAAGAGTTCCATCTCACGCGAACGCTGTTGACTGCTGTCCACTGATTTACTTAGGCGGTAAAGCAGCACACAAATGAGCAATAACCCTGTCGCAAACATCAAGAAGGCTAAGAAACCATCTCCTGAATAAACGCCAGCCCCCAATACCCCAAACGGTTCGATGAGAAAACTGGTAGCCATGGATAAGAGAACCACCAACAGAACATTTCTGAAGCCAGCCCGAAACTCTGGCGAAATATAAATTTGACGCAAGATGTAAATCGTGTAGGGGAGGTCAAACAATTGGGCAATCCCAATATGGGCAAGAATCGCAGCCAGTCCTAACACGAAATCGTCGGCTTTCAGGCTTGGGAGGGGATATTCACCGCCTAGTCCCTCATAAATACTTAAGGCCAACAACCCTGCTATCGTGCATGAAACAACTTCCCCAAGAAATCGGCGGAAAACATTCCAAAATACAAAACTCAGACGGGGGGCACGCCACCATTCATAGAAGTAGTCCCCAACCGCCACCAGAAACTGAAGCCAGAAAACGGTTGGGCCAAACAGCAGTACCCCCGACCATGTGATAATCGGTGCCAGTGACCCCTGTGTAGAGACCTGTTCTGTCCCCATAGACAAAGCGAGAAAAAAGTCAAGTCGCTCGGCTAAGGCGATAAAGATCAACAAGGTCATCAGCATGGGCCATTCGCGTTGTATCACCCCTTGATCTGTTTCTAATACAAGCCATACAATCCCTATCAAAGCTACAGGCGTGTACAAAAAAAACGCCAAGGTATCGGCAAGCAACCCAATATTGCGAGCGCCAAGACTCTCAAAACCGGGATGAAGCCGTTTAGAAATTTTCGTAAGCAGTGCGTTCATAGGCCCGTTTTCTTAAATAATTGACTATAAATCAATGTTATATCGCCATAGGGCGGTACACGCCATTTTTGCCACGCGAAACAAAAAAAGCCCCATCTGGTCAGGGGCTTCATCATCTCAAGTGCGTGAGTTTAGTTTTTTTTCGTGACCTTAAATTCCAGCGGCATCCCCAGCATCAATTGGGTTTGAGCCTGTACCACCGGGAAAGCCACGCAGATTAGGGTGATGGTCGGCAGCATCGGGATGCTTAACAGGGTCATCAAGCGTTCTTTGCGTGTGCTGACATTGCCCGCCGGACGCGGTGGTCGCAGCCGAGCATCTACAAAAAACACAAACAGGGTCATGATAATCACAATCAAAAACCCGACCTGCAACAAGATAAACGGCAGGGCATTCGAGTTTTCACGCACCACTTCAGGGTGTAGTAATGCGGGAAGCTGTGTCCCCAGCGTGATAATCACCCAGCCTGCTCCAGCCAGTAAATTGTCATGGGCTACGCGAAAAACCAGCTTAAACCCATTCATGAAACCTGTTGAGGGGTGTTCATTCATTTGCCCGATGGCATAGCCGATTTCTTTGGCCCCCCACGCATGACGCAGCGTTTGGCGATAGCGGCGCATCACGGAATCCCAGACATTTTTCCCCGTTGTGGCACACGCCAAAAATGGGAAAAACATCGGGCGCAGCACCAAATCGCCTTCGCGTTTGAAAAACGACTTGATATACATATGCCATTCGTCGGCAATCACATCCGAGTCCCAATAGCCCATGTTGTCCAACAATTTCAGGCTCATGGAGTAGGATGACATCGGCAGCGCACGCCACCACGGAGCCGCGATATAGGCCAATTCCCATGCCGAGGAATAGGCGTGCAGCAGGCGCATAAAGGGATTAATTTCCCAGACATTACCATGATAACGAATGGGGGCTTGCCAAAACGCGGAATAGCGGCGATCATCGAGGGCAAACATCACCCCCAATGCCTCAAAGTGGCGCGGATGCCACAGCGTATCGGCGTCCATCGTTGTCACGACAATGTGATGAATGTTCATGCCCATTTCATCCACCAACTGCCGCCTTGCCCAGCGTGCTGCCCATGCTTGATTGGCTGATTTGCACTGAATCTCGTTATGCAATCCTTTGGGATGCACCGGGAAGAAGAAGTTGGCAAACAGGCGATCATACTCTGCTTTGAGGATTTCACCTTTGGCAATACCAGCGGGGTCGCCGGATTCCATCGCCAAAACTATCGTGATGGCATCCAGCGCGTTGGGCTGCATCGCAAGACGATCTAGCGTCGTCCGCAAGGTGTCGAGGTCTTCTTTGTAATTGGGGATGATGATGACGTGATGTACTTTTTCCAACGGCAAACTGAGGTCGTTGGCGTGTTTGGCATAATATTTGCGCCAATCCCGGGCTTCCCATGTGCGAATGCGCCGCAGGCCCATCAACACAGCGACTCCGGCAAACAGAAAACGCACGGCAGAATACATGCCCAACAGCGCCGCGCCCAACATCATCGTCATAGGAGCATAAATCGCGCCAAGCACCACAACGCCTAGTGCCAACCACGCTAATCCACCGGGGATGGCATCAAGGATGGATTCAGGGATACGACGCGGCACAGCACCAGCATAAACCCGTGTGGCGCCAAGCTGCACATTATTACGACGATTCCCTCTCGATTGATAGGGCACTGAAGCCTCTCCGAGATTAAGCGTGAAATGGAGTTCTCAAAGATAAACATTTCACGCTGTAGACGAAACTAATAGTTTGATTGTTCCATTCAACTGACAATATTTTATTGTAACAGATAAATGGGGTCAGAGGTTAGCCCACCCTCAGTTGCTTTTACCAACCGGGGATTATTCTAATTTTTTCGCCATGACGATATTGGTCGTTTCATAACCGATTTTCTGATACAGGGCATAGGCCGATGGGTTATGCCCAAACACATGCAGGCCAATCGTCGTCAGACCCAGTTTTTTCACTTCATCTTCGAGGGCCAACATCGCTTGGGTAGCATAGCCCTGCCGCCGAAATTGCTCATGCACTAGCAGGTCATAAATCCATGCGGACTTTTGACTTCCCTCACCGCGCACCGCAAACCAAATGGCCCCAACATTTTGCCCTTTGGTTTCGTCAAAAATCGAAAATAGGTACTGATTGGGTGAATGAACACCATCCGGCAGCAGGCGGGCAAATTCGGCTTTAGAAAGTTCCATCGCTTGGTCAGCAGGCCAATTTCCCGCTTTCACTTTTTCGTTGGCGTAGTCCACCATTAAAAACTCAAGATAAGGCACAAGCTCTTCTTCGGTCATTGGATTCAAGCGCATCATAAAAATTGATTTACTCCTCAGTGATGAATGCAGCAAAGCGATAGGCATAGGCTTGATGGAATTTTCGGGCAGGTATCCACGCAGAAGCCTGCAATTCAGGATAGCGACCAGAGGGGTTGTGGAGGAGATAGTCAGTCGGGCGGCCCTCCCGCCATCGAAACCCATGCAGCAGCACCGAATGTCCCCCATAGCGGCGCGATTGTGGTTTCTGCTCCCCAAGCTCCGGTGTCACCGTCGCAGCGACCAGAGACCCCTGCCACACATGATAACAAATTCCGAGCGGGGACGCATAGCTGTACCCTTTAAGTTGTAGGCCATATTGGGCGGCTAGTTTGACCTGTGCTGCGAAGTACCAACCTTCATCAATCCAGCGGCCCTGTGCATCCCGTATCACATAACCCCCTTCGGTGAGTCCCGCTTGGGTTAACTGCCACAGCGTCGGCGCAGGGGTATGGGGTTGATGCGCCTCAATCGCCATTTTAATGACCGCCAGCGCACATACCCGATGTGACCAAAAAGCATAATCTTGGGGATCGGATGAGCCAAACACGGCCCAATGGGGGTCTTGGGTGCCATCATAGCCGTGATGGATGTAGTCATTGATGCGTTCAGGGCTGGCAAATTGGGGGACGTAGGGAACATCGAGCGGCACACGATATTCCCCATCGGGCAAATCAGCTAATTTTGAACGCCATCCCGCCCCATTCCGCCATGCGATCAGCGGGTCTATGAAGCGGTGGAGTTCATTTTTCAGCCGCATTATTTCTTGACACCCGCCACCCCACGCTGCGCCGCATGTTCCAATAATTTACTGCGATAATCGAAGGTGGTTTGGCGTTTTTCGGCATGGCGCTGCAAACCGAGTTGAATCAATTCATCTACCACCTGCGCGGCAGTCTTGCCGGATTTTTCCCACAAATAAAACGACAGCGACCCCGGCAGGGTATTGATTTCATTCAGCCACACCTCGCCCAAATCCGGTTTGACCAGAAAATCAATCCGGGCGATGCCCTGCCCTTGAATGGCAAGGAAAGCACGCTTGGCGATGTCTTGAATCTTGGCGGTCAATTCAGGGCTAATCGGGGCGGGGATAATACGATCCGCGCCTTTCATGCCCGCCGCTTTGCCACCCTTGCCACGCATGTATTTTTCGTCATAGGTCAAAAAGGCTTCACCAGAGAGGGGCTGCTCCAAAACTGACGCTTCGATTTCAATATTGCCCATCACCGAGCAGTTGATTTCGACCCCGCCGACGAGCGCACGTTCGACCAATAAATCTTGGGCAAGGCTGGCCGCAACGTCAATGTGCATTCGGGCTTGGTCTTCGTTTTCAATCTTGGCGATGCCGATGCTGGAACCGAGAGTGGCGGGCTTCACAAACGCCGGATAGCCCTGCTCGGTGATACGCTCCAAAATCGGGGTGGGGTTCGCCAGCCAATCGCGCCGCGTAAAGGCAACCGCCTCCAACACGGGGATGTCATATTGTTTCAGCAGAGCCTTCGCCACGATTTTGTGGTTGGCAATCGCCGAGGCCAAAACCCCTGTGCCAATGTAGGGGATATTCGCCATTTCCAACAGCCCTTGCAGTGTACCATCTTCCCCATGTGTACCATGCACCGCGCAAAAAGCGATATCAATGCGCTGGAAGGTATTTTTTTGCAGACGGCCTGCCAATGGGGGGTAAATAATGCCGGGGTAGTGGGTGTTGGAGGAAAACATTACCTCATAGACCGTTGCCACCTGCGAAATATCGTCCAATTGATAATTTTGGATGTCACGCAGACCCGGCCCACTCAGCCAGCGACCATCACGGGTGATATACAGCGGCACAATCTCATATTTATTGGGATCCATGGCCTGCATGATCTGTTGGGCCGTTACAATCGAAACATCGTGTTCCACCGAACGACTACCAAAAATCACGCCCACCGTCAATTTGTTATTTGCCATATTTCATGATTCCCTAGTAGGGGCAAAGCTAAGATTTGCCCTGTATTTACATATAGTTATCGGGCAGGTCATTGAGTATCAGTACCGCGTCACCTGCCTTCAATTCAGCCTGATACCATTGAATCGCCTCAGTCACGGTCTCAAAAACATGCAGATGACCTTCATCAAACCCGGCATTTTTGACGCCGCGCTGAATCGGTTTGGTTTGCTCCACCCCTACCAACACAATATCGGTACAGGCCGCCGCCGCCCGCTGGCCCAGTTTTTCATTTTCTTGTTCATGCAGTGGGCCGAGTTCGACCATACCGGGGGTAATCAATACCCGTCGTCCATGTTGGTTGAGTTTTAACACCTCTAACGCACTCGCCGACCCGATTGGATTGGTGTTGTAGGCATCATCCAACATCATGACCCCATTCGGCAGGCGGGTTTGTTTGAGACGGTGTTCCGTAGCGGTTAACGTCGCTACACGCAACCCGATTTCAGCTAATGACATACCCAATTGATGCGCCACCCCCGTCGCCAACAGGATATTGGTGACGTTGTGCAAACCAATTAAGGTCGTGCTAAAGGTGCGTTCCTCACCTGTCTGCCGATTCACCACATCAAATTTAAGGCCATCAAGGGTATGCTGGATATTTTGGGCAATCAGACGGGCATCTTCACGCGGCGGATTGCCATAGGACACCCCGATACACGTATCCGGATAACCACCCTGACCCATGCCCCGCACCAAATCATCATCAAAATTAAAAACCACGAATCCATCTTGGGGCACGGCCTCCACTAACTCATATTTGGCGGTGACGACATTTTCCAATGTGCCAAAACGCTCCAAATGCTGCGGGCCGACTGCGGTGACAATACCTGCTTGGGGCTTGGTTAATTCACAAATGCGTTTGATTTCGCCGGGGATATAGGCTCCCATTTCGATAATGAAATAATCATCGCCTGCGTTGGGGTCGAACTCGTTATTGATGACCAGACACACTCCCATGAGTGTGTTATAGCTTTTCGGCGTCTTGATAACCTTA
Organism: Anaerolineae bacterium; assembly: GCA_019913005.1. Classification (GTDB taxonomy): domain Bacteria; phylum Chloroflexota; class Anaerolineae; order Aggregatilineales; family J027; genus CFX10. The sequence continues at coordinate 12,148 of JAIOHL010000085.1, read as the reverse complement.
TAACGCCCACTCAAAATATGATATAGATAATCTTTGGTGCTGGTCTTGCCAAAACTGCCCGTGATGCCAATCACCTTGACCCGCGATTGAGCCAAGCGCTGACGGGCACGTTCGCGGAACATACGCCGCATCGTGGATTCGACCGGGTACATCAACATATTGGCGGCAGAGAGGGCCAATGGCGCAAGTAGATAGGCGATCATGCCAATCAGCGAGACTGCTCCCAATGTGCTGCCCGTAATTTCATCGGCTAGGCTTGCCAACATCAGGGATAAGCCTAAATTGAACACAATCGCCAGCACAAATGCCGTACCCAATAACCGCACGGCGCGTTGAGTGGCTTTGAATGTTTTCTTAACCTCTATGACAGGTTCGGGCCATGCGATAAACACAATAATGGCCGCCCAAAAACCCACATGAATCGCCAGCGTATCAAGGCCAAAGGTGGTCAATGCGACCATCAACACGAAACCCGTCACGACACCCTCTACAAAACGGTTGGGCGTGCTGCGTTCGCGTTTGGCAATGATCCAGCGCAAAAAGCGACTGGACATGTATTCTTCAATTTGGAAAAAACGGGCCAACCGATAAACACGCCAGCAAGTGAGCGCGGCCCATAATGCAGCCAAGAGTAGTACAACAATCATGCTTAATCCTGTTTGAAAAAATGAGTCACGATATGCACAAAACGCGGCAGATTATCGAGATAGGCAAAATGCCCTGCGCCTTCAAACACTATCAAGCCCGCATCGGGGATTTCACGTTCCAATACACGCCCTTCCGCCAATGGGGTATCCATATCTTGATCACCCCAAAATAATAAGGTGGAAGCTCTGATACGCCGCGCATAGGGGACTAAATCTTGGGCGACAACCAATTTAAAGGTTTCCGCCAACGGGCCAGCGTTTAGATAATCCGATGAGCCGAATTTTTTACGCAGATACAGGCGCGTCTTTTCTTTTAATCCGCCTAGACCGGGCAGGCTCAAAACCGTCATCAATACTTGGCGGCCCGTATAATACATCCGCAGTTTGAACGGAGGCGGTAATTTGACCCCGGCGCTGTTGGAGAGGGCGATTTTGCATACCCGTTCCGGATAATCCGCCCCTAAAATCAAGCTGATACGTCCGCCAAACGAATGCCCGATTAAATAGACCTTATCTAAACCCGCCGCATCCAAATACTGCACCACCCATCGCGCATAATCCGGGACGCTCCATGCGGTTGGGGGCAGTTCGGTTTCCCCAAAACCGGGTAGATCAAGCACATGCGCGGTATAACCATTGCCCGCCATTTGCACTGCTACCGGGGCCATGCTGTGAATCGCGCCACCCCAGCCATGCAGCAAAAGCACCACCGGCCCTTCGCCAATGATCGCCACACGGGTTTTGAGGCCGCCGATGGTGTGATATTGAATCGGCAGGTCAATCATAAATCGGCTACCTGAATCTGAGCGCCGAGGGTGATGAGTTTTTGCACCACATTTTCAAAGACGTAGTTCATCAACTCTGCGTTATCAATGGTGGATTTACCCTCAGCACACAGCGTCGCCGCAAACAGGCCCAAGCCCGTTCGTACATCTGGCGAATCAATATATTCCCCGCGCAGATGACTCTTGCCGATGACGATGGCGCGGTGTGGGTCACACAACAAAATTTGAGCACCCATCCCTTTCAATTTATCGGTAAACAGCAGGCGGTTGTCGTACAGTTTTTCGTGAATCAGGGTCGTACCGCGTGTCTGGGTCGCTAGAACCGCTGCCATCGCTACAAGGTCGGAGGGGAATCCGGGCCACGGGGCCGTATCAATCGAGACATCGGTTTCATCCGCCAGCCGCGCCACCCGCATATTTTGTTGTTCGGGGATGTGCAAAATGTGTTTGCCATTGCCGTTTTTCGGCGCTTCCAGATAAAAATTGAGGCCGAGCCGCTCATACCCTTTGAGAATCATTTGCAGGTCAGGTGGGTGGACATCGTGAATGGTGATGTGCCCCTCGGTCATGGCGGCAATCGCGGCAATACTAGCGATTTCAATATGGTCGGAGGGCAGATCAATCGTTGTGCCTTTAAAATTCTCCCCAATGCCATAAATCGTCAGCAAATTCGAGCCAATGCCCTCGATTCTTGCGCCCATCTGCACCAACTGCTGCTGCAAGGTGCGGAGATGCGGCTCTGAGGCGGCATTATAAATCGTGGTTTGTTTGCCGAGTGCCGCCGCCAGCATACACACCAGCGCCGTAGCAGTCACGCTCATTTCGGTCAATAAAATAGACTTGGTGTCCCATTCCACCGCTGTAAGATTGACCGCCGTGCCATCAATTTCGATTTCTTGGCCCAAATCACGCAAAGCCGTCATATGCGTGCGAATCCGACTCAGCGACTCGGCCCATTCAATCCGCACATGCCGCCGCCGGGCAATCATCGGGGCAAGGAATAACATACTGGCGGGGGCGCGACGGGTCGTGGTCAGGTCAAGTACCCGGCTTTTGACATGCGGGGTCTGAATTTGCAGCGTGCCGGGTTCAATTTCGGTTATGGTTGCGCCAAGCTGCCGAGCGATTTCTAAAACATTCGCCACGTTTTGGGCATTGGGAACACGGCGTAAGGTGACAGGGGCATCAGTCAATAACGACGCCGCCAATGTTGCAATCGCAGCGTTGCTGTTGCCGGAGGGGTGATAATCGCCATGCAGCGGCGCTTGGCCCTCAATAGTCAGTTGCATGAAACACCCTTCAATCCATTTTGGGTATAAAATCGAGTCGGATTATCCATAATGGGTTGTCTCGCGTCAAGCAGTGGTTTCCTGACAGTATTGCGTTCGTGTGGGTCAAAAAGCCGATGGATTGTTAGTCTCTACTTGGATACTCTCAATCAGCCTTTCATTTTTGAGGAAAGGATTTGAATGTGCTAAAAACCATAAGGGGTTTGGCTTTCATCAGTTTTCTCTTTTGCATAGTGGGTTTTCACAAAGTGGTGGTTGCCGGAAATCATCTACAAACTCCAAGCAATGGTTTCGTGAGATTTTCGGAATGGCATCCAAATGGTGAGGTTCTGGCTGTAGTTCTCGAAGCTGATTTAGCTCCTGCAACTTATTACGATCAAGAATTATGGTTATATTCCAATCTCGGTCAGCCGATATTGAATCTTGACATGGGAAAGATGGAAAAAGTTCATGAAATTGCATGGAGTCAGAGCGGAAATTATCTTGCCATAAATACTTATGATGAAAGACGGGGCGGACAAAAGGTATTGATCTGGGATACTACCTATTTAAACAACCCCACTCGCCTGACAACTTTTCCGATGAGCTACCCCACAGCAGAGACCATTAACTGGCAAGACGACAATAGGCTTGCCATAAATTCACTGGATTACGTCGTGATATTAGATGTTCCAATAGGGAAAGCAGTTCAAGTTCTCGCTACAGAGTCATATCCTTATTCCGTCAAAAACATTGCTTGGAACAAAGATGGCTCACGTCTAGCGGCAGAAAGCGGAAACACTATTTTCATCTGGGATACAACCAATTCAGATTATCAACTTGTTGGAACAATACCAATAACTCCATCTGATATTTATGACATGGTATGGAATCCAAATGATGAAGAAATTGCCGTAAGCAATGGTTCAAACATTGAAATCTGGCAATGGGATTCCCAGAGGTATTCATATACAAATTCCATTTCATTAATTGGGCATACCGATGATATAGAACGACTAGACTGGCAGGCTACTCATTTAGCAAGCTCAAGTTTCGATAACACTGTACGTGTCTGGGATACCTTAACGTGGAGCGAAATTCACAGTTTTTCTTCCAATTCACTTCGTCCAACTAAAAAAGCTCTTTCTCTCAGCCCAGATGGGACTCAATTGGCGTTCAGTGGGCAAAATGGGGAATTGGTCATTGAAAATATACTTGGGTACACACCACTCTTGGAGCGCATCTACCGTGCCCTAGCCAAAGAGTCTCATTGACAGGCGAAAAAATTTCGTTAAACTTCGCCCTCGTTGCTTGTAGACCCGCAACTTCCTGCGGGGAGAGGTGTTTCCTTATTTTGATGAAGAATGATACGCGCCCACCAGACTTCGATTATGCCAGCGCCGAAGAAAGCGAACTGGTCGCCCTTGCCGCCGAAGACAAGATGGCTTTCGGCGAGTTGTATCAACGCTACGTCAAGCGCATTTACAACTATTTCTATTATCGCATGGGTAGCCACGAAGATGCCGAAGATTTGACAGCACGGGTGTTTATTCGGGCAATGGCACATATCGAAAATTATGATGATCGCGGTGTGCCCTTTTCGGCATGGCTCTATCGTATCGCGCATAATTTAGTCGCCAATTGGCATCGAGACAATGATCGGCACAAAGTTATCCCTCTCGATGAATTTTTGGCGAACAAGATTTTGACCGACGCGCCGGATATCTTGACCGAACACAAGGAAGAACAAGAATTCCTGTTGGCAAGCATTCGACGCCTACCAGAAGAACGCCAACAATTGATCTTCCTCAAATTCGTCGAGCGCATGTCGAATCAGGAAATAGGCGAGATGATGAACCGCACCGAGGGCGCGATTAAATCACTCTATCATCGTACTTTGTCCACCCTGCATGACGATTTGACCTCCAAGGGGATTTCGTTTGGAAGGGTTGCTGAAGAAGTCAAACGGAAACGTCGGGTCAGAAAAAACAACGCCTGACACAAAGCACTGAGTTTTTAAGGAATACGCGGTGAACGCAAGCAACAGCCAATACGAAATCATCCTCCAAAATCTTCTCGCCGATCATGCTGATGGTTTATTAAAAGGCGTCGTCAGCACAACGGCCCTCTTGACCCGCTATGGCTTAACGGGCGATTTGTATGTCAAGAATTTGATTCACATCGCCGAACAAATCCAACTAGCGATGCCGGAAGTTGACCCTTCCGAAGCCTTTGTCGCCGCGCTCTATGCCCAACTCGTCGGCGAACATGACCACAATATGTTTGACCGTCTGATGGCATGGCGGTTAGAACGCCTGCGCCATCTGTCCCCCCATATGCAACTACTGGGTGGACTCACCTTGACAGCCGGGTTATACTGGATTGTTATGCGGGGTCGGGGTGTCAACATTCAGAGCGTGGTCAAGGCTGCTGGTGATTTGTTGCCAACATTGTCCTCCTCAGAACGTAGCGCCTAGAACCGTATCCCTAAAAATTAAATAATCCCCATTAGGTGAGTTCTGAAAGGAAGCCGACGTCTTATGCCGCCGGAACGTTATGCCAAAATTGCAGGTTGGGGAAAGTACGTCCCTGAGCGAGTGCTGACCAACGCCGATCTCGAAAAAATGGTGGATACGAGCGATGAATGGATTACCCAGCGTACCGGGATCAAAGAACGCCATATCCGTACCGAAAAAGATACCAATTCTAGCATGGCTGTTGCCGCTTCAATCCCGGCGATTGAAATGGCAGGCTTAACCGCCAAAGACCTTGACTTAATAATTGTTGCCACTTCTTCACCAGACTATTTATTGCCGCCGGTCTCTAGCCAAATCCAACATATGCTTGGGGCGGAGTGCGGGGCATTCCAGCTTGGAGCAGGCTGTTCGGGCTGGGTCTATGCCCTCACCACTGCCGACCAGTTCATCAAAGCTGGTGGCTATAACAATATTTTGGTAGTGGGGGTCGAAATTATATCCTTTGCCCTCGATTACACCGATCGCACCACCTGTGTGTTGTTCGGGGATGCCGCCGCCGCTGTGGTGTTGACCGCGACTGACCAACCGAGCGGGGTGCTGGCCTTTGAACTTGGCTCAGATGGGTCAGGGGCTGAGGCACTGATTGTCCCCGCCGCTGGTAGCACCAAGCCGATTGATTTTGAAGGCGTAGAAAACCGCGAAAATTTCATTCGGATGGATGGACAAACGGTGTTCAAATTTGCGACTCGGGCGGTAGCTGGTTCGCTTAAGCGCGTGGTTTCTCAAGCGGGCTTGCTCCCCGACGACATCGCGCTATTCATTCCGCATCAAGCCAATGCCCGCATTATCGAAGCGGGAGCCAAATTACTGCGGCAACCGCTGGACAAGTTTTATGTCAATGTCCACAAATATGGCAACACATCCGCCGCGTCCGTACCGCTGGCAATGGTCGAGGCTATTGAAGAAGGCCGTTTGAAACCCGGTGACAAAGTAGCGATGGTCGCATTTGGCGCAGGCTTGACATGGGCCGCCGTTGTTGTACAAATGGGTGAAGGGGAGATTAGTCCCGCCCATACGCTGTTTTCGGCTGGACGGGCCGCCTATCTTGCCAAGAAAGCGCAAAATCGGGTGTTGGATGGAGTACAGGCTGCCTTATTGCCTCTCTATACATGGCGGCATAAGAGCCGCAAGCACAAATAGGCCGATCAGTAAAAACTTGAATTTGGAACGGGGGTAGGTTCAGAAATAGCCTACCCTTTTTGTTTAGAAATTGCCCAACGAACAATTGGGCTTAAGCCCATTGTTTGAGAAACTCACAGCGCAAGAGTTTCAAGTAGAGGCTTAGTTCAGCGGCGTGTTATCTTCAAACACATCTACGAAAACCAAGTCCACGATAGTTCCCGCATATTCCATCAAAGCACGTCCAGCGGCAACCCCCTGCGGTGAAGTCATCGCCACGTCCAATTTCTCGTAGCTGTCAAAATAGAATTCAAGGATGCGATAGTAGGGCGATGCCCCAAACGGCCCCCCCAATACCGTATTGGCTTGACGACGCAGAATGCCCGGCATTTGTTCCAGCAGAGGCAGAGTACGCACATAACCCTCTTCAAAGGCGTCCTCATCACGCGGATGTTTAAACAACAATACCAGTTTGACCACCGGGCCTCCTCTTGGACAAAAATGCCATGAATTTACGAATTTTAGCGACAAAATTATAGCATCATGCTTACTAAATGAACTATGATATTGTGACGAACCCGTCGCACGATGTAAACTGAAAAAGTTCCTCAAAAGCACGATTCCTTTATCTGTTCCGCTTTTGAGCAAAGGATTAAACCTGCGTATGAACGCTTTTTTTGCCCCCGCCATCGCGCTAATGAATCGGCTTAAGTATCCAGCTAAGTTTTCACTTATCGGATTGCTTTTGCTGCTGCCATTAGCCTTTAGCTTAAACCAGTATCTCAGGCAAATAAACAAAGACATTGATTTTGCAAACAAGGAGCAGGTGGGGCTGGAATATAACGAACCAGTGCTGACACTTTTACAACACATCCAGCAGCACGCCGCGCTTGCCACCATTTATCTGGGCGGGCAGACCGAGTATCAAGACGAGCTAGAAGCCAAACAAGCCGAAATAGACCTCGATATTCAAGCTGTAGACAAAATAGACGCTAGATTGGGCAAGGCGCTTGGGGCTACCGAATATTGGGAAGATTTTAAGACCTCATGGGCACGTCTAAAGGTCAATTTTTATGAATTAAGCGCCGAACGAAGTATTGATGGTCACGATGTATTGGTAGACGAAATTCTTGATCTCATCACCGTTGTGGGTAATAACTCCAACCTGATTTTAGACCCGCGCATCGAAAGCTACTATTTGATGGATACGCTGGTCATCCGACTGCCCATGCGAACCCAATTTCTCAGCCAAATTCGCAATTATAGTTTAGTCATCACCACCAAAGACGAAATTACCCCGGCGGAGCAAACACGCCTTGAACTATTTTCCGGCCTTGTAGAATCCAATTTAAAAAGCAATCTCAAAGGATTTGATTACGTCTTTGGGGCAGACTCCGATGTAGAAAATGCTTTAGAAGAGGACGTTGAACGCCATAACCATACCATCGAGCAATATTTACAGACCATCAATGGTGTGTTTTTACGGGTGGTGCGCGAGGAAAACGCGACCATAACGCTGGACTCAGATCGCTTCTATGAACTTTCAACCGAGGCAATTGACGAAAATTTTAGCTTCTACACCCAAGTTTCGCCTGAATTGGACAACTTATTACAAGAACGCATTGATGAGTTTGCGATGCGCCGGAACGCCGTCATTGCCGTCGCATTGGTGGGGTTAGCGATCACCGTCTACCTATTTATTGGCTTTTATCTGGCGGTCAAGAAAACCATCGCGGCGTTGGATTACACCTCGAAACGCATGATTAGTGGCGACACCAGCGACACATTCAAACTTGACAATCATGATGAATTGGCACAAGTTGCCAATTCCTTTAACAATATCGCTACTGAGTTGATGCTGACTCGTGATCGTGCCTTAGAAGCGAATCGCGCCAAGAGCACCTTCCTTGCCAATATGAGCCACGAACTGCGTACCCCACTGAACGCCATTTTAGGCTATACGGGCCTGATGTTAGCCAGTAAATATGGCCCAGTAACGGAGCAGCAGCAAGACCGGATGCAGCGTGTGATTGACAACGGCCAGCATCTGTTGGGGCTAATTAATGATGTGCTTGACCTCAGCAAAATTGAGGCTGGCAAGATGGAGCTTTATCTGGAAACTTTTTCAGTAACAGAACTGCTGGAAACCGTTGCCAATACAGGTCGCCCGCTGGTTGAAAAGAACAATAACGTCCTTGAGGTGATGCAATATTCCACCAATTTGGGCGCGATGCACGCCGACCTGACTAAAGTACGCCAAGTCCTCTCCAATCTGGTGAGTAACGCCGCGAAATTCACCCAAAACGGCAAAATCACCCTCAGCGCTGCCAGCCGATATACACATGGCATGGAATATCTGGTCTTCCAAGTAGAGGACACGGGGATCGGGATTGCACCCAGCCAGATTGACAATGTATTTAAAGAATTCACACAGGCCGACTCCTCGACCACGCGCAAATATGGCGGGACAGGCTTGGGGTTGGCAATTTGCCGTCATTTCAGCCTGATGATGGGCGGGGACGTCAAGGTCGAAAGCGAATTGGGCAAGGGATCAACCTTTACCGTCACCCTTCCACGCCGTGTGATTGATCCAACCGTCAAACCACCTACCCCTATTCAAGAAGCGCCTGCCCCGATACCACTTCCAGTAGAGACCCCATCAGCAAGCGCGACCAAGAATGTGACCATCTTAGTGATTGATGACGACTCTGCCGTGCGTGAGATGATGGAGCACTATCTCACCAAAGAAGGCTTCAAGGTCGTAACGGCCTCTGGTGGACGCGAAGGCCTCCGCTTGGCAAAGGAACTCCACCCAACAGTCATTACCCTCGACGTGATGATGCCGGATATTGATGGATGGGGAGTTTTGGCCCTGCTCAAGGCTGACCCTGAAATCGGACATATCCCCGTTGTAATGGTCACGATTGTGGATGACCGCAAAATCGGCTTCACGCTAGGGGCATCTGATTACATCACCAAGCCATTACGCGCCGAAATCCTACTCAAGACGCTGCGAAAATATAGCTGCGAGAATCCCCCCTGTCCGGTCATGGTGGTCGAAGATGACACCTCGACCCGCACGATGGTACGCGAAATTTTGGAAAGCGAAGGCTGGCGTGTTAGTGAGGCCGAAAATGGCAAGATCGCCTTACAGGTCATGGCGGAAAATCGCCCTGCTGTGATTGTCTTGGATTTGATGATGCCGGAAATGGACGGCTTCCAATTTATCGAGGCCATGCGCGAACATGAGGAATGGCGGCGGATTCCCATTGTTGTCGTCACGGCCCTTGACCTGAGCAGCGATGATCGTCAACGGCTGAATGGCTATGTTCAAAAGGTCATCCAAAAAGGCCAATATCGGCGCGAAGAATTGCTCAAACAGGTACTTGATCTGGTCAATGCTTACGGGTAGACGAATATGGAAAATTTTGTTTCAGGGATTTTGATTGCAAACAATCCTCATGCCGTATATGAAGGATCTGTCTTTGATCGTTACCTTGTACTTCAGTTCGATAACGGTCAAACACTCTTCATATTTGATCCTCATTGCGAGAGTGAGAAATTAGTCGCCGGTGAACGGTATCAAGTTATTGTAGAGCCGCTTATCACAAAGTATTTGCACTATATCGAAAGGGAGAGTGAGTTAAGCACCGAAGAAGGTGAGATAGATGGAAAAATCAGAGATTTGAACTGGGCACCTCCTGAAATGTCATCCGGTGTATATCGCGCAATTGATAAAAGGTATCTTCTTGAGAGTAACCAGCCGTTCATGCTAATCGAAACGCCCTATGGGACAGTTATCTTCTCAACAAGCAGCGTCGAAGAAGAAACAAAGATGAATGGGGAAGAGTTCAAAATAGGAGCGTTTCTGCAATGGACAAAATCGCGCTTCGATTTTGTCGCCGCCCTCGACCCACTTGCCTAAATGTCCCTATCAATAACCCCACATTTTAGGGCCGACAGCACCGCATCCATCCCCCGCGCCTCTGCTATAATTAAAAACGCCCTTATTCAATCCAGTCCTCAATAGGATGGCACTATGAAAAATGGTACAAAAATTGGGATAGCCCTGCTCATTGCAGGGGGTATAGTTTTTAGCTTATTCCGACAAAATATTTCCGCATTTAGCACAGGCGATGGGCGTTCACTGCGATGGGCACGATACGACGTGACCATAGATAATGTGGACACCTCCGCCAATCGCTACAACGTCACCGAAAGTTATGTCCTCGATATTGAAACTGGCCCGTATAGTTTTGGCTTTGCTGAAATCCCCCTTAAGCGCACCGAAAATATTGATAACGTCACCGTGACGGATGCGGGGGCAGCCCTAACGCCGGGGTGCATTGATGTGGCGGGCTATTATTGCGTGACGAACGACGGCAAATGGCTGTCCATCAAATATTTCTTCCGCTCCCAAGCCCAAAGTGGACAAACCCGCACCATTGATATTCGATATACGGTCTATGGCGGCCTGCGTTCGTATGAAGACGGCGATCAACTCTATTGGGTCGCCATCCCCGGTGATCGAGCATTTCCAATTGATGAAGCCCTCGTCACGGTCAATATGCCTGCCGGAACGCCGATTGATAAAACCGCCAGCTATCCCGACACATGGCGCGAAAATGTGCAGGGCAGCACCATTACATGGCAATCCCCCGGTATCATGAAAAAGGGTGATGAATTGGAAGTACGGGTGCAGTATCCACATAACCCCCAAATGGAAAAACCCGATTGGCAGGGGGGCTATGACCGCGAACGTTTCTATGTCGAAAATATCCAGCCGATTATTTCGCTCATACTTGTAATTCTGGGGGCACTGATTGGCATCGGGACGGTTGCGCTGGTGTTGGTGCGTTTCATGACGCGCGGACGTGACCCGCAGGCCCTTGTCGCACCCGAATATTTGACCGAACTCCCCGATGAAGAACTGCCCGCTGTGGTTGGCCTGCTGTTGGATGAGAAATTCGATATGCGCGACATGATGGCGACGCTGGTAGATTTGGCGCGGCGCGGCTTCTTGGTCATCGAACAAAAAGACAAAGAAGGCGTTTTTGGCATGTTTGGCAGTACCGAATTTGTCTTCCACAACACCAAAAATTTCGACGCCCCCCTGACCAATTATGAACGTGAATTGATGTCAGGCATCTTTGGGCCTAGTTTTGGTAAGGATGAGGTCGAACTCTCCGATCTCAAAGAGAAGTTCTACAAGAAAATCCCCGGCATCAAAAAAGCCATGTATCAAGAGTTGATTGAGCGTGGTTATTTTGAGAAAGCCCCGGATGCCACCCGCCAGCGTTGGTATATGATGGGGGTCATTGGTTTGGTGCTCGGCTTCTTGGGAATCTGGTTTTCCGACGGCCTCAGCTTTATTTCCCCATTGATTATGGCCCCGGCAGTCGGTGTGGTCATCGGCAGTGCGGCGGCATTTTTGTTCGCGGATGTTATGCCAGCCAAAACGCAAAAGGGGTCACAGGCAGCCACCAATTGGCGGGCTTTCCGCAAATATCTGGATGACATCGAAAAACACAGCGATATGGAGCAGGTCAGCAGCAAATTTGACCAATTTATCCCCTATGCCGTCATGTTTGGCATCGAGCAGGAAATCATTAAACGATTTGCCAATGTGCTGACCACCATGCCGACTTGGTACTATCCGACCTCGGTGGGCGGCCCATGGGGGCGTGGCTATCGGAACAATCCTGCGCCGATGGGACGCATGGGTAAAGCGGTTCCGATGAGCGACATGGACAATATGGGTGGCGGCTTTGGCGGATTGAATGATATGAGCC
>JAIOHL010000084.1 GCA_019913005.1 Anaerolineae bacterium | reverse complement strand
ATTCATAACGATCTTCCCAACCGGATACGGGTACTTGTCCGGTGTGTCCCACTCGGCGTACTGGCAGCCACCCCGCCACTTGAGCGCCAATATTGCCCAGTGTATCGGCATACAGGAAATCCATCGGGGTCGTTTGCCAACCCGATAGCGCCGTGCGGAATTCTTCCCAATTTTGGGCGCGGTTTATTTGTAAGACAACCCCAACCGGATCACTTGCGGTCTGCAATCCTGTCCAATGCAGTGCAATCGCTTGATGTGGATTCTTAAAAATCTTCGCATCGAGCAGGGCGGTGTCCAAATCCGTGATGACCGGGCCAAAGCGGGTTTGATAGATGGTATATTCTATGGGTTCGGCGTCGCGCACCTTGATCTGGACGGTCTGCTGCTCCAACGGTATCCATTCGCCCTCAAATTCATATTGGGTCGGGTCTTCAGGATTCAATCGCAGCAAATAGAGGTCTTGGGTATCTGCCCCTAAACTCGACATGCCCCACGCGATTTGATCGTTATGCCCAATCAACACCCCCGGCACACCGGCGCTGGTAAAACCAACGATATTGTAGGGGCATTCGGGACTAAACGCGATGCAGTGCAGGCCCATTTCAAACCATGCCGAAGGGATTTCTGGTGCTTGCTGCCAATCATTGGCGATGAGGGGATAACCACTTTCGGTATGTGCCCCTTGAATAACCCATGCACTCGACGCCGGACTGGTCGTAAAGCCGAGTATCGTCATCAATTCGGGCGACAATCCTCCCACCAGCGGCATATCAAGTGCCCCCATCGGCCCTTCAAACGTCGCCTCATCAGGCAAAATAGGTGGCTTGGTCGGTGAGGGTGAATGAACGGGAGTCAATCCCAATTCGGCATTATTAAACACCGTCGGATGTAAATTGTAGGGATACCCCCCGTCATAACTTTCAAGCAGGTCGGGTTCGAGTTTACGCGAAAGTTCGGCCTGTTCAATTTCCGACCAGAGACTGGCGTCTTGTTCCCATGCCATCAATTTGAACCACAGCAGTGAATCTATGGGCTGCCACGCTTCCAATTCAAAATCGCCACCCAAAATCCCCAGCACAGCATCCAACCCTAACAGGCTGTATTCCGTCGCAAGGTCTTTGGGACTTTGGTCATGGATATAAGCATTGACCCCGGCGCTGTAGGCCTCAAGAATGACCAGTGTTTCGGGGGAGGTAGCTTCCAAATCCCTTTGAGCCTCGTCGTACCATCCCAGTGTGCGAATCGCCCAATCTGCATTCTGGATCGTTTCATTGACCCCAACCAGTTCACTGAGTCGCCCCATCCCCAAATAGCGGCTGATTTCCATCTGCCACCAGCGGTCTTGGGCATGAACATACCCTTGTGCAAAAAATAGGTCATGGGTGTTATCGGCATAAATATGGGGCACTGCCCAATTATCGCGGTAGATAACGACTTCACTTTGTAATCCGGCAACCCGAAGTGAGCCGTCGGTTTTGGGGATGGGGCTAAAGTAAAAGGAATAAGTGGCATACCCCGCCAACGCGCCTGATACTAGAACAATCACTGCCAGAATCGCCAGAATGACTCTGACTTTCCGTGAAAATCGCATAAGGGACTTGCCCACTATTCTTTCAATTTTCAAATGGTTCCAAGCGACTTGAACTATACAAAAAACAGACCGGGAAAACAACCTGTGTCCGGTCTGCGTTTTGAAATTTTAAACTTCTCGCTGACTGCTAGACGCCGCGTGCCTGCTGTTCGGCAAAAGCGATCAATTCCCGCTGCGACAGTAACCCAATTGGCTGTTGGTTAGCCGTGATAAGCAAATAGGGTTCGCGCTGCAAATCCTCATTCCGCAGGGTGTCATACAAATCTTGATAGGCATCTACTGACCGCACGGTGTTAATCGGCGTCATCACATTTTCAACCCGCACCCCGCCCCAGCCAATCCGGGGAATGCGTCGCAGCACATCCAACGACAGATAGCCAATCGTATGCCCATCCCGAATCACCGGGGAGGAAGTGACCGAACCACCGATTGCCATCCGGTCAATCGCATACGCCAGCGGCCAATCCGGATTGAGCGGTTGCCCCTGTCGCACCAAACGTCCTAATGGAATCCCGCGCAGGCTCTCGCGCACTTGGGCAGTCTGCAAATGGCTCTTGGCTGCCCCTAACAAAAACCAACCTAACAGGATGCCCCACAAGCCGCTGCCCATCAACACTCGCCCTGTGAACACCGAAAGCAGACCGCTGAGAATGGCGAGATAAGCGATTCCCTGACTTAGATAGCTTGCCAAGCGGGTGGCGCGTAGATAGTTCTTGCTGAAGAACCAGAAAATGGCCCGGAATACTCGCCCCCCATCCAATGGGAAAGCCGGAATCATGTTAAAAACCGCCAGTACGATATTGATCTCACCCAGCCAGAAAAACACTTCACCATAAATATCATGATGACCCAAAGGCAGATAGAGGATGATAAAGACAACCCCCAAAAACAGACTGCTCAATGGCCCAACCAGTGCAATCCAAAATTCCTGTGCAGGGGTGCGCGGTTCGTCTTCAATTTCTGCTACCCCACCCATAAAAAACAGCACAATCCGACGGACGCGCACCTTAAAGAAGCGAGCCATCAGCGCGTGGGCGAATTCATGCCAGAGGATGGAAAGGAAAAAGACCACCGCCGTCGCCATCCCGATTGTCCAATAGAACACTTCACTGTAGCCGGGAGCTTCATTGGGCAAGACCAGACTGGAAATTTGGAACGTGACCAACGCGGCAATCAGCAAGAGGCTATAGTTCAAGCCAACTTCAATCCCCAGAAATTTCCCTAACCGTATCGAAGAAGATGTCATCCCAATACCACCTTTGTTAGAACCCTTACCCTATTCGTGATCGTGTTTCCCTAAATCATCCGGTATCTCATGTGGGGGAGTGGGCTTGCCAAAAAAAGTTTGCCAAACTTGTTTAAGTACACTGGTTTCTTTGTCATCCGAAATGCGGGCCATAATCAATAAACTCACGCTGATGCACAACCCAAATACCGTGAGGGCCAAAAAAAGAAATATACCGATGGGGAAGCCGTCAATATCCAATAGTATGCCCTTATACCAACTTTTCTTTTATATGACATGCCAATTCATCATTTGGAAACGCATCCATCAGCCTTTTGACGGCTCGTTTAGCATCTTCTGGTTTATGGATGTTTCCTATTAAAACAACCTCATCTGATGCTTGGCTTAATCTCGTGAGCCTATCAATCTGTCTACTCATGGAATAACCATCTTCTAAGTATCCCATAAAAACACAAGGGTATGGTGAGAAAGACTCGAAATGCCTTACGATTTCCGTAACTTTAGGAGATGTCATGGATAGCAGGGGATTGAGCAAAACAATACACCCCAGTAAGGAATTTGGATGTTGCAGATGAAAGGTTTCCATCCATTCAAACTTGAGCCATTTATCTTTCGGCACTTTATGAAATTCGATTGTACAGCAAGCCTCGATTTCAATACGTTCTGGTAACACAAATGGTTGTTGTTTAGCCTCGGTTTGGACGCCCGCCTCATTAGGGTAAAAAGGCTCTACCAATAAGATTTGAACGGTGTGCTCTTGAATTCCAACCTCAATTTCGGTGCGTATCTTTTTTTGTATAGCCTCGATATTGGGCTGATCCGACATCAAATTAAGTAGGTGGGACACCACTTCTAATACTTTGTATCGTTGCTGTCTTACGTCACAAGGATAAACTTGTGCTGACCATTTACCGCCCAATACATGCTGATACATTTCTTCGATATATTGATCTTGCCTAGTCTTACCAAATTTATTGCGTGTATCAGCGAGAACTATAACAGAATCCCAGTATGCTTTGGTGCTATACCAAAGGCTTTGAGCAAAGGTAAGGGTTTGGGGTTTAGAAAAATCCACCATTACAATAAAGCCAATAGATGAAATGTTGAATTCTGATTTAATCACCCCAATATCTGAATAGAATAGTCCCCGGTTTTCTGGCGGGTTCAAAAGATAAAGGGTGGTAGTTTCATCAATTGGCAAATCAGTGACTGCATAGTTAAAACCTTCACTTTTATAGCGCCCACACTCTTTTAACGCTATGTTTTTCAACAGCGACCATGTTTCGCTGAAAAAAGGCCCTAAGACAAATATGGCAATGTTGTGAACTGGCCCTTGACCCATCATGTCTCTCAAAGAGTGCTTGATCTATGTTTGTATCCTAACATAATATCGTTCGATGGACGTTAGAAGATTCCTAGAAATTAGGATGGGCTACCCTAGCATATTTCCTTGAGGTTTACGGCCAAATATAACCCTCTCACATATCAAGTGCTGGCACTTGACAAGTACATCCCGTTTCACAGCGCCTATTCCCGCCTCCGTTTATTAGCCGCTATGAAACCCCCTAACCCCTTTTAACCCTCTTTCATGCCTAAACCTCACTGAAAGCGTAACTGCCGTTACGGATTTCACCTCTGGCTTATATAACTCACAATCATAGGGCGCGTCTTCTATTTTTGAATAATATAATTTTGAAACTCCTGATTTTAAGCCAAAATGTCCCGGATAGATGCCTAGCCCTTCAGCCAGCCGCGCTTGACCCGAATAGCGCTTTCATACAGGTCAATATACTGTTGAGCGCTCTTGTCCCACGCCCAATCTATCCGCATTCCGCGCTCCTGCATCCGCTCAAAAGCCTTGCGTTTATGCCGATAAGTGTCAATCGCCCAGCGCATTGTCCCCAATACGGCTTCCGGCGTCTCCCACAGGAACGAAAACCCTGTCCCCACGCTGCCAGACCCATTGTCATAATTCGTCACCGTATCTTTTAGCCCACCCGTCTCCCGCACAATCGGCAGGCAGCCATAGCGCAGGGCGATCATTTGGGACGTGCCACATGGCTCATAGCGGCTTGGCATCAACAAAAAGTCACTGCCTGCATAGATGCGCTGTGCTAAAATGGGGTCATAGGTCGTGTAGGCCCGCACTTTCCAATGAAAGTCATTACTCAGTTTCCACAGGGCAAATTGTAACTTATCCTCCCCCGATCCCAACGCGATGACTTGCACATCCGAATCCACACACAGCCAGCGCAGGGCATCAACCGCCAAGTCTATACCTTTTTGATCTACCAACCGCGATACCAAGCCAATCACCGGAATGTCGTCACTGACAGGCAGGCCAACCAATTCTTGCAGACTACGTTTGTTGTGAATGCGCTCCGTGCGGAAATTAGCGGCGTCAAATTTTCGGAAGATACGCGGGTCGGTGGCAGGATTATAAAGTTCCATGTCCAACCCGTTCAAAATGCCGGAGAAATCACGATCCCGTACCCAGATTAAGGTCTCAAGCCCTTCGCCAAAACGTGGATAATGCAGTTCGGTGGCATGATTCGGACTGACCGTATTCAATTTTTCGGCATAGGCCAAGCCAATCGCCAACAAATCACCGCCGTGATTGGTCATCTCTAGTGCCCAATGATCACGGGAGGGCAATCCAACTGCATCCAGCCAGACACCTGCCATTTTGCCCTGATAGGCCATATTGTGAATCGAAATGACCGAGGCAACCTTGTTCCAGCCATCCACGAAACGGGTGGTATGCAACAAAAAGGGGATTAACCCAGTGTGCCAGTCATGTACATGAATAACATCCGGCCACCAATTTTCGCCATCCGCCCCGTTCGCCAGTTCCCACACCGCGCCCATTGCCGCCTGTGAGAAAAAGATAAACCGCTGATTGTCCCAATTGGTGTCGGTATAGACGTAACGTTCGCTAAAGAAGGGCCAACTTTGCAAGAAATAAATCGGCACACCCTTATAGTCGGTTTTGCTGACCAGCACATCGGCTGTGCCCACTGTGCGGGTATGGCGAAATTGAAAATTATAGGTGAGGCCATATTTTTCGCCGTCAATTGTGCCATAATGCGGAATCAGCACCCGCGCATCAATGCCTAATTTGCGGAGTGCGTTGGGGAGACTGCCGACTACATCGCCTAGACCACCCGTTTTGGCAAAAGGGTCGGCTTCGGCGGCGATAAAAAGAACGTTCATCTTTTTGCTCCAATCAATAAGGGCTGGGCGGCGGAACCTCAATCTCTAGCTGCTGCATTCCCTCGCCTGTTGAAGTTTGGCAAATATGTAAAATGACGCGGTGATTTTGACGGATAAAGGGATAGTCCGCACAAGGATTCTCGGCAGTTTCGGGCAAATTTTCTGGCTGCCACCCCCACCGATTCATTTGTTTTTGCAGCCACGTTGAGACCCTTTCATTTTCGGGGATATTGAATTGCACCGCAAATGGCGCGGCCTCGGGAGTGGCAGATTTAAGATAATCGCGGAGGGCGCGGCGCTCGTTCCATGTCGGGCTGGGTGTCCAAAGTTCATAATTAAAGCCGTTCATGGGGATGGCCTCGGTGACAGCATAGGCATCATAAATCGTCTCGAGGATGGGGGGAGGATAGAAACCCGCCCGCAGGACGATTAAGCCAAATTCGTGATTTTCCAACATGGCGATTAGTTCGGTGGGGTCATACTTGCCCTGTTCATACAGATTTTTTAGCTGCACGCCGTTGATGATAACTTCCCGCCCTGCCTGAATGGTAAACCCCGCATCCTCCGAAATGACCAGACCTTCGGTGTGCCGGATACGATCTACGATTTTCCAGCCGTTCGCCGCATCTTCGTCGGTGGTGAAGTGACCCGTTACCGCATAGCCAACTGTCCAGCCCGCCGAATCATAGAGGGGATAGCGGTGTCCGAATTTCGGTTCGACACCCAACGCATCACTCAATTTGCCAAAAATCGGGCCGCTGGTGGGCAGCTTAAGCACGGTCAGGCTGTATATCAGCACCAAACTGAGTGACAAAAACCCAGCTACCGATGTTACACGGGTACGGTGATTAGCCAGTGGTTTTTTCAAAAATCCCAACAGACGGGTCAGATAATTTTCCGGGAATTTCCAGTCGCCTTGCAGGGTCTTGGCGACAAAAATCCCCGCGAGGATACAGACCGCCGCCAAACTGGTTACAAAATAGCTGTCGCCTGCCCCCCATTTCCCTGCGAGGGCCGTATTCGCTGTCGCCGCCAAAAACCATAGGCTGTACAACGATAAGCGCGTGAAATAAAGTTCGTAGGCCACCATCAACCCCGCTAACGTCAATATAGACCAGTGTAGCCGGAGATATTGTTTCATTAGGCCAGAAAACTGCCCCGGCACAAAGGGATTCACATTTGAGGCGATGATATTGGTGTACCAATAACCATCCGTGATGAGATAGAGAATGGCAAAAATCGCCCCGGCTGCCGCAATCACACCTGCCCCATAGACAATGGCTCGGCGGGGATTACGCAGGAACATCCACAAAAAGACCGCCACGACTGTCGCATAGGCCAGTTGTTTGGTATAACCCGCCGCGACCAATAAGATACATCCCAGAATAAGCAACCGCCGCCGTTTGTGTTTTTCGGAATCTGGGTATTCGTGCGCTACTGTCACCAAGATAACCGCCAATGTTTCCAGCATGACCATAAACAGATGTTGGCGGAGGAGCGGGGCGATATGATAGACGTAATTAGAGGCTAGGAATGCCAAGCCTGCGATGAGACCGACGGTTTTATGGCGGGTTTGATGCTGTACAGCCCATCCAATCGCTCCTGCCGTGACCAATGTCCCGACAAACACAATCAGCCGCCCGTACCAATATTCCGGCCCAAAAATCCAGACGAAGGGTGCCATCACTATATGATAAAAGGGGGGGTAGCCGCTGGCATAAAATGGGAAGGGGTCGTTATCACAATAAGGGCATTTACCGTCGGCTATCAAGATGGCATTGTTGAGTTCCATGCCTTCCGCTTGGTCATAGTCAAACGGGAATTGAATCAGGTTGATGCCAAAGGCGAGATAGATGAAGAGATGCCCTACAAAAATCAGTACCAATAACGTAAGGAAGGCATTTTCAAGCAATCCCCATAGATTTTTGTTGGTTTTTGTGGATTGTATAATGTCCATTGAAGGAACGGCACTTGTCATGGATAAAGGTAAATCCTTTTAGATAAGTATTCCAATCAGCCAGCCGACGACATACGCGATGCCAAACCAGCGGTGTAGCCGAGCGGTGCGAACAAATACTTGATGCAGTTCGGCGGGATTATCTTTATGTTGGGCCATCACGCTGAGTATCCATGCTTCTGCCAGCAGAAAAATAACAATCAGGGTTGTCACAGGCGCGATATTTAAAATGACCAGAATCAGTGTTGAAATAAACGCTCCTACCGTCAGAAGTTGATATTCCAAGACCGCGAAACGCCGTCCAAAAATGACCGCCAATGTGCGTTTGTTCCTAGCTTTATCGGCATCCAAGTCGCGCAAATTATTAGCGTGTAGGATGTTGGCGACCAGAAAGGCAATCGGCAGGGAAGCCCAAATGGTATCATTATTGACCTCTTCTGCCAGTACATAATATGTACCCCATACAATCAGCGGCCCCATGAAAACAAAGACGGCCAGTTCGCCTAATCCAATATAGGCCAATGGCAGTGGGCCAGCCGTATATAAAATCACGACGACTGCTCCGGCGACCCCAATCCATAACACCAACAGCCCGGTGATGGCGACAAAATAGAGGCCGATCAAGCAGCCAAGCGCCAGTGTGACCACACCGCCGATTAAAACTTGGCGGGGGGTGAGGACACCGCGTGCGATAATCATGCCGAGGCCATGTGTTTTGCCCTCATCCGCACCCTTCTTGTGGTCAAAATATTCGTTCAGTAGGTTGGCACTAATTTGCAAAAACAGCACCCCGATTAGCGCCAATAAAAAGCGAAACAAGTTAAATTGATCGTATTCCCATGCCATCACACCGCCGAGTGCTACCGGGATATAGGTCGCCGTCAGACTGCGCGGACGGGCGGCTTGATACCAAATTGTCAATTGCTTTTGCCAAGTTGTATTCATCATTGATTCTTCCGTTTCTGGTGCGTGTCACATTGTAGCGAACCCATCCCACCCTAAGCAATATGCAAGCAAACAGGTGTTCGGTTTTTCGCAAATTTGTGCTAAAATGCAACAGTCCCTATTTGAAGGAGAAAATTCAATGACTGGCCCAACGACGAAACTACTTTCGTGGAATGTAAATGGTATTCGCGCCGTCTACAAAAAAGGCTTTTTAGATTGGTTCACCTCGGTATCCCCGGATATTTTGGCATTGCAAGAAACCAAAGCCCATCCTGACCAATTAGAGACTGCTCTGCGCGAGGTCACAGGCTATAAATCCTACTGGGTGGCGGCGGAGAAAAAAGGGTATAGCGGATTAGCCGTTTATAGTAAAGTGAAGCCATTGGAAGTGTCGTATGGAATGGGCCTGTCTGAATTCGATATTGAGGGGCGGGTACTGACGGTTGAATATCCTGCCTTTACGTTCATCAATGCCTATTTCCCTAGCGGCACGACTGGCCCGGAGCGTGTGGCCTTTAAGTTGGCCTTTAGCGAGGCGTTTCTCAGTTATTGCGAAAACTGCCGCACCAAAGGTAAACCAGTGGTTTTTTGTGGGGATGTCAATATCGCCCATCAAGCCATTGATTTGACCAATGCCAAGCAGAATGAGAAGAACTCGGGATTCTTGCCAGAAGAACGTGCGTGGCTAGACAAAGTGATTGGCACAATGGGCTATGTAGACACCTTCCGCCATCTCTATCCTGACATGACAGGCCGTTATTCATGGTGGACAGTGCGATCCGGTGCACGCGAAAAGAATATTGGCTGGCGGCTCGATTATTTCATCATGTCCCCCGAACTGAAACCCACCCTCAAAGAAGCCGTTATTTTGGCGGATGTGATGGGTTCGGATCACTGCCCAGTTGGGATTGAATTGGCGCTGGATTTGAGCAAGCCCTATTCAGGTAGCGGTAGCTGACGAGCTTTTAAAATAAACGTTTTGCGGTGGTCGTCGGTATGGCCGTGTTTCCGAACGGCGTAAATATGGGCGGCTGTGCCATACCCGACATTGGTTTGTAGCTGATACACCTCGTCATATTGTTCGGCAAGTTGGCGCACCAAAATATCATGTTGAGTTTTGGCAAGAATAGCAGCACAGGCAATCGAGAGGCACAGCATGTCGCCTTTGACAATTGCTTTGGTGGGGAGTGCCAATTTCGATAAATTCATGCGGCTGTCGGTCAGCAAATAGTCTATTGCAAGCGGGGTGCGGCTCTGTAAATCCTCATGGGCACGATACCCCGCCTCCGAAACCGCCGCTGTGATACGGATTTTGTCCACCTCTTGGGCCGAAGCTGCTCCCACGCCCCAACTGACCGCGACCTCTTTGATTTTATCGGACAGCCGATAGACCTTACGCCGTGAGATTTTTTTGGAATCACGCACCTCGTTTAATTCTTGTACCAAGTCATCCAAATTCTGCGAAGGCAAGACGACTATGCCAACACAGACCGGACCAAAGATGCTGCCACGTCCGGCTTCATCCACTCCGGCAATCAATTGATACCCGTCGGCATAGAGGGCGCGTTCTTCGTCTAGGGTGGGCATAGGTGTTCTGTTTTTCATCGGTGGGAGAGAAACCTCTCGAAAAATCCACTATTTTTGGCGACCACTATAGTACATCGGTTATTATCCCTGACAAGGTAGAGCAAGCAAAGGAAGTGAATTTTATGGCGCGTGAAGTGGTGATTGTTGAGGCGGCACGCACCCCGACGGGTAAGCGGGACGGTGGGCTAAGTCGGCTCCATGCGGTGGCGTTGGGAGCGATTCCGGTTAAGGCGTTGTTTGATGGCACCGGACTTGACCCGCTGAAAATAGAGTTGGTGCTGTGGGGGTGTGTATCGCAGGCAGGGGAACAGGCCGTCAATGTGGGGCGACAGGTCTGGTTGCACGCCGGACTGCCGATTGATGTCCCCGCCACCACCCTCGATACCCAATGCGGGTCGAGCCAAGAAGCGCTCCATTTGGCGTATGGCATGATTGCCAGTGGGCAGGCCGATGTGATGGTGGTCGGCGGGGTGGAAAGTATGTCGCGTGTGCCGATGCTCTCGACCATCAAAAATGGGCCGGGATTTCCCTATACGCCCGAAATTTTGAATGTCTACCCGATTACGCATCAAGGTGATTCAGCGGAGATGATGGCGGAAAAATGGTATATCACTCGTGCTGAGGCCGATCAATTTAGCCTGCAAAGCCATCAACGGGCGGCCCATGCCACGCAGCAGGGTTGGTTTTCGCGCGAGATTGTGCCCGTCGAAACGGTAGATGAAAATGGCAACCGTGTGACCATCTGTAATGATGAGGGTTTCCGCGCCAATGCCTCGCTAGAAAAAATGGCATCCTTAAAGCCCGCCTTTAAAGAAAATGGTATTGTGACCGCTGGAAATTCCAGCCAGATTTCAGATGGCGCGGCGGCATTACTGGTGATGGATGCGGACACGGCTAAAAACTTGGGCTTAAAACCCCGCGCCCGAATCGTGGCCCAAACGCTGGTAGGGGTTGACCCGGTGTTGATGTTGAGCGGCCCTATCCCCGCGACACGCAAGGTATTGGATCGGGCCGAGTTGACGCTGAATGATATTGACCTGATTGAAATTAATGAAGCCTTTGCGATGGTGGTGCTGGCGTGGGAGAAGGAATATCATCCCGATATGAGCCGCGTGAATGCACATGGCGGGGCGATTGCGCTGGGGCATCCGTTGGGGGCGTCCGGGGTGCGATTGATGACGACCCTACTGCACGCTTTGGAGACCCATGACAAACGCTATGGCCTGCAAACGATGTGCTGTGGCGGTGGTTTGGGCACAGGCACCATTATTGAACGGTTGAGTTGATTAGGGGTTTCTTTCTGGAATTTTTTCAGCCGAATCGGTATAAACATCCCAATATTCTCCTGTATACCCGAATATGAGGGCAAACATGAGAGGTATCATTCCCCTAATGTTTAGTATCTCATTCGGGATATTTTCAGGTTTCCCCTTTCGTTGTGAGTCAAAACAATGTTCGTGAGCAAGGGCATTACGAGAGTCTACGAATTCCTTTACTCGTGTATGAATTCGATGATCCTCAGAATAACCATGTTGTTCGAAAAACCACCTTAACTCAGTTATTAAGCCACCTATTAGATAATTTCTTATTTTGGATCTAATAGCGCTGTCAAAGTTTTGGAAGCGTATTTCATAGTCTGGACTTTGTTCATCTGTTTCTTGAGGTAGAAATTCTTCACGATTTTCTCTTAATGTACTTGAGATTGCCTTTAACACGATTGTTTTCAAACGAATACTTTGCTCAGGTATCTTGTATTTTTTATTTCGGGGTTGCTTCTCATCCCATAACTTGTAAAGGTATTCCCCTAGTACAGATAATAAAGTACATTCAAATTCGTCAGTTGGGGCGGGTGTTGCTGCATATGCGATGTAATAATTTAAAGCATTCAAATAAACTTCGAATTCAGAAACTTCATTTTGTAACATCTTATCAACACAAAAGGTAACAAAGTTGATTGTCCTGCTATGTAAATTTTCTGAAAGGCCAGAGGTTTTTGCTAGAAGGGTGAGTCTTACGTATTCCGTAAAGGGCGTAAAAGTTTCGCTTCCTATGCGCCTAGATACCCATGTCTGATTATTAAGTGGGAATAGCGGGTTACCTGAGAGGATTTCCCACCGTGTCCACTGGATATCAATGCCAAGTCCTAAAGAGAACAATCGACAAATCCAGTCACAGAGAGTTTCAGGCGTCCAACCTTTCGACAATCTCTTTGTTTCTATTGTAGAAGTGATTCAAACTTATCTAGGGGCTGGCTCAAAGGTATAATGCTCAACGACTAAGGAGAGCAAAAACCGATGAGCCAGATTCCAACAAGTGTAACGGAAGAGCAGTTTGAAAACCATATTCGCCCCTATTTGAGTGT